>NZ_AP018448.1:3741428-4053214 GCF_030294945.1 Streptomyces graminofaciens | reverse complement strand
GGGGACCCGCGCTGGCGATCTTCGTGGCCCAGGGGTCCGCCTCCGACGTCTGTTTCATGTCTCGCCGCCGTAACTCTCTGTCGCCTGCCGATTCTTCATTGCAATATACCTTCTGGAAGGTATATTTTCGATCCGGCAGCGGCCGCGTCTGTGTAGAAGCGGTAAAAATCCTGCCAACCGATCACTCCACGGGGGGATTCCGACAGTGATGATCATGAAGCCGTCCGCCATCGGCACGCTCGTCGCCGACAGCGATACGGACTTAGCGGACTCCGGGCTCGCATTCGACCGCGGCGTACCGCGTACGCTCGTCCACAAGACGGCCGTCTCCGAGGTCCTTCTGACGGACGCCGTCCGTACCGGCCCGCACCGGTTCACCGTCGCCGCCCAATGGCCCCGGCACCACGTGCTCTTCGGGAACGGGACGTGTCCGGCCGGCGCCGCCGATCCGCTCCTCCTTCTCGAGACGGTCCGCCAGGCGGGCATTTACGTCTCCCATGTCTACTACGACGTACCGCTGGCCCACCCCTTCCTGCTCACGAGCATCGACTACGAGGTGGAGGGGCCCACCCCGGGATCCGCTGCTCGCAAGGGGCCGCACTGCGTCCTGCTCGACGTCCAGTGCGTCGTCGAACATCACACCGCCGACCGCCTCGGCATGTCACTCGAGGCCAGGCTCGTGATAGACGGACGCCTCGAAGGCCGCGTCGGCCTGTGCTGGCAGGCCGCCGCCCCCGAGCGCTACGCCCGCATGCGCTACCCCGCGGGCCCGGTCGAGGTCCCGCCCACCGGTCCGGGCACCGCGCTGCTCGCTCTCGCCGACCCGGTCGCGGCCCCGCACATCCTGGGCCGGCTGCACGAGCGCGACGTGATGCTGGCCGCCCTCCCCGCGAACCTCGGCCCCTCGCACAACGCCCTCCAGGGCACCGGCCAGGACGTCTGGTCCCTGCGCCTGGACACCACGCACCCGGTCTACTTCGACCACGTCTGCGACCACATCCCCGGCATGGCTCTGGCCGAGTCCTTCGCCCAGGCCGCCGCCCTCGCCTCCGGCCGCGTGGCCGGCGTACCCCCACAGGAGTTGCGCTGGACCCTGGAGTCCAGCGCCCTGTCCTTCGCCTCCTTCGGCGAACTCGGCCGGCCCGTGGTCATCACCGCGGAACCGGTACCGGAACCCCCCGAGCACGGCCGGCGCGCCATCCGCGTCAGCGCGGAACAAGGAGGACGGCTGCTCGCCTGCGGCGCGCTCATCGGCATCACCTCCTCCGCCGTCGACGGAGCGGCACGGTGAGCCTGACCGTCACCGCGGCCGCCGCCCTCGCCCGCACCCAGGCGGCCGAGACCGAGCGCGCCCGCATGCTCTCCCCGGTCCTCGCCGACTCCCTCACCGACGCCGGCTTCGCCCGGCACTTCGTACCCAAGCCGTGGGGCGGCGAGGCGGGTTCGTTCACCGAGGCCGCCGAGGCGGTCGCCGAGCTCGGCGAGGCCTGCGCGGCCACCGCCTGGTGCGCCGCCCTGTACGCGGCCCACGCCCGACTCGCCGCCCACCTGCCCGAACAGGGCCGCCAGGACCTGTGGGAGCACACACCGGACGTCCGTATCGCCGCCTCGGTCGTGCCGCCCGCCGGCACCGCCGAGGAAGCACGCCCTCCGCAGGCCGCCACGCCAGCGACCGCGACCTCCGACGCCGGGGTCCGGGCCGCCGACCCGGCCGGGGACACCGCCGAGGGCTGGTGGCTCGAGGGCACCTGGCACCACGCCAGCGGAGTCGACCACGCCCACTGGATCCTGCTCGCCTCCTGGACCGGCAGCGCAGCCGACCGCACCGTACGGCTCTTCGCCGTCCCCCGCGAGGCCTGCGAGGTGTCCGACACCTGGCACACCCTCGGCCTGCGCGGCACCGGCAGCAACACCGTCCGGCTCGAGCGCACCTTCGTCCCCGCCCACCGCACCTGCACCCTCGCCGACCTCGGCCGCTTCGAGCCCGGGCGGGACCGGTGCCACAGCGTGCCCTACCAGATGGTCGCCGGAGCCCAGTTCCTCGCCCCCGCCCTCGGAGCCGCCCGGCAGGCCCTGCGCGACTGGCACGAGCTGACCGCCCACCGCATCCGCCCCGACGGGAGCCGTGCCGCGGACGCACCCGCGCAGCGCGCCGCCGCCGCCCGTTCGTCGGCGGAGATCCACGCGGCCGGCCTGCTGCTGGACCACGCCCTGCAGCAGGCCGACCTCGGCGAGGTCACCCCCCGCGCGGTCGCCGAGAACGCCCGCGACTTCGCCCTCGCCGCCGAACTGATCGCCGCGGCCGCCGACCGCCTGGTGCGCGCCGCCGGCCTGCGCGCCCAGGCTGAGGACTGCCCGCTGCAACGCCGTTGGCGCGACATCCGGGCCGCCGCCGGTCACGCCGCCCTCGACTTCGAGGCCGCAAGCACCCTCTACGCCCAGGCCCAGGCGACCGTGGACGAGGCAGCCCGATGAAGCACGCGACGGCACCGCGCACCCTCGTTCCCACGGAACAGCCCCGGCACGTCGGCCGCCCTGCGGCCACGATCGCCCGTGCCGCCCTCTTCGACGTGGACCAGACGCTCGTGCACGCCAAGACCATGGTGGAGTTCTGGCGGTTCTGGACCACCCGGTGGCTCGCCGACCGCGCCCCCGACGAGGCCGACCGTCCCATCCGGCCGCTGCTGACGCTGCCCCGGGAGGAGGCGAACCGCGGCTACTACCGGCTGTTCCGGGGCGTGGCCGCCGAGGACCTGGCCGAGGCCGGACGCGCCTGGTACGCCGACTTCATGAGCCGCGGCGACACCCTGCTGCCCGACACCGTGCGGGAACTGCTGCGTCACCAGGCCCGCGGCGACCGCATCGTCCTGGTCTCCGGGTCCATGCACGCCTGCCTCGACCCGCTCGCCCGCGTCTTCGGCGCCGACGTGCTGTGCACCGAGCAGGAGGTCGACGCGGACGGCCGCTTCACCGGCCGCCTCGATCGCTCGGTGATCGGCACGGGCAGGCTGCGCACGGTCCGCGCCGCCCTCGAGGCCTGGGACATCGACCCCGCGCACTGCTCGGCATACGCGGACCACGAGACCGACCTCGAACTGCTGCACGCCGTGGGCGACCCGGTGGTCGTCGGCGACGACCCGGTGCTGCTGGCCGTGGCCGAGGCCCACGGCTGGCGGAGCCTGCCCGGGGCGATGCCCCGGCACGAGGCCCGCCCCGAACGGTCCGCGTCCGACCGGCAAGGGACCACACGGTGAAACAGGACAGATCTCGGCGCACCCACGAACGCATCCTCGACGAGGCGGCGGCGGAGTTCACCGCCAACGGGTACGCCCACACCACGATGCAGGACATCGCCCGCCGCCTCGGCATGACCAAAGGCGCGCTCTACGGGCAGTTCGACTCCAAGAAGGCCGTGGCCGACGCCCTCACGAGGCACGGCCTGGCCAGGGTCGAGGGGCTGCGCGCCCTGGCACGGGAGGACGACCCGCTGTCCGCCCTCGGCCGCTTCGTCGTCGGACTGGCCCGGTGCCTGCACGACGACGTACGGCTGCGGGCGGCCTTCCGGCTGCTGGCCGACGAGGCCGAGGCGCAACTGCCCGGCCATTCGCTGGGCGAGGTGGTCGAGCAGGTCGTCGGCCTGGTCGAACGCGCCCAGTGCGACAGCCGGATCTCCCCAGGGCACGACCCGGCCGACGTGGCCCGGCTGCTGCTGTGCGTGGCCTTCGCCGTGCAGACCAGGCTCTTCACGGCCGACGGCGAGCGCCACCCGCAAGCCTGGGCGGAATGGGCCTGGGGCTGCGTCTCCCGGTCCCTGCACGAGGCCCCGGCCTGACGACCCGCGTACGGGCCGCCCGTACAGGTGGCGCGTACGCCCGCCGGTACAGGTGGCGCGCGCGTACGGGCGGCCGTGCGGTGCCCGGCCCGACGCCCGACCGGCCGTGCGGTGCCCGGCCCGACGCCCGACCGGCCGTGCGCCCCGGACGGGCGGTCAGCCGTACACCCCGGACGAGTGCGCCGGATGGGCACCCCACTCGGCACGCAGTACGTCGCAGACCTCGCCGACCGTGGCACCTGCGGCCAGCGCCCACTTCATCGGGTACAGGATGTTGCCGCCCCGGTCCGCGGCGGCGGCACCCAGCCGCGCCAGCGCCGCCGCCACCCGCTCCTGGCAACGCCAAGCCCGCAGTTTCGCGATCCGCTCCCGCTGCCGGGCCTCCGCCGTCGGCCCCCCACGCACCAGGGTGCCGACGGCGGAGGCAGCCGCGGGCGCGGTTCGCCACCGGGGTACCTCCGCCCGGCAGTAGGCCAGCAGGTCGGCGGCCAGCCGCCGGGTGGGGCGGGGCGGGAAGATGTGCACCCGGCCCACCGCGTACTCCTTGAACGCGGAGAGCACCGTGCCGGACAGCCGGTTCACCGGCACTCCCTGCTCCTCCGCCACCAGTTGGTAGAGCAGCAGCATGACGGCCGCCGGAGCCCCGCCGGCCATCGCGGGGGACACCCGGCCCAGCGGGATCCCGCTGAACAGCACCCGCATGTCGTCGAGCGAGTCGATCGCCACCCCGGTGCGCCCGACGTGCCCCGCGGCCGGCGGGCTGTCGGAGTCGCGGCCCAGCCGTGTCGGCAGGTCGAAGGACACCGGCAACTCCCGAGTCCCACGGGCGACGAGCTCCCGCAAGCGGCCGTTGCACACCACCACCGTGGTCGGCACGCCGGTCACCGCGACAACATGAGCCGTCGGGGGTGTTCCAGCGCCGCGGCGGTGTCGGCGAGCACCTTGGAGCCCAGTTCGCCGTCGACCAGCCGGTGGTCGAACGACAGCGACAGGGTGGCGACCTCGCGCAGCGCCACCTTGCCCTTGTGCGCCCAGGGCCGGGCGCGTACCGCGCCGACGGCCAGGATCGCCGCCTCGCCGGGGTTGAGCAGCGGAGTGCCGCCGTCGACCCCGTACACGCCGATGTTGGTGATCGTCGTGGTGCCGCCGGTCAGGTCGGCGGGGGCGGCCCGGCCCGCGCGTGCCGTGCGTACCAGGGTGCCCAGGGCGTCGGCGAGTTCGGCCAGTGTGAGCAGGCCGGCGTCCTTGATGTTCGGTACGACCAGGCCGCGCTCGGTGGCGGCGGCGATGCCCAGGTTCACGTGGTGCTTGAGGACGATCTCCTGGCTCTCCTCGTCCCACGAGGCGTTGATCTCCGGATGCCGGCGTACGGCGGCCAGGTAGGCCGCGGCCACGAACAGCAGCGGACCGACGGGTGCCTCGCCCAGCTCGCCGGACTTCCGCAGCCGCCGCACCAGTTTCATCGTGCGGGTCACGTCCACGTCGATGAACTCCGTGACATGGGGCGCGGTGAAGGCCGACGCGACCATGGCCCTCGCGGTGGCCTTGCGCACCCCCCGCACCGCGATCCGCGTCTCGCGCGCGCCGTCCCGCACGGGCACCGGCCGCGGCGCCGCGGGGGCGGCGCCGGGAGCGGGCGCCAGGGCAGGAGCGGTGCCCGGGCCCGCGGCGGCCCCGGGCGCGGCGGCCAGCACGTCATCGCGGGTGACGACCCCGTGCGGCCCGGACGCCGGGACGGCAGACAGGTCCACGCCCAGTTCCTTGGCCAGTTTGCGCACCGGCGGCTTGGCCCGCGCCGGTGCGGCCGTCGGCACCACGGCCGTCGGCACCACGGCCGGCGCGGCCACGGCAGGTTCGGCCCCTGCGGCCACCGGCTTGCGGCGGCGCCGGGCCGTGGCGGAACCCGCCCGCGGCCCGTAGCCGACCAGCACCCCGCCGGTCGGCGCGGAGTCCGGGCCCGCGGACGCCGCCGGATCGGCGGTCGGCGCCGCGCCCCGGTCGGCCTCCGTCGGCAGGACGGTGATGATGGGCGCGCCGACCGCGACCGTCGTGCCCGGAGGGCCGAGGATCTCGGCGACGGTGCCGTCGTACGGAATGGGCAGCTCCACCGTCGCCTTGGCGGTCTCCACCTCGCACACGGTCTGCCCGTCGGTGACGGTGTCGCCCACGGCGACGTGCCAGGTGAGGATCTCGGCCTCGATCAGTCCCTCGCCCACGTCGGGCATGCGGAAGGTCAGTGTGGCAGTCATGGGTCGTCTTCCTCGGGTCGCTCGGGTCGCTCGGGTCGCTCGGGTCGCTCGGGTCGCTCGGGTCACTCAGGGGTGGCGGCGGTACGGATGTCGGCACGGGTCGCCGCGACGACTCAGTAGGCGATGGCCCGGTCCACGGCCTCCAGCACCCGGTCCAGATCGGGCAGGTACGCCTCCTCCACCCGTGACGGCGGATAGGGCGCGTGGAACCCGCCGACCCGCAGCACCGGCGCCTCCAGGTCGTAGAAGCACCGCTCGTGCAGCCGGGCAGCCAGCTCCGCCCCCATGCCGAGGAACACCGGCGCCTCGTGCACCACCACCGCCCGCCGGGTCCGCTCCACGGACCGCTGGAGCGTGCCGAAGTCCACGGGTGACAGCGAGCGCAGGTCCACCACCTCCAGCCTGCGGCCCTCCGCCAGCGCCGCGTCCGCGGCGTCCAGGCAGACCTTGACCATCGGCCCGTACGCGAGCAGTGTCAGGTCCCGGCCGGGCCGGACCACTGCCGCCTCGTGCAGGGAGCGGGCCGGGGCCGGACCCACCTCGCCCTTGTCCCAGTACCGCCGCTTGGGCTCGAGGAAGATCACCGGATCGTCGTCGGCGATCGCCTGCCGCAGCATCCAGTGCGCGTCGTCGCTGTTCGACGGAGTCACCACGCGCAGCCCCGCGGTGTGCGCGAACAGCGCCTCGTGGGACTCGCTGTGGTGCTCCACCGCGCCGATGCCGCCCGCGTACGGGATGCGGATCGTCACGGGGAGCCTGACCTTGCCCAGCGCGCGGGCGTGCATCTTGGCCAGCTGGCTGACGATCTGGTCGAAGGCCGGGTAGACGAACCCGTCGAACTGGATCTCCAGCACCGGCCGGTAGCCGCGCAGGGCCAGCCCGAGGGCGGTGCCGACGATCCCCGACTCGGCCAGCGGGGTGTCGAAGACCCGTTCCTCGCCGAAGTCCTTCTGCAGGCCTTCGGTGACCCGGAAGACACCGCCGAGACGGCCTACGTCCTCTCCCATGACCAGCGTCCTGGGGTCCTCCTCGAGCGCCGCGCGCAGTGCCGAATTGAGCGCCTGGACGATTGTGGCCCGGGTCATCGCGCCCCTCCCTCCGCCGTGTCGAACGCGCCGGACGTGCCGGACGTGTCGAATCCCGCGAGATAGTGCTCGTACTGCGCCCGCTCCTCCTCGACGAGCGGGTGCGACCCCGCGTAGACGTGCTGGAAGATCGACCCCGGGTCGGGGTCGGCCATCTCCCGCACCCGCCGGCGCACGTCCCGCGCCAGCTCGTCGCTCTCCGCCGCGACCGAGTCGAGGAAGGCCTGGTCCGCCCAGCTCTCGCGCAGCAGGTACCGGCGCACCCGCTCGATCGGGTCGCGGCCCGCCCAGAGTTCCTCCTCGGCATGGCTGCGGTAGCGGCCGGGGTCGTCGGAGGTGCTGTGCGCGCCCATGCGGTACGTGAACGCCTCCACCAGCACCGGGCCGTTGCCTTGCCGGGCGAGGTCCAGCGCCCACCGGGTCACGGCCAGGCAGGCCAGCACGTCGTTGCCGTCCACCCGGATGCCGGGGAAGCCGAAGCCGTCGGCCCGCCGGGCCAGCGGGATCCGCGACTGGCGGTCGGTGGGCTCGGAGATGGCCCACTGGTTGTTCTGGCAGAAGAACACCACCGGCGCGTCGTACACGGCGGCGAAGGTGAAGGCCTCGCTGACATCGCCCTGGCTGGAAGCGCCGTCGCCGAAGTAGGCGATGACCGCCTCGTCCCCGCCGTCCTTGGTCACACCCATCGCGTAGCCGGTGGCGTGCAGGGTCTGCGCGCCGATGACGATCGTGTACAGGTGGAAGTTCTTCTCGTCGGGGTCCCAGCCGCCGTGGTTGACCCCGCGGAACATGCCCATCAGGCTCACCGGGTCCACCCCGCGGCACCAGGCCACCCCGTGCTCGCGGAACGTCGGGAACGCGTAGTCGGTCGCGCGCAGCGCCCGCCCCGAGCCCACCTGGGCGGCCTCCTGCCCCAGGGACTGGGTCCACAGGCCCAGTTCGCCCTGGCGCTGCAAGGCCGCGGCCTCCCCGTCGAAGCGGCGCACCAGCACCATGTCGCGGTAGAGGCCTCGGACCTCCTCGGGCGTGGGGTCCAGCGAGAAGTCGGGGTGCGCCACGCGCTCGCCCTCGGGGGTCAGCAACTGCACCATGGGGGTCGGTTCAGTCATGGGAACGTCCTTGGTCCGGTCGGGGCGCGCGCAGCACGGCACGGCCGCCGGCGACCGGCAGGCCCGCGCCGTCCACGGCGGTCACCGCGAGTGCGCCGCCGGCCGCGGGCAGGTCGCGGACGGTCAGGGCGGCGCCCTCGGCGGGCACGGTCAGGGGCCGGGAGAAGCGCAACTGCAGGTCCGCGCAGGCCGCTTCGCCGACGGCCGCGGCCAGGTGGTGCGCCACCAGCGCGAAGGTCAGCATGCCGTGCGCGATCAGGTCGCCGAAGCCGCCGGCGCGCGCGGCCTCGGGGGAGAGGTGGATCGGGTTGTGGTCCCCGGAGAGCTCGGCGTACCGGCGCACCAGCTCCCGGGTCACGGTGTACGAGGAGCAGCGCGCTCCCACCGGCGCGGCCGGCGGCACAGCCGGGCGCGCGGCAGCCGGCGCCGGCACGGCGGCGGACCTGGGCGAGTGCACCAGCAGTGACACGGACTCGGCGACGGGCGTGTCGTCGTCAGTGGTGAAGACCACCGCCACCTCCGTCGCCGTCCCCGCGCCCAGCGGCCGCACCGAGCGGACCTCCGCGCGGGAGACCAGCGGCTCGCCGACGGCCGCCGCGCACTCCACCCGCAGCCGCTGCGTGCCGTGCAGGGCCACGCGGTCCCCCGGCGCGTGCTCGGGTTCCAGCAGCCGCTCGCACATGCGCAGGGCGACGGCCGCGAGCTGCGCGGGCGCGACCGTGCCGGGCACGGCCCCGGTCAACGGCACCGCGGAGGCGACCGCGCACAGCGCGCGGAACGCCTCGGCGTCCTGGGCGGTCACCAGGTGACGCCCGGTCAGTACGGCGGCGGCCGCCACGTCGTGGGACTGCGCCCTTGAGAGCGTCGGGGCCATCGCTCAGCGCCCCGGACGCTTGCGCAGCAGGCAGGTCAGCCGGGCCGTGGAGACCAGCTGGTCACGGTGGTCGCGCACGGTGATCTGGTACGTGCCGACCTGCGTGCCCTGGTGCAGCGGCTCGCACACGCCGGTGACCAGGCCCTCGCGGGCCGCGCGGTGATGGGTGACGTTCAGCTCCAGCCCCACCAGCATCCCGTCCGGTGCCACATGGGCCCCGGCGGCCAGCGAACCCAGGGTCTCGGCCAGGGCGGCGGTCGCCCCGCCGTGCAGCAGCCCGAAGGGCTGCAGGTTGCCGCGCACGGGCATGGTGGCGACCACACGCTCGGCCGACCACTCGGTGATCTCGATGCCCAGCTTGGTGATCAGCTGCTCCGCCACCAGCTCCGGCGGCATGAAGGCCATCAAATCGGCCAGGGACTGCTTCATCGTTCCTCTCCCAGGGGGCGCCGCGCGCGATCGGCCAGCGCGGCCAGGCGGTACAGGTGGCCCGCGGCGGCATCGCCTCGACCCTGGCCCGCGGCCTCCAGCTCGGCGGGCACCGCGGCCCGGCCGTCCGGGCCGGGCCGCCGCAGCAGCAGGGCCACGGCGAGGTCGGCGGCCGGCGGGCGCCCGTCGTGCCCGAGGGCGGCCAGCTGCTCGAAGGCGGCGGCGGTGCGGGGGTTGGCGGCCAGTTCCACGCCGATGACGAGGACCTGGTCGATCGTGTCGTCCAGCAGGAGCAGCGTGGCCGCGTCCAGGGCCGTGGAGTCCGCGCCGTCGTCCGCGGCCATGCAGTGGATGGGGCCGGTCAGCCCGTACTCGATCGCCAGGTGCCCGACGATCGAGGTGGTCACCGACTGGAAGAACAGCAGCGGATTGTGCACCCGGCCGGCGATCAGCTTCTGGCTGGCGGTGTCGGAGGTCGTCGCGTCCGCGGCCACCGTGGCCAGCACGATCGCGGTGCTGTCCGGGAACGGCCCGGTCAGCGGGTTCGGCGCGTCCGGCGTGCCGGGCTCGCCCAGGCAGCGCCGTACCGTCTCGCGGACCAGCGGGTTGAAGGCGGACACCACGAATCCGGGCACGCCCGGCAGCTCCTCGCGCTCCGTCGCGGTGTCCACCACGGCTGCCGCGACGACGGCCGGGTGCTGGACTGCGGGGGTGCCGTTGAGGGTGACGGTCACGGCTGCTCCAGGATGATGGCGGTGTTCAGGCCACCGAAGCCGGCGTTGAGCGAGAGCACCCGCTCGAGCCGCGCCGACCGGGCCTCGTTCGGTACGCAGTCCAGATCGCAGTCCGGATCGGCGCTGTCGTAGCCGGAGGTGGGCGGCACGGCCTGCTCCTCCAGCGCCATCAGGCAGACGGCGAGCTCCACCGCGCCGGTGGCCTCGAGCATGTGGCCCGTGGTGCTCTTGGTGGAGCTGACCAGCAGGCGGTCCGCGTGCGCGCCGAAGGCGCCGCGCAGCGCGGCGGTCTCGGCCGGGTCGTTCAGCCGGGTGCCGGTGCCGTGCGCGTTGACGTAGCCGACCTCCTCGCCCGACAGCCCCGCCGAGGCCAGCGCCCGGGTGATCGCCCGGCCCATGCCCACGCCCCGCGGGTGCGGCTGGACCACGTGATGGGCGTCGGCCGCCGCGCCGAAGCCGGGGATGCGGGCCAGTGACCGGGCGCCGCGCCGCAGCGCGTGCTCGGGCGACTCCAGGACCAGGGCGGCCGCGCCGTCCCCGAGCAGCATGCCGCTGCGGCCCGCGGCGAACGCCCGCAGCCGGCCGTCGCGGGCGAAGGTGCGCCCGGAGTCGAACTTGGCGAACTGCTCTTCGTCGACGAGGTAGACCCCGCCGACCACGGCGACGTCCACCTGCCCGGCGGCGATCATCCGGCACGCGTGGATCACGGCGCTCGCGGAGGCGACGCAGGCGTTGATGAAGGCCGCCCGCGGTCCGGTGAGCCCCAGGTCGGCGGCGATCATCTCGGGGATCGACCCGGCGAAGCTGCGGTGCGCCTCGGCCGGGTCGCTCGTCCGGCCGGCGGCCTGGTCGGCCCAGAAGTTGTGCAGCCCGGTGAAGTCGCCCTGAGTGCCGATGAGGACGGCCGTACGGGCCGGGTCCAGGTCCGCCAGGTCGAGCTTGGCGGCCGCCAGCGCACCGCGTACGCAGTCCCGTACGGTCTCCAGTTGGCGGGGCGCCTCCCCGGGGCCGCCGTACGTGGCCCCGTAGGCGTTGCGGAACGGCGCGGTGTCGAAGCGGGTGATGGGCGCGAACGCGGGACGGCCCGCGAATACCCGTTCCCGCAGGACGTCCGCGCCGGCACCGAAGGCGGAGAACGTCTCGTATCCGGTGACCCGGACGTCAAGCGGCATCGATGCCTCCTTCCGTGAGTGTGCTCAGGTACGTGTGGATCCCTTGCACCGAGGTGAAGAAGTCCAGGTCCGGCCCGAACGGGTCGACGCTGATGCCGTGCTCCTCCTCCAGCACGTGCTGGAGCCAGACCAGGGCCAGGGAGTCGAGGGTCAGGGGAGTGTCCTCGCCCAGCTCCTCGAAGCCCTCCGGAACGATCTTGTTGTGGGTGAGGAGCCGGCGGATCTCGGCTGTGTCGATCACGCCGCGGCCTCGGCGGCCGCGCCGTCCCTGGTCCGCTCGACGGCCGCGACGAACTGACCCAGGGTGGCGTCCGGCTGGACCGCCGGGTCCTCGTCGGCGATCTTGGCGTCGAACTCGTGCTCGACCTGGACCAGCAGTTCGACCAGGGCGAGCGACTCCAGCTCCAGGCCGCCCGGGCCGAGCGGCAGCTCGTCGGAGACGTCCTCGGTGACGCTCGGGTTGATCTCGCTGATGATGCCGACGACGAACGAACGGATCTCGGACATGGCGGTACTCCTTGTCGGTGGGTGTGATCGGTCCGGCGCCGGGCGTGGGGGACCCGGGCACCGAGGACGTGGGGTTGGGGTGGGGGGAGGAGGGGCGTACGCCCGGGCGGGCACTCAGGCCGGCGAGAACACCGGCCGCGCGGCCCCCGCCGGCACGAGCACCGGATCGGTCAGCTCCCGCACCGGATCGGTGTCGGCCGCGTAGTCGACCGAGGAGAGCCCGAAACCGTTCAGGGCCAGCGACTCGGCCCGGTGCGCACAGGGCGCACCCAGCCGGCCGATGTTCTCGGTGGTGACCAGCGCCAGCCGCCGGTCCACCTCCGCCTGCACGTCGGACCGCAGCTCCAGGTCGTCCAGGCGCAGTCGGCCCAGCTCGTCGGTCGTGGGGTGCGGCGGCCCCGCCAGCAGGCGGGTGTCGCCCCCGGAGTACAGCCGCTTGGTCAGAAGCCGGTGCGCCTGCTCGATCGGGCCCTCCTGCAGACCCATCTCGAGCATGACGCGGGTCAGCACGACGGTGTACAGGGTCTGCGCCGGGATCACCGAGCTGGCCTGGGTGACCATCGCCCGCATCACGGCCGTCAGCGCCCGGCCGCCCTGCGGGCGCAGCACGGCGTCCAGCTCCCGCCCGGTGGCCTCGAGGTCCTCCTTGGCCAGGCCCAGCGTGCCGCCCCGGTACGTCGGCGCCAGCCTCGTGTTGCCGACGTAGCTGAAGGCGACCGTCACGGCTTGCGGGGCGAGCACCCCGCCCGCGCTCAGGGCGTGGATCCAGCGCCGCCAGTCGGCACCGCCCATGACCGCGACGGTGTCCTCGATCTCCTGCTCGGTGGCCGGCTCCACCGTGGCGGTCGACACCTCGCGGCTTGCCGCGTCGTACGCCTTGGCGGTGAACGGCCGACCGAGGGTCTTGAGTGCCGAGCGGTGCGTGTGCCCGGTCTCGGGGTGGGTGCGGCGCGGCGCGGCCAGGCTGTGGACCACCAGGTCCACCTGGCCGAGGTCGTCGCGGATGGTGCGCACCGTGTGCTCCTTGACCGCGTCGCTGTACGCGTCGCCGACCACGGTGCGCCCGTACAGCCCGGCCCGGGCCAGCTCCGTCTCCAGGGCGGCGGTGTTGTACCAGCCGGCCGTGCCCGTCCGGTTGGCGGTGCCGGGGGACTCCTGGCACACGTTCACGGTGGCCGCGCCGGAGCCGAAGGCAGCCGAGATCCGCGTCGCCAGGCCCAGGCCCGCCGACCCCCCGATGACCAGGACGTTGCGGGGCCGGTCGGGGCCGGTCGGACCGGGCCGGGACCGGACCGCGGCGATCTGCGCCCGGACCCGCTCGGCACAGCCGTCGGGATGGGCGTTGGCGCACAACGTGCCGCGCAGCATGGGCTGGACGATCACCGCACACCTCCGACCAGTCCGGTCGGGGCTGCCGCAGCACCCGCCGACGGGTTCATCCGGGCCATCAGCAGTTCGCGGTTGCGCACCAGCTTGCCGTTGCTCGTCCGGGGGATCGCCGGAGCCAGCTCGAACCGGCGCGGGATCTTGAAGTGGCTGAGCCGGTCGCGGCACCACGCCTGGATCTCCCGGGCGGTCACCCCGCCGGTGACCCCGACGAAGGCCTCGATCGTGCCGCTGAACAGCACCACGGCCTCGGTCACACCGGGGTGTTCGGCCAGCGCCAGCTCCACCTCGCGCAGGTCCACCTTCAGACCGCCGATGACCACCAGCGAGTCGCTGCGCCCGTGCACCGACAGCGCGCCCGTCCCCGGGTCGAGCGCCGCCAGGTCGTGGGTGCGCAGCCAGCCGTCCATGTACCGGCTCGCGATGTCGTTGACGTACAGGTAGGGGGAGACGTCGGCGCGCACCTGCAGTTCCCCGCCGCGCACGCGGACCTCGGTGCCGGGCACCGGGTGGCCGACGGCGGGCGGTGCCAGGCGGCCCGTCAGGTCGGTGGCGATGATGCCGGTCTCGGTCATGCCGTAGGCCTGCCCGATCCGCACCCCGTACCGCTCGTGGAAGCGCTCGTAGATCTCGGGGTGAATCACCTCGCCGCCGGAAACGGCCAGCCGCAGATCAGGCAGCGGGCTCCAGTCCGCGATGCGGCTGAGCAGCTCGAAGTGGAAGGGGACGCCGAAGAGCACGTCGGCCCGCGACTCCACGAGTGTCGACAGCAGCGTCCTGGGCTGCGCGTTCGGGGTGAACACCAGCGTCGCACCCACCCGCAGCGCGTGCAGGAAGCCGCCGATCAGCCCGAATGAATGGGTCAGCGAGTTGCTCAGCAGCACCCGCTCGCCCGCCTTCGGCATCTCCGGCAGCGCGTCGAAGGCGTCCAGCTCGGCCAGCAGCGACTGCGACGTCCGCCCGATCACCTTCGGATAGCCGGTCGAGCCGGAGCTGAACTGCAGCAGGACGTGCGGGTTGCCGGCGATGTGGCCGGTACGCCGGACCTCGACCTGCACCTCGCACTCGTCCTGGAAGACGACCCGAACCGCGCCGGAGGAGCCCGAGCTGATCATGAACCTGGGTTCGCACAGGTTCAGCAGCCGGTCCAGCTCGGCGCGGGTGAGCCGCGGGTCCATCAGAATCACCTGGGCGCCGCGGGACCACAGGGCCAGCACGGTCCACAGGTAGGTGAAGCTGGGCACCATCTGCACGGCCACGGTCGAGCCGGGCCGGATGCCCTGGATCTCGAACAGCCGCTCCAGTTCGGCGACCTTGGTGCGCAGGGTGCCCCAGGTCACCTCGCTCTGGGCCCGGGCCCAGACCGTGTCGGGGGGCTGCCTGCGGAGCGTGTCCGCGATCCAGCCCTTGAGCCGTGCGTTCTCCATTGACCTCTCCGAAAGTGTTCGGGCCGCCGGGCGCGGGCGCGTCCCCGTGGGCCGGGGACGCACTCGCCGGACCGGCCTGCTTCCCGGGCCCGGGCTGTCCGGGCCCGATTCCCGGCCTACTTCTCGACGCAGAACTCGCCGACGGGCCAGCCGACATGGCGCTTCTCGGTCGCGATGTGGCCGAGGACCTGGTCGCCCTTCTTCAACTCGGTGACGTTGAGGACCTTGGCGCCGGGGCCCAGGACGCGGACGTGCCAGTCGTCCTGGACGATGAGGTTGACCTCGACGCCCTCGGGGGAGGTGGCGTGGATGCTCAGCAGCGGGCGCGACTCGAGTTTGATGCGGCCGACGGTGATACGGCGGGTGCGGCCGTCGGCGCCCACGGCGAGGACCGGGTGGCCGGCCTTCAGCTCGCTGAGGTAGTTGGTGCGGTTGTCCTGGCCGAAGGCGTAGGAGTGCAGGGCGCCGGCGTTGATGCGGAAGGGCCGGGTGGGCATGTAGGGCAACGGGTGGGTCTCGCTGACGCACAGGATGAATCCGTGTGCGTAGGAGCCGATGAGCATGCCCTCGTCCTTTTCGAAGTGCGAGGTGGTGTCGATGCAGACGCGGTCGCCGAGGCCCAGGTGCTCGATGCGGTCGACCGTCAGCGTGGTGAGCTCGAGGGCGGAGGTCTTCACGCGCAGGGCCTCGACGAGTTCGAAGACGTCGTTGGCGGTGGCGGGAGCGATGAGGACGCCCTCGGAGCCCTTTTCGAGTACGTCGATGATGACCTTGGCCTCTTCGAGGTCCGCGGCCTTGCAGACGAGCTGGCCGGGGGAGCGGTCGGCGGCCGCGATGACGATCTCGAGCGGGATCTTCGTCGGGTCCTTGAACTCCACCAGGGTGTAGGGGAGTGCGATCGCGGTCTCGCAGGCCAGCGTCAGCGTCGGGTCGTCGATGACGTCGACCCGTCCGGCGATGTTCTTGTCGCCGTCCTGGTGGCGGGTGCGGAGGTCGGCCAGGGCGTCCTGGTCGGCGACGTCGTGGAGGACGATGAGATCGTCGCCCTCGGCCCGGGTGCCGACGAGGATGCGCTTCACGGTGGTGGGCAGGGTCGCGAGGAGAGCGGGGTCGTCGGAGACTATGCCGTCGACGCGGGCGTGGATGGCAGCGTCGACGATGGCCTCGCGCTGCTCGGAAGAGGCGGAACGGACGTCGATCCAGGCGAACTTCACAGGAATCCCTAACGGAAGAGGTGGAGGAGGACGCGGGCGCGGGCCCCTGACGGGGACGGGACCCGCACCGGTCAGAGCGCGGCGGTGGCGCCGTACAGCTCGGGCACGTCCACGGGGAGGTCGA
The DNA here is from genome assembly GCF_030294945.1 of Streptomyces graminofaciens. Lineage (NCBI taxonomy): Bacteria > Bacillati > Actinomycetota > Actinomycetes > Kitasatosporales > Streptomycetaceae > Streptomyces > Streptomyces graminofaciens. The sequence continues at coordinate 4,037,072 of NZ_AP018448.1, read as the reverse complement.
CCGGCTGCTGCCGCGGTGCGTGCACGATCGCGGCCAGCTCGCGGACCAGGGTCTCGGGGTCGGGGTCGGTGAACACCCGGCGGCCCACCGCCAGGCCCGCGCACCCGGCGTCGACGGCCGACTGCGCGTACTGGGTCAGGCTTTGACCGCTGGGCCGGCCGCCCGCGACCAGAATGGGCACCGGGCAGCTGGCCACCACGTCCGCCATCGCGCTCATGGGCGCGGCGGCCGAGGTCTTGACCAGATCGGCACCGAGGTCCACGGCGATGTTCACGACGTGGGCCAGGAGATCGGGGTCGTGCGGGTCGGAGATCCGGGGACCGCGCGGGTAGATCATCGCGAGCAGCGGCATCTCCCAGCGCGCACACTCCGCCGCGACGGCGCCGAGGTCGGCCAGCTGCCGGCTCTCGGTGTCGGATCCCACGTTGACATGGACGCTCACCGCGTCGGCGCCGAGCTGTACGGCCTCCTCCACGCTGGCGACCAGGACCTTCTGATCTGTATCGGCGGCGCGGGACGTGCCTGCGCTCAAGTGGACGATCAGCGCGCACTCCCGCAGGTGGCGGGGGGCGATGCTGCGCGCCCGGCCCTTGTGGACGATCACCGCGTCGGCGCCGCCGGCGACGAGTGACCCCATGAGCTGGTCGAATTCATCGGCGTTGACGACCGGTCCGTCCGACACGGAATGGTCCAGTGGAATGAAAAGATAACGCTCGTCGCCATGCCGCGATAGGCGGTTCAGGCGAATCTCCCTCCCGCTGGAAAGGGAATGTGACATGGGAATGGCCGCCCTTTCTGGACGATGAATTCGAATCCGCGGAGCACCTGGGGTCGTGATGTTCCCCCAGTGGTGTCACGTGGTCGGCAGGATCGCTGCCGGCGAGTGCGGTGCAGCGGATGGCCAGGAATTTAGGCGGCCGTTTCCGGACGGGTCAAGGGATCCGGCCCTCCACCTCCGTGCGGCGAAAAGGCCTGGCCGGGCGTGGGACGCCGGGCGGTGCGCCCCGAGAGTGCACCCCGAACGGGTACCCGGATGGGGCTGGTGTGTTTCCCGTGGAAATGAAGGATGGAGCCATGACTGAATGGAAGGCGGGTGGACATGAATTCGGCCATTGACCACGAGCGAATACGCCCGGACGGGGCGGATTTTCGCCGGGCGATGGGGCGGTTCTGTACCGGCGTCACCGTCGTCGCCTGCGGCTCCGGTCCCACCACCGAGGCGATGACCGCCAACTCCCTGGTGTCGGTCTCCCTCGACCCCCTGCTCCTGCTGGTGAGCGTACGTACGACCGGGCGGCTGCACCGGCGGCTGAGCGACGGCGGGAACTTCTCCGTCAGCGTGCTGGCCGAGGACCAGGGGCCGCTCGCGGCCCTGCTGGCCTCCCCCGAGCGGCCCCGCGGCACCGAGGCCTGGCACCGGCTCGGCTCGTGGCACGGCCGCAACGGCGCGGCCCTGACGGCCGGTTCGCTGGCGGCCTTCGAGTGTTCCGTCGAGGCCGCCCACCCGGGCGGCGACCACACTCTCTTCCTCGGCCGGGTGACCGAGGTCCACCACGGGCGGCCGGCCCAGCCGCTGCTGTTCTGGGCGGGCGACTACCCCAAGCTCGCCGATCAACTGTCCATGCCTGCCCCGAGCAGGCCCCGCGAGGTGGAGAGCACCCATGTCTGAACCGTCCCGCACCGCGCGGAGCCCGTTGCCGCGACCGGCCGACCCCACCGACCCCGAGGTAGCCATCGTCGGCGCCGGCCCCGCGGGCCTGCTGCTCGGCCTGCTGCTGGGCCTGCGGGGCCGCCGGGTTCTGCTGATCGAGCGCGAGGACGAACCCGTCCTCGGCGGCCCGGGCAACGGGATCTGCCCGATCCTGCAGCCCGCCACCCTGGGCATCCTCGACCGCCTGGGCCTGCTGCCCGAACTGGCCGCGAACACCACCCCGGTCACCCACGGCGAGGTCACCGCGGGCGGCGCCGCCGTCGCCTCGTACGCCTACGCCGACCTGCCCGGGGCGCCCGTCCCCTTCGCCCTTCCCACCTCGATCGTCCGGCTGCGCGACGTGCTCACCACCGCCGTCCGCGCCACCCCCGGCGTCGAGCTGGTGTACGGCGCCACGGTGCGTGCCCTGCCGCAGCGCGACGGGGCCGCCCCCGGTGTGCGCGGCCTCGAACTCGAGGACGCCCAGGGCGTGCGCACCCTGTACCCCTCACTGATCATCGGCTGCGACGGCAAGCGCTCGGCCGTCCGCGAGATGGCCGGCATCACTGCCCCTGCCCGTGCCTTCGAGCGCGGCTACACCGAGCTGCGCCTGCCGCTGCCCGAGGCCTGGGGGCCGGTTATGCGGGCCGCCTTCACCGCCGACGGCTATGTGCTGGGCACCCCGATCGCCGACGAGACCCTGCTGTTCGCCTGGATCACCGGACCGGACACCGCCGGCGGGGCCGTCGACGGCCCGCTCGCCGCGCTCGCCGAGCGCTACGCGCGGGCCGTGCCGCAGGCCGCCGACTGGATCCGTGAGCACACCACCGACCGCTCCCAGGTCCGCGAGTTCCTGCACCACATCGTGCGCCCCGAGCGCTGGACCGACGGCAACGTCTTCCTGGTCGGGGACAGTGCCCACGGCGTGCACGTCTACGGCGGCCAGGGACTGAACCTCTCCCTCCAGGACGCGGCCTGTGTGGCGACCGCCGCCGACGAGGCCATGACCGCGGGCGACAGCGCGGCCCTGCACCGCTTCGAGGAACTGCGCCGGCCCTTCACCGAGGCCTTCCAGGACATGCAGGAGGCGCACCTCGACGCCCTCGCGGCGCGGGCGGGCCAGGCGGCCGGCGCGGGCGCCGGACACCTGCCGGACTTCGCCCCGCTGGCCCTGGGCCAGGAAGAACTGCGCGCCGCGCTCGCCACGGCCGTCCCCGAGGGCGCACCGTCCTCCCCGGCCGCGGTGCCCGCCGGAGTCCGCTCGTGAACCTGACCGACGAGCAGCGGCGCTCGTACCTCGCGCGCGTCGGATATGACGGCCCGCTCGAGCCGACCCTCGAGGTGCTGACCGCGCTGTGCCGGGCCCATGTGCGGGCCGTGCCCTTCGAACTGCTCGACGGGCCCGATGGCGTGATCCCCGGCATCGACGCGGCCAGCGTGTACGAGAAGGTCGTGGTCCGCCACCTGGGCGGGGCCTGCATGGAGGTCAACAACCTCTTCGCCGCCCTCCTCGGCGACCTCGGCTTCGAGGTGACCACGCACGCCTCCCGCCCCTGGCTGCCGCAGGACCGCGCGTACACCGACACCGGCGACCACATGGTCCTGGTGGTCCGGATCGAAGGCGTCGCGTACCTCGTCGACGTCGCGTACTCCCAGCTGATCGCCGTGGCGCCGCTGAAGCTGGACGGCAGCGAGCACACCGAGCACGGCTGGCGCTTCCGCGTGGTGCGCGCCCAGGACGGCGACGACCACGTCGCCCAGCGCGCGGGAGCCGGCGGCCGGTGGTCCCCGATCCACCGGTTCACCCTCGAACGGCGCGGCGGCGAGCACTTCGCGACCATCCTCGCCCTCTACCTCACCCCCGGCACCGGCTCGCCCATCCCGCGCACGCTGATGTGCTCCCGGGTGACCGGCACCGGCAAGGTCACGCTCGTCAACGACGTGCTGATCGAGACCTCCGAGGGCGGTACGGAGCGCAGCAGCCGGGTCGACACCCCCGAGGCGGCCCGGGCCGCCCTCGCGCGGGTCTTCGCCGGCCACCCGACCCTGGCCGAGCGCGGCACCCGCATCTGGCAGCGACTGGTGGGCGACGCCGCGACCGCCCCGACCTCCGCGGCCGCCGCCCCCGCCCCGACTCTTGAGGAGACCTCCGCATGACCCGGCCGCAGATCGGCTTCGGCGCGTTCATCTCGCCTCTGCACCCGCACGGCGAGAACCCCACCCTCCAACTCTGGCGCGACCTGGACCTCGTGCGGTGGCTGGACGAACTCGGCCTGGCAGAGGCGTGGATCGGCGAGCACCACTCCGGCGGCTGGGGCACGATCTCCTCGCCCGAGGTCTTCCTCGCGGCGGCCGCCGAACACACCCGCCACATCCGCCTGGGAACCGGCGTCACCAGCCTGCCCTACCACCATCCCTTCCACGTGGCCTCGCGCATCGTCCAGCTCGACCACCAGACCCGAGGCCGCGTGATGCTGGGCGTCGGAGCGGGCTCGGCGCCCGGCGACGCCCACATGCTCGGCATCCACCCCTCCGAACAGCGCCGGATGACCGGCGAGTCCCTGGAGGCCGTCCTGGAGCTCCTCGCCGGCGAGGGCCCGGTCAACCGCGCCACCGACTGGTTCACGCTGCGCGACGCGCGCCTGCAGCACCGTCCCTACCGCCCCGGCGGCATCGAGGTGGCCATCTCCAGCGCGGCCTCCCCGCACAGCATGCAGCTGGCCGGCCGGCATGGCCTGAGCCCGCTGTCCTTCGCCTCGCCGCGCCCTGGCGGCACCGTCCCGGACCTGCGTCGCCAGTGGCAGTACGCCGAGGAGGCGGCCGCGGCCGCAGGCCGCACCGTCGACCGCGCCGACTGGCGCCTGGTGGTCAACGTGTACGTCGGCGAGTCCCGCGAGCAGGCCCTGGAGGACCTGCGCGAGGGCGCCGCGGCCTGGCTGCGCGGCTACTTCGGCGACATCGTCGGCCTGCCGGTCGACGCCCTCGGCATCGAGCCGGGCAGGGAGATCGAGTACCTGGTGGAGACCGGCACCGCGATCATCGGCTCGCCGGACGAGGTCGCCGCGGGCGTCGAGGAGCTGTACGAGAGCAGCGGCGGTTTCGGCACCCTGCTGGTCGCCGGCGCCGACTGGGCGTCCCGGGAGAACACCCGGGCCTCCTTCGAGCGCTTGGCACGGTTCGTCGTACCGCGCTTCAACGGCTCGCTGGAGGGCTTCGAGGCCTCCGCCGCGTGGGTGCGCGAGAACCGGTCCGAGTTCGTCACCCAGGCCGTAGGCGCCTTCCAGAAGGCGTTCACCGACGCCGGGGTGACCGCCCCCAGCCTGCCGGTGACCGAACCGGCCGGCGCCGGCTCCCGCTGAGCCCACCTCGCACGTCGGGGCCGTCCGCCGCGAACCCCCGCGCGGAGGACGGCCCCGATCCCTGTTCAGGCCCCGCCGCGGGCCCCCACCGGTCCCTGGCGGGTCCGGCGCTCCCACTTGGAGGTCAGATGAGTTCCCCAAGCCCCGCACGTCCCGCATCCACGGCACGCACCGGCCGGCCCGGCCGTACCGCCCATGCCTTCGCGAAGCTCACCCGCTACGAGCGCCCCGGCGCCCGCGAACTGAACCTGCTGGTCGGCCGCGGCTCCCGGCTCGAGTCGCTGACGGGCCTGCGCTGGTGGGCGGCGCTGCTGGTGTTCGGCGAGCACCTGGCCGCGCTGAGACTGGCCAGCAGAGTAGGGTCGGACGACACCGGCCCCGCCGACACGGTGCTGCACTGGCTCTTCGGCACCGGAACCATCGGTGTGAGCTGCTTCTTCGTGCTCAGCGGTTTCGTCCTGGCCTGGACGTACTGCCCGGAGACCGACACCGTCGGCCGGTTCTGGCAGCGGCGGTTCGCGAAGATCTACCCCGTCTACTTCGTCTCGACCGTGTTGGCCTTCGTGATGTTCGCCGGCATGGGCCAGACCCCGTCGGGCACCAACGTGGCACTGCACCTGACGCTGCTGCAGTCCTGGACCCCCGACCAGTCCCTGTACTTCGGCCTCAACCCCGTGACCTGGTCGCTGAGCTGCGAAGCCTTCTTCTACGCGATCCTGCCGCTGGTCTTCGTGGGCCTGCGGCGGCTGCCCGCGAACGCGCTGTACGCCACGGTGGCGGTGGCGGTGGTGGGGGCCTTCGTGCTGCCGTACACCCTGGGCGAGCTGGTGGACCTGCCCTACCCGGCCAAGGAGATCATCTCCACCGGCCCGGTCGGCGGCCCCTTCCCGTACTGGTTCACCTACGTCCTGCCGGCCTTCCGCGCGCTGGAGTTCGTCGCCGGCGTGGCCGCCGCCCTGTTGGTGCGGCGCGGCCAGTGGCGCGGTCCCGGCGTGCCGGCCGCCCTGCTGATCTGCCTGGCCGGCTGGCTGGTCAATCAGGAGCTGCCGCCGCGCCTGCAGCACCAGGCCGGCACCTTCCTGCCGTTCGTACTGCTGATCGCCGCCCTGGCGACGGCGGACGTGCACGGCACATGGTCGCCGCTGCGGGGGCGGGTGATGCGCTTCCTCGGCGAGATCTCGTACTGCCTGTACGTCTTCCAGCTGCTGCTCCTCGCGGTCGTCGCGGGCGCGCTGCGCCCGGCGCTGGCCGCCGCGGGGGTGCTGCCCGACAAGGACGCGGCCTTGCCGACCTGGCTGGTGGGCCCGGTGGCGCTGGGTTGTCTGGGGCTGTGCGTGCTGGCGGCCTGGGCGGCGTACCGCTGGATAGAGGTCCCGCTGATGCGCCGACTGCGCCCACGCTCCGTCGCCCCGGCGGCCCGCGGGTAGACCCAGCAGACCCCGGCCGCCGTCAGCGCCGACCGTACGCACGCATGAACATGCTGATGCCCCGCTCCACCACCGCGTCGATCCCCGCCTCGTCCAGCGCGACCTGACCGAGCATCGACTCCAGCTGGGCCTCGCCCACCAGCAGCGCCCGCAGCTGCCGGGCCGCCGCCTCGGCATCGCCGACGTCCAGGTGGCCGGCCCGGCCGAGCAGCGCGAGCTGCTCGGCCACGGCACGGACGCCCGCGTCCCGGTCGATGCCGCGCAGCGCCCGGCGCAGGGACTCGTCCAGCGCGGCGTCTGCCAGGATCCGCCAGCGCAGCGCGGCGGTGTCGCACAACATCAGCCGCACCCAGCGCCGACCGAAGTCCCGGAACTGCGCCGGCAGGTCGGTGCCGTCGTGGGCGGCGATGGTCTCGTGCACCAGCGTGTCGAACTGGCTGGCCAGCGGGTCCATCGCCGCCGCCACGACTTCGGCCACGAGCGACTCCCGGTCGCCGAAGTGGTTGTAGAGGGTCTGCTTGGCCACCTTCGCCTCGGCGGCGATGGTGTCGACGCTCGCCCGCGCGAAGCCGTCGCGGGTGAACACCGTGGCCGCCGCCTGGAGGATCTGCGCCCTGCGGTCCCGCCTGCCGTGCATGCGGCGCGGGCGGGGCCGGGTCGTCTCCTGGGTGTCCACCACTGCCTGTTCCTCCTGAGCCACTCGCCGACTTGATTTCTGGACGACCCAGTCTACTATTTAAAACCTAGACGAGGCAGTCCAAGTTTCTGCTTCGCCACGTTTACGGAGGGGACCCCTGCCATGAACCGACCCGCACCTGCGCCCGCCGCCGCGGAGCAGGACACCCACATCGACGGCCAGCTGTGGTGGCTGTGCGGCGTCCTGGTGCTGGGGGCCGTGACCACCCTGCTCGACGGCACGATCGTCAACGTCGCCATCGACGCCCTCACCCGCGAGCTGGACGCCCCGCTCGACTCGATCCAGTGGTCCGTCACCGGCTACCTACTGGCCCTTTCCCTCGTCGTCCCGCTCGCCGGCTGGTCCATGGAGCGCTTCGGCGCCAAGCGGGTGTGGCTGGCCGCCCAGATCCTCTTCCTCGTCGGCTCGGTCCTCTGCGGCCTCGCCTGGTCCGTGGAGAGCCTGGTGGTCTTCCGCGTGATCCAGGGCCTCGGAGGCGGCATGGTGATGCCGATGGCGCAGGCCATGCTCGCCCGCGCCGCGGGCCCCGCCCGGCTCGGCAGGGTGATGGCCGTGGTCTCCGTGCCCGCCATGCTCGCCCCGATCATCGGCCCGGTCATCGGCGGGTTCTTCGTCGACGAGCTGAACTGGCGCTGGATCTTCTTCATCAACATCCCGATCGGCCTGGCCGCCATCGTCCTCGCCTGGATCAAGCTCCCGGCCGACCGCCCGCAGACCGACCGCCGGCTCGACGTCCTCGGCCTGCTGCTCCTCTCGCCCGGCCTCGCCCTGCTCCTGTACGGCCTGGCCGAGGCCGGCAGCGGCGGCTTCACCGACGCCGGCAGCCTGCCCTGGACCCTGGCCGGCGTGGCCCTGCTGGTCGGCTTCACCGTGCACGCCCTGCGCACCCCCGGCACCCCGCTGGTCGACCTGCGGCTGTTCGCCGACCGCGGCTACTCCGCCGCTGTCGTCACCCAGTTCACCCTGAACGCCGGCGTGTTCGGCGCGATGTTCCTGCTGCCCCTGTACTTCCAGCTGGACCGCGGCGCCACCGTCCTCGAGGCCGGACTCATGCTCGCCCCGCAGGGCGTCGGCTACGTCATCGCCATGGCCGTGGTCGGCAAGGCCACCGACAAGATGGGGGCGGGACCGCTCGCCCTCGCCGGCGTCCTCGTCACCCTGCTGGGCACCCTGCCCTTCGCGCTCCTCGACGACGGCACCAACGAGGCCCTGCTCGCCGCCGCCATGGTGGCCCGCGGCATCGGCGTCGGCGTGGTGACCCTGCCCAGCCTCGCAGCCGCCTACCGCTCGCTGGCCCCCTCCGCGATGCCCCGAGCCTCCAGCGCCATGAACATCTTCCAGCGGCTGGGCGGTTCGGTCGGCACGGCCGCGGTCGCCGTCGTCCTGCAGAACGGCCTGACGGACGCCAAGACCTCCGGCGCCCCGCTGTCCGAGGCCTTCGGCACCTCCTTCTGGTGGGTGTTCGGCTTCACCGCCGTCACCCTGCTGCCCGCGCTGTTCCTGCCGCGCACCGTGGCGGCGCCCGCCACCGAGGCCGTCAAGGTCCCGGCGGAGGCGCCCGCCGCCTGAAGACATCCCCCGTCGGCGGCGACAACGCTTCGGCCCGGCCCCTCCGTCAGGAGGGGCCGGGCCGAAGTCGCCGTACCGGCAGCAGCCGAGGGACCGGGACTCAGGGCACCAGCACGACCTTGCCGAACAGCTCGCCCGCGTCCATGGCCGCCAGCCCCTCCCGCACCCGCGACAGCGGCAGCACCCGGTCCACCACCGGCCGCACACCGGTGCGCACGCAGAACGCCGCCAGCCGGGCCAACTGGTCGGCCGTCCCCATGGTCGAGCCCACCACCGACAGCTGGTTGGCGAAGAGCCGCCCCAGATCGGCAGGCGGCAGGCCCCCCGTGGTCGCCCCCGAGAGCACCAGCCGCCCGCCCGTGCGCAGCGCCTTCAACGAGGCCGCGTACGTGGCCTCGCCCACGGTGTCGATCACCGCTTCCACCTTGTGCGGCAGCCGCTCATCCGGCGCCAGCACCCGCTCCGCGCCCAGCTCCGTGAGCCGGCGCCGCTTCTCCGCGGACCGGCTCACCGCCCACACCCGCAGCCCCGCGGCGCTGCCCAGGCGCACCGCGGCCGTGCCGACACCGCCGCCCGCGCCCTGCACCAGCACGACACCGCCCGGCTCGACCCCGGACTTCTCGAACAGCATCCGGTAGGCCGTCAGCCAGGCACCCGGCAGACAGGCCGCCTCGGCGAAGCTCAGCTCGGCCGGCTTGGGCACCAGGCAGCGGTGCGGTACCGACACCCGCTGCGCGAGCGTGCCGGGCCAGTGCACGGAGAGGAACTCCACCGCCGGGTCGAGGGTCTCGTCCCCGCGCCCGGCCAGCGGATCTCCGATCACCGGGTAGACGATCACCTCCCGGCCGTCCTCGTCGACGCCCGCGGCGTCACTGCCGAGGACGACCGGCAACTGCCCGGGCAGCACCGCCACCCCGCGCAGCGTCCACAGGTCGTGGTGGTTCAGGGCGGCGGCCCGTACCTCGACCGTGGCCCAGCCCTCCGGGGGCCGCGGCTCGGGCCACGGCCCGGTACGCAGGCCCGCGAGCGGGTCCTCGGGCACGGAGCGCTCGGCCACGACGGCGTACATCCGCGCTCACCCGGCCCGCAGGCAGAGGGTGCCCCAGATGAACCCGGCTCCGATGGCCGAGACCACCACCAGCTCCCCCGGGGCCACCCGGCCCGCCTCCATCGCCGCGTGCAGCACCGTGAAGACGGTGGCCGCACCCGTGTTGCCGTACCGGTCCACGCTGATGCCGGCCCGCGAGCGGTCCACCCCGAGCGCGTCCATCGCCTCGTGGACGATGTTCAGGTTCGCCTGGTGCAGCATGTAGTGATCCACGTCGCCCGGCCGCAGGCCCACCTTGTCCAGGGTGGCCAGGATGCTCTCCGGCATGCGCTTGGTGGCCTCCGTCCACACCGTGCGCCCGTCCATCTTCAGGAACTGGTCGCGCGCCGCGACGCTGTCCGCGGTCGTGGGCCGACTCGCCCCGCCCGCCGGGATCTCCACCGCGTACGACAGCGAGGCGTCCAGCTCCCAGGACAGCAGCCCGAAGCCCGGCTCGGTCCGGCTCATCACCACCGCGCCCGCGGCGTCGCCGAAGAACACCCGCGTGGAGCGGTCCTCGGGGTCGGTGACCCGCGACAGGCACTCCGCGCCGATCACCAGCACATTGCGGATCCGGTCGTTCTGCAGCAGGTGGGCCGCGGTCACCATGCCGTACACCCCGCCCGCGCAGGCCGCCTGGCTGAGGTCCAGCGGGAACGCCCCTGTCGCGCCGAGGGCCTCCTTCACGATCAGCGCGGTCGACGGCAGCGGCTGGTCGTAGGTGAACGTCGCCACGATCACCGCGTCGAGGTCCGCGGCCGACCGGCCGCTGCGCTCCAGCGCCTCCAGCGCGGCGGCCACACACATGTCGGAGGTCGTCCGGCCGTCCTCCAGCCAGCGCCGTTCACCGATACCGGTACGGCTCCTGATCCATTCGTCGGTGGTGTCCAGCGTCGCGACGAGCTCTGCGTTGGGAACCACCCGCGAGGGCACGTGACAGCCGGTGCCGACGATTCCCACCGGAATCCGCAGGCCACCGGTGGCGATACGGGAAAGGCCGAGGCTCTCCGCGGTACTGGCAACGGTCATGGGCATTTCTGCTCTCTTCCCGGAAGAAAGGGGAGACGCCGATCCAGGGGGCGTCTCCCAGGTTCGCGGAACCATAGGCAGCCGCACCTCGCCGCAAGAAGGCGCGAAAGTCCAGGTAGGGCGGTGAATTCGAGCCGCACATCCGGCGCCGCCGGATGCTGCCGCCACACGCCCTGCCCGAACGGGCAGGGCAGCCACCGGCCTTGGTGACGGTGGCGATGGGCCAGTCGGAACGAGCCTTCCCGCTCCCCGGGGCGGCGGAAAGACTCGGCCCCATGGAATCCATCGCATACGACAGGCCCCGGGGTGTGGGCATCCGGGCGATCGGCGGCCACCTGCCCGAGCGGGTCGTGACCAACGCCGACCTCGAACAGCGGCTGAACACCACCGACGCGTGGATCAGCGAGTTCATCGGCGTACGGACCCGCCGCTGGTCGGCCCCCGACGAGTGGTCCTCCGACCTGGGAGCCAAGGCCCTGCTCGACGCGTGCGAGCGCGCCGGGGTCAGCCCCCACTCCGTCGACCTGGTCATCTGCGGCACGTACACCCCCGACAACCTCATCCCGGCCACCGCCGTGGCCATCATGGGCAAGGCCGGCATCCAGGACGTGCCCGGCTTCGACGTCAACACCGGCGGCTGCCCCGGCGGCACCTGGGCCCTGGACGTCGGCGCCAAGTACGTGGCCTCCGGCGCCTACCGCCGGGTCGCCGTCGTCCTCGCCGACGTCAGCACCAAGACCTTCGACCCCGAGGACCGCACCGTCGGCGTCATCTTCGGCGACGGCGCGGCCTGCTATCTCCTCGAGCCCGTCGAGGCCGGCAAGGGCGTCTCCTCCGCGCTGTTGCGCAGCGATCCGACCGCCTACACCACCGCCTACGTCAAGCGCGAGAAGCGCACCTGGGAGGACGGCACTCCCAAGCAGTCCGCCTTCGGCGACAACTTCGCCCACATGCACGGCCGCGGGGTGCGCGATTTCGCCCTCGAGCGGGTTCCCGGTTTCGTGGAGGAGCTGGCCAAGACCCACGGCATCACCGTGGACGACATCGACCTCATCGTCTTCCACCAAGCCAACTACCACCTGATCCACCTGCTGATGGAGAAGCTGGGTCTGCCCGCCGAAAAGACCATGACCAACGTCCAGAAGTACGGCAACACCTCGGGCGCCGGCGTGCCGCTGGTACTGCGCGAGGCCATGGACACCGGCCGCCTCGGCCCCGGGGACAACGTCGTCATCGTCTCCTTCGGCGCGGGCATGAGCCACGGCGGCACACTGATCCGCTGGACCGGCGCCGACGACTTCGGGCACCAGCCGTGACCCTCGACGCCCCCTGCCCGGCCGCGGCCCCGACACCGGCCCTCCGCGCGCCGGCCGGCCCGGTCGCGATCGTCGGCGCCGGCACCATGGGCGCCGGCCTGGCCCAGGTCGCGGCCGCCGCCGGCCGCCCGGTGGTGCTCTACAGCCGCACCCAGGAGTCCCTGGCCCGCGCCCGCGCCGCCATCGAGGACTCGCTGCGCCGGCTGGCCCGCAAGGGCGCGGCTCCCGACCTGCCGGCGCCGGCCGACCCCACCGAGGTCCTGGACCGTATCCGGCCCACCACCCGCCTGGAGGACTGCGCCGGCGCGGCCCTGGTCGTCGAGTCGATCGCCGAGGACCTGGCCGTCAAGCAGGAGGTGTTCGCCCGGCTCGACGCGCTCTGCACGGACGCGGCCCTGCTGGCCAGCAACACCTCCGGCATCCCCATCGGTGCGATCGCCCGGGCCACCACCCGCCCCGAACGCGTCGCGGGCACCCACTTCTTCTCTCCGGTCCCGATGATGCGGCTGTGCGAGATCGTCCGGGGCCCCGCCACGTCGGACCACGTCCTCGCCCTCGCCCAGGCCTTCGCCGCCGAGATCGGCAAGGAGAGCGTGCTGGTCGAGCGCGACACCCCCGGCTTCATCACCACCCGCCTGCTGACCGTGCTGATCCTCGAGGCCGTCCGGATGGTCGAGGACGGCACCTGCAGCCCCGCCGACCTCGACCGGGCCTGTCGGCTGGGCTTCGGCCATCCCATGGGGCCGCTCGCCTCCGTGGACCTCAGCGGGATCGATGTGTTCCACGACGTGGCGGCCGCCCTGCACCGCGCCACCGGCAACCCGGCCTTCAAGCCCCCCGCCCTGCTCGGGGAGCTCGTCGCGGCCGGCCACCACGGGCGCAAGAGCGGGCGCGGCTTCCACCACTACCGCGCCGCCGCCGACACCGGCCCGGCCACGACAGGAGCACGATGACCACCGGCCCCGCAGCCCGGTTCCGCCGCATCCAGGTCACCTGGGAGAACGGCGTCACCCGCCTGCACCTGGCGCGCCCGGAGCGGCGCAACGCCATCGACCTCAGGCTCGCGCAGGAGTTGCTGCGCGCCGCCCTGCTGGAGCGCACCGCCACCAGCGGCTGCGTTCTGCTCACCGGCGCGGGCGACCACTTCTGCGTCGGCGGCGACCTCACCTCCTTCGAGAAGGCGGGCGACCTGCCGAGCCACCTGATGGAGGTCACCAGCTATCTGCACGCGGCCCTGTCCCGGCTCGCCGCCATGCCCGCCCCGCTGATCGTCGCCGCCCAGGGCCATGTGGCGGGCGCCGGTTTGGGCCTGGCCTGCCTGGCCGATGTCCTGCTGACCGCCGAAGGAGCCACCTACCGTTCCGCGTACGGCGCCCTGGGCCTGACCCCGGACGCCTCGACCAGCCACCTGCTGCCCCGGCTCGTCGGACTGCGCCGCGCCCAGCACATCACGCTGCTGGGCCACGTCCTCAGCGCCGAGGACGCCCAGTCCTGGGGCCTGTCCACCGAGACGGTCCCCGCCGACCTGCTGCACCAGCGGGCCGTGCAGCTCGCCGAGGAGATCGCGGCCGGCCCCACCCGGGCGTACGGGCAGACCAAGCGGCTGCTGCGGGCCTCGTTCGCGCGCTCGCTGGCCGAGCACCTGGAGGATGAATCCACCCAGCTCAGCGCGGCCGCGGCCACCGCGGACGCCATGGAGGGCATCGCCGCGTTCCGCACCCGCCGCAGCCCCCGGTTCGCCCCGGCGGGCGCGGCGCAGGCCTGGGGCGGAGGCGCCGCGTGACCGCCCCCGCGGCCCCCGCCGGCACGCCCGACGCCCCCGGCACGGCCGCGCCCGACACCGACGCGCCGCTCGTACGCTTCGAACGCCGGGGCCCCGTCGCCGTACTGACCCTGGACCGCCCCGCGGTGCGCAACGCGGTCGACTCCGCCCTCGCGGCCGCCCTCGGCGCCGCCCTGACCGAACTGGACCGCGACCCGGCACTGCGGGTGGGCGTACTTACCGGCGCCGGGCCGGTCTTTTGCGCCGGCGCCGACCTGAAGGCGCTGGCCGACGGCGGCGTGGTGCACGACCCGGACCACGAGGAGTGGGGCTTCGCCGGCATCGTCCACCACCCGGTGCGCTCCCCGCTGATCGCCGCCGTCGAGGGCGCCGCGCTGGGCGGCGGCCTGGAGATCGCCCTGGCCTGCGACCTGGTGGTGGCCGCCGAGGACGCCAGGTTCGGGCTGCCCGAGGTGACCCGGGGCCTGCTGGCCGGGGCCGGCGGACTGATCCGGCTGCCCCGACTGGTGCCCGTACGCGCCGCCATGGAGGCCGCGCTCACCGGCGAGCCGGTCTCCGCGGCCACCGCCCGTCAGTGGCACCTGGTCAACCGCCTCGCCCCACCCGGCCACGCCCTGCACGCGGCCCTGGAGCTCGCGGAGCGCATCGCCGCCCACGCGCCGCTCTCCCTCCAAGCGGGCAAGCGCCTGGTGCGGGCCGCGGCCGGCGGCACGCCCGAGGACGAACTCTGGCGGATCAACGCCGAGCTGAGCGCCCGGTTGCTGGCCAGCCGGGACGCCCGGGAGGGCATGGCGGCCTTCGCCGAACGCCGCCCGCCCGTCTGGCACGGATGCTGAAGGAGGCACCATGGACATGCACGACAGCATCGCGCTGGTCACCGGGGGCACCTCGGGCCTGGGGCGGGCCGTCTCCCAGCGGCTGGCCGCCGAGGGCGCCCGGGTGGTCTTCATGGGCCGCGCCTCCGAACGCGCGGAGAAGGTCGCCGGCGACCTCGGCGACCGGGGTGTGTTCGTACCCGGCGACATCACCCGCACCGAGGACGTGGCCCGCGCCGTCGACACCGCGGCCTCGCTGGGCCGGCTCGGTGCCGTGGTGAGCTGCGCGGGGATCGCGGTACCCGGCCGCACCCTGGGCAGGCGCGGCCCGCTGCCGCTGGAGACCTTCGCGGAGGTGGTCCGGGTCAACCTCCTGGGCACCTTCGACGTGGTCCGCCAGGCGGCCCGGGCGATGGCGGCCAACGAGCCGGTGGACGGCGACCGCGGAGTGGTGGTGTGCACCTCCTCGATCGCCGCGTACGAAGGCCAGGAGGGCCAGGCCGCGTACACCGCCTCGAAGGCGGCGGTGGCCGGCATGACCCTGCCGCTGGCCCGGGACCTGGCCCGGTACGGCATCCGCGTGGTGACCGTGGCTCCGGGGCTGTTCGACACGCCGATGGTCGCGGGGCTCGCCGAGGAGGCCCGCGCCTCGCTCGCCGCACAGACCCCGCACCCCGTCCGGCTGGGCCGGTCCGAGGAGTTCGCCTCATTGGTCGCGCACATCATCGAGAACCCGATGCTCAACGGCGAGGTCATCCGACTCGACGGGGCGGTGCGCCTTGGCCCGATCTGACGGCGCGCCGGCCCTCGGCATCCGCGTCTGGTCGGCGCGCACCGACCGCCCCGCAGCGCAGGAGGAGGCCCTGCTGGACCTGCTCACCCCCGCCGAGCGCGACCGGTACGCCACGATGCCGCATCACGCGTCCTCCCCGTACGTCACGGCCCACGCCCTGCTGCGCCTCGGCGTGGCCCGGGTCCTGAAGGTGGCACCGCACCGGCTGCGCGTGGCGCGGGACGCCGTCGGCCGGCCGGTGGTCCCCGCTGCCCCCTGGCTGCGGCTGAGCCTGTCCCACACCAAGGGCGCCGTCCTGGCGGGCTGTTCGGCCACGGGCCCGCTGGGCCTGGACATCGAGTGCGTCCGTCCGGTGCGCAGGGAGCGGGAGCTGGCCGCGCGGGTGCTCGACCCGGCGGACCTCGCCCGCTGGTCGCAACTGGCCCGCCCGGTGGCCCTGCTGGCCCGCTGGACGTGTAAGGAGGCGGTGCTCAAGGGGCTCGGCACGGGCCTCGCGGGCGGTATACGCCGCGTGATCGCCGACCCGGCCGACCCGCACTGCTGGTCCGTCGCAGGGGCTCACGTCCCCCGCTGGCGCACCACCGCACTGGCCGTCGGCCCCCGCCACGTGGCCGCCCTCGCGCTGCCCGCGGGCGCGGGCTCAGACCAGGCCCTCCTGGAGGGCGAGTGCCACCGCCAGCGTGCGGTTGGGGGAGTTGAGCTTGGCGAGCAGATTGGTGACATGCCGCTTGACCCCGTGTTCGGAGATGGTGAGCCGTCGGGCGATCTGCTTGTTGCTCAGGCCCTGGGCGAGCAGCGAGAGCACCTGCTGCTCGCGGGGGGTGAGGGAGATCTTGCGTGAGGTGCCCACCGGGCCGGCCCCGCGCACCCGCACCATCAGGGACCGGGCCAGGCCCGGAGGCAGCGGCATCTCGCCGCGCTCCAGGCGTGTGACGGCCTCGTGGAGGTTGGCGGCCGTCAGGTCGGACTGCATCAGGAAACCGTGGGAGGAGAGCATGACCTCCTCGTCGATGGACTCCAGCCGCAGGTCCTCCAGAAGCAGCAGCACTCGTGTCTCGAAGGCCTCGGCCTCCCGGATCAGCGACGGCGCGGGCTCCCCGCTGCCGTGGCAGACCACGATGTCGGGCCGGTGCTCGGCGAGCAGTTCGCGGGCCGCGACCGGCCCGCTGCACGCCCAGATGTCCCGGACCGAGGGGACCGTGCGCAGCAGGCTGGTGACTCCGCAGCGCACCAGCTCGTTCTCGAGCATCACGAGCACGGACGTCCGCGCCGGGCCGGTTGCCGTGGCCGCCGCCTGCAGGTGTGGCTGCGGCATGGTCATCCCCGGCCCCGGATCAGGGCCCAGGTCAGGTCGGCCACCTCGGCCACACCCATGCCGTCCTCGCCTTCGCCGTCGAACTCGCCGCGGGTCCACCGGCCGATGACCGCCAGCATGGCCCCGCTGAGGAAGTGCGCGCGCACCAGCAGCGCCGTCTCGTCGAACGCGCCCGGCGGGGTCTCGGTCAGCAGCTGCTCGAACCAGGCCTGTGCCAGCAGCCGTTCGAAGCGGGCGGCGAAGCGCTGGCTGCCGTCCTCGCCGAGCATCCGGCGGTAGACGGCGCGGTGCTTGTCGACTTGTGCGAACAGGCTGATCAGGTGCACCGGAGTGGTGTCGGACAGGGCGTGCGCGTCCGCGATCAGGCGGCAGGCGCGGGCCGCCTCGACCACTCCCTCCATCGTCGACTCGGTGGCGTCGAGCAGCAGGTCCTCACGGTCCTTGTAGTGCAGGTAGACCGTGGCCCGGTTCACCTCCGCGCGCTCGGCGATGTTGCTCATGGTGATGCCGTCCAGGTCCTTCTCCATCGAGAGGTCCAGGACGGCGGCGCGCAGCAGTGCCCTGGTTCTGCGGGCGCGAGGGTCGCTCGAGGCGCCTCGGGTGTTCGAGATGTTCGCCATGGGCGCCACGGTTCCACATCTCATGACGTAAATGCAACACCTGTTTCTTAAGCGACACGTGTCGTACAGTCGGGAAGGAGCCGGCCGCACCAGGCCGTGCGCATCCCGCAGACCACCCATCCCCTGACAAGGAAACGGTTGAGATGAGCGCGATATCCCAGGCCTACATCGTCGACGCGGTGCGCACCCCGGTCGGCCGCCGCAAGGGCGGACTCGCAGGCGTCCACTCCGCGGACCTCGGCGCCCACGTCCTGAACGCCCTGATGGACCGCACGGGCATCGACCCCGCCGCCGTGGACGACGTCGTCTTCGGGTGCCTCGACCAGATCGGCTCGCAGTCCGGCGACATCGCCCGCACCAGCTGGCTGGCCGCCGGACTGCCGGAGAACGTGCCGGGCGTCACCATCGACCGCCAGTGCGGCTCCTCCCAGCAGGCCGTGCACTTCGCCGCCCAGGCGGTCATGAGCGGCCTGTCCGGACTCGTCGTCGCCGGCGGCGTGCAGAACATGTCGCAGATCCCGCTCACCGCTGCCGCCCTCGTCGGCGACCAGTTCGGCCACCCGGATCCGTACTCGGGCTCCCGTGGCTGGCGCAAGCGGTACGGCGACCAGACCGTCAGCCAGTTCCACGCCGCCGAGCTGATGGCCCGCCATTGGGACATCTCCCGCCAGGAGCTGGAGGAGTTCGCCCTGGCCAGCCACCGCCGGGCCGCCCACGCGGTCGACTCCGGCTGGTTCGAGCGCGAGATCGAGCCCTACGACGACGGCGAGCACGCCCTCGCGGTCGACGAGGGCCCCCGCCGCGACACCACGCTCGAGTCGATGGCGCGGCTGAAGACCCTGGACCCCACGGGCCGGATCACCGCCGCCACCGCCTCCCAGATCTCCGACGGCGCGGCCGCCCTGCTCATCGCCTCCGAGGAGGCGGTACGCGAGCACGGCCTGACCCCCCGGGCCCGCGTCCACCGGATGACCGTCCTGGGCGACGACCCGATCATGATGCTCAGCGCCCCGATCCCCGCTACCCGCAAGGCACTCGCGGACGCCGGACTCACCGAGGACGACATCGACGCCGTCGAGATCAACGAGGCCTTCGCCCCCGTCGTCCTGGCCTGGCAGCGCGAGATCGCCATCGCACCCGAGCGGGTCAACCCCGTCGGTGGTGCGATCGCCCTCGGCCACCCCCTCGGCGCCACCGGCGCCCGACTGATGACCACGATGCTGCACCACCTGGAGCGCACCGGCGGCCGCTACGGCCTGCAGGCCATGTGCGAGGGCGGCGGCCAGGCCAACGTCACCATCATCGAACGCCTCTGACAACGCACGGGGCCCGGACCGCTCGAGGCGGTCCGGGCCCTTCATGTGCTCACACGCGACGACAAGGCGCGCGTGCTGGCACGGGAGGACATGACGCGCGTGCTCACACGGGAGGACATGAAGCCCGTGCTCACACGGGATGACATGATCGCGTGCTCACACGCGACGACACCGGGCGGTGCCGACCGCCAGGCAGAGGTCAGCCGGCCTTCCCGTATTCGGGATTCATCGCGGCGGCGATCCGCAGATGCGGCGCGGCCTCCTCGCCCTTCCCCTGACGCTCCAGAACCCGGCCCAGCATCAGCCGGGCGTACGCGTCGTCCGGAATCTCCGCCACCAGCGTCTCCAGCCCGCTGCGGGCCCGCGACAGCTGCGCCGAATGGTAGTGGGCACGTGCGGCGAGCAGCCGTACGCTCCGCTCCTCAGGGTGCTCCGCCATCAGCTTGCCCAGCAGCGTCAGGCAGCCCAGCGGATCGCCCTTGTCGAGCAGCGCCTGGGCCAGCCGCAGCCGCTCGACCTCGGTCGGCAGCTCCCGCCGCGGCTCGGCCACGGCCCGCGCCACGAACTGCGCGATCACCTCGGGTGCGTGGGCCCCGGCCAGCGCCTCCCCGCCGATCACCAGGGTCGGCGAGGTCGTCACCCCGATCGCCTTGCCCCGCAACAGGGTCTCCCGTACGTACTCCTCGGCCCCGCCCTCGCCCAGCAGCCGGCCCCCCTCCGAGAACCCGGCCGCAGCGGCGATCTCCTGAAGCGTCTCCTTCAGGCTGATGTCCCGCTGCTCCACGAAGTGGGCGCGCAACACCCCCTCCAGCACGGCGTCCTGAAGGGCGGATCCACCCTCCTGGTACGCCAGGGCGATCAGCCGGTGCGCATCATGACTCGAGGCCCGCCACGCCGCGCCCCAGCGCGACCCCAGCCCCTCGGCGGCGGCGATCTCCGAGACCCTGACCCGGTTCTCGGCCGGGGTCATCCCGGGCGCACAGCCCTGAAGCGCCGCGTCCACCACCGGGTCCCGCAGCACCTCCTCCATCGGCTCCGCTTGCGTCGGCGCCATCGGGTCGATCCGGAACGGCCGCCACACCACCTCGACGGGCTCGCCGTCCCACCCTTCCAGCGCCTGTGCCAGCCGCCGCTTGCCGATGTACGCCCAGGCGCAGACCACGTCCGCCCACACTTCGATGTGCCTCATGCCCCCAAGTTATTCAACACATGTCGCTTATTCAACGTCCGTCGCACATGCTGGCCGAAAAACGAGCAGCTGACGCTCGGGCTGCCCGGGCGGCGCTAGCGGCGGTGGCGGCGGTGGCGGCGGTGGCGGCGGTGGCGGCGGTGGCGGCGACGGGTGTCGCGGGTGCGGAGGGCGTGAGCCGGTCCGCTGCCATGTGCCTGCTGGACGCCTTCATGAAACGTTGCGCTCCCAGTGGACCAATATCTGTGCCCGCGAAGTGAGAGTTTTGCGGACCATGCAGTGAGAGTTTTTGCCGCGATGAGCAGAGTGGAATTATGTAACGTGCACAGGCCGTTCCGGCGTGCTACTGTCGATCCAAGTTGCAGTTGTGGTTCCCGAAACTTCAAGTGCCCCCACCAGGCTTTGCCGGTCGGGAGCGCTTTTGTATTTCCCGGTCATATCCGGGCGGGGTGATCATCGCGGCGACACGGCGTTCGCGCAGTGCGGATTCCGATGTACTGCCCCAAAGGAGATATGACATGGCCAGTGGCACCGTGAAGTGGTTCAACGCGGAAAAGGGCTTCGGCTTCATCGAGCAGGACGGTGGCGGCGCCGACGTGTTCGCCCACTACTCGAACATTGCCACCCAGGGCTTCCGTGAGCTGCTCGAAGGTCAGAAGGTGACCTTCGACATCGCGCAGGGTCAGAAGGGCCCGACGGCCGAGAACATCGTTCCGGCCTGACGCTGACGCGCAATCTGTAGCTGGGGCCCGCATCCCTCGGGGTGCGGGCCCCAGCTACACGCATTTCCCGCAACGGTTTCACCTGCGGGCCGACTCGGAGGAATCCGCAGTCCCACCACACGCGGCTCCTCCTTCAGCGATGCAGGCGCATCCTGAAGAGCTGCACCGCGACCGACGCCCGGATCTTACGTCCCCATCGCGTCACTCATTTCAGCACCTGTGCCCCCGGACCTTTCCGTCGGCCAGATCTGCATTCTTTTTCCACCGGTCCATACTCGTAATTCTCCATGCCGCTCATCGCTGCGGGAATTCCTTGATATGTGCCACATCGAGGAAGGTTCCGCATGAACCGCACACGCACGAACGACCGCTTCGACCGCACCCGTAACGGCAGTGCAGGCGCCGGAAGGGGCGGCAGCCGCATGGGCTCGCAGGCACCGCGCGGTTCCGGCGGTTACGGCCGCCGGCCGGTCGCGGCGCAGGGTGAGTTCGCGCTGCCCAGGACGATCACCCCCGCGCTGCCCGCCGTTGAGGGCTTCGCCGATCTCGACATGCCCGAGCAACTGCTGACCGAACTCGGCAAGCAGGGTGTGACCGCACCGTTCCCGATCCAGGGAGCGACGCTGCCGAACTCCCTCGCGGGCCGTGACGTACTGGGTCGCGGGCGCACCGGTTCCGGCAAGACCCTCGCCTTCGGCCTCGCCCTGCTCGCCCGCACCGCTGGACAGCGTGCCGAGCCCCGCCAGCCGCTGGGGCTGATCCTCGTACCGACGCGTGAGCTCGCGCAGCAGGTGACCGACGCGCTCACACCGTACGCCCGCTCCGTCAAGCTGCGGCTGGCCACGGTGGTGGGCGGGATGTCGATCGGCAGGCAGATCGGCGCGCTGCGCGGCGGGGCCGAGGTCGTCGTCGCGACGCCGGGCCGGCTCAAGGACCTCATCGACCGTGGCGACTGCCGGCTGAACCACGTGGGCATCACGGTGCTGGACGAGGCCGACCAGATGGCCGACATGGGTTTCATGCCGCAGGTCACCGCGCTGCTCGACCTGGTGCGTCCGGAGGGGCAGCGGATGCTGTTCTCCGCCACCTTGGACCGTAACGTCGACCTGCTGGTGCGCCGCTATCTGACCGACCCCGTCGTGCATTCGGTCGACCCGTCGGCCGGTGCGGTCACGACGATGGAGCACCACGTCCTGCACGTCCACGGCGCCGACAAGCATGCCGCCACGACCGAGATCGCCGCCCGCGACGGTCGCGTGATCATGTTCCTGGACACCAAGCACGCCGTCGACCGGCTCACCCAGGACCTGCTCAACAGCGGGGTACGCGCCGCCGCGCTGCACGGCGGCAAGTCGCAGCCGCAGCGCACCCGTACGCTGGCGCAGTTCAAGACGGGGCACGTCACCGTGCTGGTGGCGACCAATGTCGCGGCGCGCGGCATCCACGTCGACAACCTCGACCTGGTCGTCAACGTCGATCCGCCGACCGACCACAAGGACTACCTCCACCGTGGCGGCCGTACCGCCCGCGCCGGCGAGTCCGGCAGCGTCGTCACGCTCGTCACGCCGAACCAGCGCCGCGGCATGGTCCGCCTCATGTCGGACGCCGGAATCCGGCCGCAGACCACCCAGGTCCGTTCGGGCGACGAGGCCCTGAGCCGGATCACCGGAGCCCAGGCCCCGTCCGGCATCCCGGTCGTCATCACCGCACCGGTGGTCGAACGCCCCAAGCGCAGCGTCTCCTCCCGAGGCCGACGCCGCCCCTCTTCGTCGACCCGGCGCGCGCCCGTACGCCGGCCCGTCATCGACGCGGCGGTCTAGGGCCTGTCGTCATCCGGAAGCTGACCCATTTCTACAGGAGGCACCTTTTGACGCTGGTTCAGACGCAGCCCCGCCCGGCGAGCGCCAACCCCGTGCACAGGACGGTGGTCGAGGTCATGGACGCGGCCGGACCGCGGGTTTGTGACGACATGAGCGTCGAGGTGGCGCTGGCCGTCATGGCCGCCGCAGGCACGGGCCGACTGGTCGTCTGCGACCAGGACGACCAGCGCACCGGCCTGGTCACCCAGGCCGAACTTGCCGCCGTCCGGGACAGCTCCGCATACACGGACCGCCTCCGCCTGCGCGACATCCTCAGCACCCCGGGCATCCTCGCCCTCTCCCGCTGAACCGCCTCACCCCAGGTCGGACCGTTCTCCCCCTCTCTCTGTGAGGCCACATGCGCTGCGTCATCGCCCGCTTCCCCTTCGAGCTCACCAAGGGCGGCGTGCTGGAATCGATGAAGGGCATCAAGCCCGAACCGGTCACCGGTGAATCCGTAACCATCGGCCGCCGCCACTACCCCGCCAAGCAGGTCGGCCAGGTCATCACCCGCCAGGACCGCCGTGACTTCAGCGCCGCCGAAGTCCTCCGGGCCATGGCTCAGCTCGGTTTCACCTGCCGCACGCTCCCCGAGGCCGCGCCCGTGCGCATCCTCAGCCCGCTTCAGCAGGCTTCCGCGGCTCTCGGCACCCCCGTATCCGTCTGACCGCGGAAACAGGCGCGAGCCACACCTGAACAGCAGTATGGGCCCGACCGGCACGCGCCGGTCGGGCCCATACTGCTTCCTAGGAGTTCCCGCCGCAGTGGTTGCTCAGTGGTCGGTATAGCGGAAGTCGCCCATGGTCCAGGCGCTGACGTCGTCGATCGCAACGCGGTACATCCCGCCCGTCTCCGGGATCCCCACCGTGCCCTGCAGGATCCGGGCGACGTGGAAGTGCAGATGGGTGGGCGGCCCGTTCTTCACGGGGGCGTCGAAGACGGCGGAGAACTCTCCCAAGAGGTCGGAATCCGAGAGCACATCCGACACCCGCTGCCTCCACACCGCCTCGGGAGCCAGCCGACCGGTGATGACAGCACCACCGGTGACCACGGTCAGGGACATCTGATTGCTCTGCCCGGACTCCACCAAGGCGGCGACGTCAACCAGCAGCTCGTCAGGCTTCGACATGAGGCAGATTATATTCGCCGACCATCCAGCTGCTTGAGCGGTGACGCAGCCGGACGGGACGGACCCGCACGGTCGTGCCGCCGAGGCCCGGCAGGTGACCGAATATGACTTCGCGGCCGCCATCCATGGACCTGTGAGGGCGGTTTACCTCATCCGTGAGCGCGCGAAAATCTATGCCCGCCGGAGTAGACATTGGGTGGTGGCGTGGTTATGGTTTCTCTCGTAGCCGAGATCGAGCAAGGCCCGGCAGAGACGAACTGCCGGGCAGCAGTGCGCAGGACGGTGCGGTGGTGGAGTTCCGAAGCCAGGGTTGTCGCAGGACGGTGACGGGACTGACGACCGGACCGGGTGGCCCGCAGTGATCAGGGGCCGCCATACGCAGTACCCGATTGGTAAGTGAATGGCTCAGAGGGAAGAACGGAGGACTTCAGCGCCATCAGGATCGCCCGGGCGGCAGGCTTGAGCCCGGGTACCGCAGGACATCGATAGGCAGGTGGTCTCCGGTCACGCATCCGCGATCCCCGCACTCCCCGCCCTCTCCCGGGTGGGCCTGCGGAACAAGTGGGCCAGCGCAGCACTAGGGCTGGCAGATGGTGTAGCAGTTCCTTCGGGGCCCTGGTGCCGTACGGCACCAGGGCCCCTCGACGCGTTCCCAGAGAGGTGCAATGACAGCAGACGACTCGTACGGCCGTCTTGATGACGACAACTACCCCGCCTACACCATGGGCCGGGCCGCCGAGATGCTCGGCACCACCCAGGGCTTCCTCCGCGCCATCGGCGAAGCCCGCCTGATCACCCCGCTCCGCTCCCCGGGCGGCCACCGCCGCTACTCCCGTTATCAGCTGCGCATCGCGGCCCGCGCCCGGGAACTCGTCGACCAGGGGACCCCGATCGAGGCCGCCTGCCGCATCGTCATCCTCGAAGACCAGCTCGAAGAAGCCCGGCGCATCAACGCCGAACACCGCCGCACCGCCGAATCACCCGAATCGCCCAACCCTCCGGGCACGGCGTGAGACGCGCGTGCCCGCCGAAATCGGCGGCCGCACGCAAGGTCGCTGTACGCGGCGTGATCGTTCCTATGGTGACGTGGTGTGCGGGCGTGTAGCGTCTGCGTCAGCTGTCGTGGTTCGGAGTTCCCCTTTGCCCACGCTTTTGGCGTGGGCGTTTTGCTGTGCTGTGCCGCAGGAACCAGGGCGATCACCTCCGCCTTCCACATGGAGTGGGAGGCGTTCATCGACTGGAAGGGCATGACTATGGCTACGGGAACTGTGAAGTGGTTCAACGCGGAGAAGGGTTTCGGCTTCATCGCTCAGGATGGTGGAGGCCCGGATGTCTTCGCGCACTACTCCGCGATCAACTCCTCGGGCTTTCGTGAGCTCCAGGAGGGCCAGATCGTGACGTTCGACGTCACCCAGGGCCAGAAGGGCCCGCAGGCCGAGAACATCACCCCGGCCTGACCTCTCAGCTTTTCCACAGGATCAGGGCCGCGCAGCAATGGCTGCGCGGCCCTGATCTGTTGAGGTGGATCCGGGGCGGGTACGAACTCGGCCGAAAATGAGCAGGGGATACGAGGTCGGTCCGCGCGCTACGTGCCGGCTCGGGCGCCGAACGCCCTGCGTGGCTCCCTGGAGCAGTAGACGTTCAGGCGGTGGTCCAGGCGTCGAGGAAGGATTTCCGTCCATCCGGATCGTCCGGGCTGCGGTCCGGAGCCCAGGTCGTCGTCGCGCGACTGCGTCGAGGGGTCGGGCGTGCCGGACCACCCCGTACACACGGGATGATCAGTGGGCGCGCAGTGAGTCCGAGTCTGCGGCGGGGACGAGTGGAAAGGCGGCCGGGGCGTGGAGGAGCGGGCGGAGATCTCGACGGCGAAGGAGGCCGCCGAGAACGACCTGGTGCTCGCCTTCGGGCGGCTCCAGGGGGCGGCCAACCGGTTGGAGTACATCCTCGGGCGCTCCCTGGAGGAGGAGTGCGGCATCAATCACCTGACGTTCGAGGTGCTGCTCATCCTGGGGCGGGCCGGGGCGCCGGGCCTGTCGATGCGCGTGGTCGCCCAGGAGCAGGTGCTGACGTCCGGGGGTGTGACGCGGCTGGTGGACCGTATGGAGGCGGCCGGACTCGTCGCGCGGGTCGAGGACCCCGACGACCGGCGCGGAAGGCTGGTGCGGCTCACCCCACTGGGCGAGGAGACCGTCGTACGGGCCTCCCGAGTGCATGTCGAGAACATCAGGCGCCACTTCCTGGCGCCCCTGCCGGAGGAGGACCGCGACCGGTTCGCCGAGGACCTGCGTGTCCTCAGCCACTCGGCGCGGGACGCACTGCCTCGACTGCCTTGAGCCGAGCCGAGCCGAGCCGAGACGGGCCGAGCCGAGACGGGCCGAGTTGAGACGGCGTGGCGTGGAGTGGAGGCAAGTGGCAGCCCGTGGGCCGGATACGCCGATGATGTGACCGGAGGCCCAGCGGCCCCGGGGGTCCCACGTACGAGATGTGTCGGTTCGCTTGCGTGACGAGGATCGCCGGGGCTGGGACGATGCCCGGGTGAAGGTTCATCACCTCAACTGCGGGACCATGCTCCCGCCCGCCACTCCCCGGCTGGTCTGCCACGTCCTGCTCGTCGAGACCGAGGCCGGCGGCCTGGTGCTCGTCGACTCCGGCTTCGGGCTGGGGGACATCGCGGCCCCCGGATCACGCCTCGGCCCGGCCCGGCACCTCATACGGCCGGTGCTCGCCGCCGAGGAGACCGCCGTACGGCAGGTCGAACGGCTGGGGTTCCGCCGCGACGACGTACGGCACATCGTGCTCACCCACTTCGACTCGGACCACATCGGCGGACTCTCCGACTTCCCCGACGCCCAGGTCCATGTCACCGCGACCGAGGCACTCGGAGCCGTCCACGCGCCCTCCCGGCGCGAGCGGCAGCGCTACCGGCCGCGGCAGTGGGCCCACGGCCCCGAGCTGGTCGAGCACGGTCCCGGCGGCGAGCAGTGGCGCGGTTTCGCCGCCGCCACGGAACTCGACGCGATCGCCCCCGGCATCGTCCTGCTCCCCCTGCCCGGCCACACCCGGGGCCACGCCGCCGTCGCCGTCGACGCGGGCGACCGCTGGATCCTGCACGCCGGCGACGCCTTCTTCCACCGCGGCATCCTCGACGGCCGTACGCCCGTGCCGCGCACCCTGCGCGCCCTGGAGACCCTCCTCGCGTACGACCCCGAGCAGGTCCGCGACAACCACGCCCGCCTCGCCGAACTCCACCGGCGGGCGGACCCCGACCTGGTGCTCGTCAACGCCCACGACCCCGAGCTGTACGACCGGGTGCGCGAAGGCGCGTAGGGCGTGTCGCGAAAGTCCCGTCCCCACTCTCGACTTCGCTCGTGCTGGAGGGACCCACATCGCCGCACCGGGCGAAAGCCCAAGTACGTTCAGCACGAGGGCTTCCGCCCGGCACGCCGAGAGCACGCTCCTCCTCTCTCGGTTGCGCCGAGCGGGGACCCTCATGTCGCCGTGGGGCCCGCCCCACGGGCGGACGACGGGGCTTCGCAACATGCCCCGGCCCACCCCGGCAGTCCGATCCCACCCCGCCCCGCCCGGTCCTCGTACCGCCCGGAACTACGGAGAACCATGGCCGAACCAGGCCCAGAGCCAGGCCCCCGGGCCACCGCCGCCGCGCTGCTGCGCCGCCCCAAGCTGTGGCTGCTGCCCGCCGTGCTGACCGGGCTGCTCGCCCTGCTGTTGTCGCTGCTCTACATGGGCGGCATCGTCAACCCCAACGGGGATCTGCGGGATCTGCCCATCGCCCTCGTCAACAGCGACACCGGTGAACCGCCGACCGGGCAGAAGGAGAACCTGGGGACCCAGGTGACCGCCGCGATCGCCGCCGACACCGCCGGGGGCAAGGCGGACTGGCGCACGCTCACCCGTGCCCAGGCCCAGGACCAGCTCGACTCCGGCAAGGTCTACGGGGCGCTGGTCGTCCCGGCCGACTTCACCGACTCGGTCACCGCGCTCGCCACGACCGGGGCCACGAAGCGGCCCACGATGACGGTCCTCACCAACCCCGGCAAGGGCAGCCTCGGTTCGTCCCTCGCGAGCCAGATCACCACCAAGGCGGCCCACGCGGCGTCCTCGACCATCGGTGAGCAGCTCACGGCGTCCGTCACCGGCGCCGACGCCAGGACCAAGCTGCTGCTGGCCGATCCGGTCACCGTCGTCTCCGAGGTCGGCCACCCCATCGGCACCCACAGCGGTCTCGGCCTGACCGCCTTCTACTACACGCTGCTCCTCGTCCTCGCGGGCTTCATGGGCGGCAACGTCATCAGCAACGGCGTCGACACCGCCCTCGGCTACGCCGACAACGAGATCGGCCCCTGGCACACCCGTCGCCCGACCGTGCCCATCACCCGTACCCAGACCCTGCTGCTGAAGATGGCCATGACAGCGGGCATCACCCTCATCAGCGCCTCACTGGTGATGCTGGCCTGCGTCGCCATGCTCGACATGGACGCCTCCCATCTGCCGCTGCTGTGGATCTACTCCTACTGCGCGGCCCTGGCCGTCGGCCTCGGCGTGCAGGCCATCAACGCGGCGTTCGGCGGCATCGGCCAACTGGTGTCCATGTTCGTGTTCATCGTCCTCGGCCTGCCCTCCTCGGGCGCGACCGTCCCACTCCAGGCCGTCCCCGACTTCTACCGCTTCCTCTCCCACTTCGAGCCCATGCGGCAGCTCAGCGACGGGGTCCGGGCGATCCTCTACTTCGACGCGCGCGGCGACGCGGGCCTCACCCGCTCCTGGATCATGATCGCTCTCGGCACGGTCCTCGCCCTCCTCTTCGGCTTCGCGATGACCGTGTACTACGACCGAAAGGGCCATCAGCGCCTCACACCGCGGCCCGTGTGACCCACAACAGGAACGTCCGGGCCGGCCCCAGCGGGCCGACCCGGACGTCGGGGTCGTACTAGCTCCTGATCGGGCTCCCGATCCAGCTCCCGATCCAGCTCTTGATCCAGCTCTTGATCGGGCTTTCGATCAGAAGGATCAGACCAGGTCGAACCGGTCGAGGTTCGAGACCTTGACCCAGGCGGCGACGAAGTCGTTCACGAACTTCTCCTTCGCGTCGTCGCTCGCGTAGACCTCGGCGACGGCACGGAGCTCGGAGTTCGAGCCGAAGACCAGGTCGGCGCGGGTGCCGGTCCACTTGACCTCGCCCGTGGCGTCGTCGCGGGCCTCGAAGGTGTTCTGGTCCTCCGAGGTCGCCGACCACGTCGTGCCCAGGTCGAGCAGGTTGACGAAGAAGTCGTTCGTCAGCTTGCCCGGGGCGTCGGTGAGGACACCGTGCGCCGTCTGCTGGTAGTTGGCGCCGAGGACGCGCAGGCCGCCGACGAGGACGGTCAGCTCGGGGGCGCTCAGACCCAGCAGGTTCGCCTTGTCGAGCAGCAGGTACTCGGCCGGCAGACGGTTGCCCTTGCCCAGGTAGTTGCGGAAGCCGTCGGCGGTGGGCTCCAGCGCGGCGAAGGACTCCGCGTCGGTGTGCTCGTCCGTGGCGTCCACACGACCCGGCGTGAAGGC
Source organism: Streptomyces graminofaciens (assembly GCF_030294945.1). Lineage (NCBI taxonomy): Bacteria > Bacillati > Actinomycetota > Actinomycetes > Kitasatosporales > Streptomycetaceae > Streptomyces > Streptomyces graminofaciens. The sequence continues at coordinate 4,007,798 of NZ_AP018448.1, read as the reverse complement.
GACCTCGACGTCGTGACCGGCGTCCTTGGCGGCCTTCTCCACGGCGGCGGCGCCACCGAGGACGATCAGGTCGGCCAGGGAGACCTTCTTGGCGCCGGAGTTGAACTCCGCCTGGACACCCTCGAGGACACGCAGGACCTGCGCGAGCTCGTCGGGCTGGTTGACCTCCCAGCCGGCCTGCGGCTGAAGGCGGATACGGGCGCCGTTGGCACCGCCGCGCTTGTCGCTGTTGCGGAACGTCGAGGCCGACGCCCACGCGGTGGACACCAGCTGCGCGACCGTGAGGCCCGAGTCGAGCAGCTTGGCCTTCAGGGCCGCGACGTCGGCCGCGTCGATGGTCTCGCCCTCGGCCTCCGGCAGCGGGTCCTGCCACAGCAGGGTCTCCGCCGGGACCTCGGAGCCGAGGTACAGCGACTTCGGGCCCATGTCACGGTGGGTCAGCTTGTACCAGGCGCGGGCGAAGGCGTCCGCGAACTGGTCGGGGTTCTCGTAGAAGCGACGCGAGATCTGCTCGTAGACCGGGTCGAACTTCAGCGACAGGTCGGTGGTGAGCATCATCGGGAGCTTCTTCTTCGACGCGTCGTGCGCGTCGGGGATGATCGCCTCGGCGTTCTTCGCCACCCACTGGTTGGCGCCGGCCGGGCTCTGCGTGAGCTCGTACTCGTACTCGAAGAGGTTCTTGAAGAACCCGTTGCTCCACTGGGCCGGCGTGCTCGTCCAGGTGACCTCCAGGCCACTGGTGATCGCGTCGCCGCCCTTGCCGCTGCCGTACGTGCTCGCCCAGCCGAAGCCCTGCGCCTCGATCGGGGCGGCCTCGGGGTCGGCGCCGACGTGGTCCGCCGGGCCCGCGCCGTGGGTCTTGCCGAAGGTGTGGCCACCGGCGATGAGGGCGACGGTCTCCTCGTCGTTCATCGCCATGCGGCGGAAGGTCTCACGGATGTCGCGAGCCGCGGCGATCGGGTCCGGGTTGCCGTTCGGGCCCTCCGGGTTGACGTAGATCAGGCCCATCTGGACGGCGCCGAGGGGGTTCTCCAGCTCGCGGTCGCCGGTGTAGCGCTGGTCGTCGAGCCAGACCTTCTCGGGACCCCAGTAGACGTCCTCCTCCGACTCCCAGACGTCCTCGCGACCGCCGCCGAAGCCGAAGGTCTCGAAGCCCATGGACTCCAGCGCCACGTTGCCGGCGAGGATCATCAGGTCGGCCCAGGACAGGCTCTGGCCGTACTTCTTCTTCACCGGCCACAGCAGACGGCGGGCCTTGTCCAGGTTGCCGTTGTCCGGCCAGCTGTTGAGGGGGGCGAAGCGCTGCTGGCCGGCGCCGGCGCCGCCGCGGCCGTCGCTGATGCGGTAGGTGCCCGCGCTGTGCCAGGCCATACGGATCATGAACGGGCCGTAGTGACCGAAGTCGGCCGGCCACCAGTCCTTGGAGTCCGTCAGCACCGCGGCGATGTCCTGCTTCACCGCCGGGAGGTCCAGACCCTTGAACGCCTCGGCGTAGTCGAACTCCTCACCGAGCGGGTTGGCCACGGCCGGGTTCTTGGCAAGGATCTTCAGGTTGAGCTTCTCCGGCCACCACTGGCGGTTTCCGCCACCCTGGGTCGGGTGCAGGGCACGGTCGTGAACGACCGGGCACTTCGCTTCTGCGGATTCGAGGTTCTCGGACATGGGATGGGGGATCCTTCCGGGACTGGGCGGAACTATTGGTGCTCAGAAACTGCTCAGGGACTGATCAGGAACCGAAAAATTGCCGATGAGCGACTGAAGCGACTGATGAGTAACTGGTCAGGAACTGCGAGTGGTGGAACAGGAGGGGCAGAAGCCCCAGTAGATGACCTCGGCCTCGTCGATCGCGAAACCGTGATCCTCCGACGCGGTCAGGCAGGGGGCCGCCTCGACCGCGCAGTCCACATCGGCGACGACCCCGCACGCACGGCATATGACGTGGTGGTGGTTGTCCCCGACGCGGCCTTCGAAGCGGGCCGGGCTGCCGGCCGGTTCGATCCGGCGTACGAGTCCCGCGGCGGTCAGCGCGTGGAGGGCCTCGTACACCGCTTGAAGAGATATGTGGCCCACGCGGTCGCGAACGCCTGTCGCGATCGCTTCGACTCCGAGGTGGTCTCCGCCCCGGACGGTCTCCAGCAGTGCGACGCGGGCTGCCGTCACCCGCAGGCCGGCACCGCGCAGCTCCTCGGCGATGGTCGGAGAGTGGGGTGCGGTCATGACGGCAAACCTACCCCCATAAACACGAACAGTTCAAGAAAACGAATGCCCCAAGTTTTGTTGCGGGTGTGTCACCTGGTGTTTTCCCGGTTGTCCGCCCGGGGTGCGCAAGGGCCGCACATGGGTCCGCCGGTGGTCGCGTGCCAGAATGGGCGTGCTTTTCGCCGGACGCCGGTCCCTCTCCCGCTCTCACTCCCACGAGGTTCCCGTGACCAAGCCCGCGGCCCGCGAGCCCATGCGTAGCAACTCGCGGTCCAACCGGGCGCGCATCCTGGCCACGGCCCGGCGGGAGCTGGGCCGGAACCCGGACATCACTCTGGAGGAACTGGCCCGCGCCTCCGGTGTCGTACGACGGACCCTCTTCGGGCACTTCCCCGGCCGCGCGGCGTTGCTGGAGGCGCTCGCGGAGGAGGCCTCCGAGGCCTTGCGCGAGGTGCTGGCGGGCGCGGCGGGGCCGAAGGAGCCGGCCGACCGGGCGCTCGCGCACTTCGTGTTCTCCATCTGGCCGGTCGGCGACCGCTACCGCCTGCTCCTCACCCTCGCCCGCCGCGACCTGGGCACCGAGCGCGTCGCCGAGATCCTGGCCCCGGCGCGAGACGAGGTCACCGCCATCCTGGCGCGGGGCCAGCGCGACGGCGTCTTCCACACCCACCTGCGGCCCGCCGTGCTGAGCGCGGGGCTGGAGGCGATGAACATGGCACTGCTGGAGGCGGTCAACACCGGGGCGCTGGAGGACGACGGGACCCGGGTCGCCGTCGCCACGCTCATCTCGGCGGGGGTGCCGCAGGAGCGGGCACGCGCGGTGGTGGACGTGGTGAAGTCGTTCGCCGCGGAGCCCGCGACCGAGTCCTGATTCTCCGCCGGGCCGCTCGTACGACGGCGACCACGAGCCGCCTGGGACCCTGACTCGTACGACGCTGAAGGCGCCGCCGATGCCGGGAAGCGCCCTCGGAAGCAACAGGCGGCGCGGCAGCCGCGGGGTGAACTCGGCAAGGGGTCAGCCGTGTCGGTGGCCGCGTCCCGGGCCGGGGCGAGGAGCGCGCCGAGCCGGGCGGGCCCGAGGTCCTGGCGGGCGAGTGTGAGCAGCGTGCGGTAGCGGTCGTCGACCGGCCACAGGGCGAGGACGGAACGGGCCGGCGCCGGCGCGGCGTCCGGGGTCGCGGTGCCGTTGGCGGCGACCGTGTGCCGGATCGCCTCGGCGGCCGGCCCGCACATGTGTGAGCAATGAATCAGTCCGGCAGCGGTCGTCGCGCCACCTCGTGGGCGTCCTCCGGGGGCACCCCCAGCATGCGCAGGACCATCTCGGCCAGATTCGTCGCCGCCTCGTCGCCGTCCAGGTCGGGGCGGGTGAACCTCAGCTCCACCAGGGACAGCAGGGTCCCGCCCAGCGCGGACAGGGCGACCATCGGCTCGACGGGGGAGAAGCGGCCGGAGGCGACGCCGACCGCCAGGTCGCGCAGGGCGCGGGGCGCGAGGCCCCGGTCGGAGTGGAGGTAGCCGAGGCCGCGGTGGCGCAGGATCTGCATCAGCTCCGGGTGCGACTCGGTCATGCGGGTGCTGAGCCGGAAGCCCGCCGCGACCAGCTCCGCCGGGTCGTCGATACCCCGCAGTCGCTCGTCGAAGGCCTGGCCGAACTCCTCCAGCGCGTCCACCACAGCCGCGTCGAACAGATCGGTCTTCGACTCGAAGTGGTTGTAGAAGGAGCCGAAGCCCACGTCCGCGCGCTCCGCGATCGCCTGGATGCTCGCGCTGGTGTCCCCGGTCTCGGCGAGGATCTGCCGGGCCGCGCGGACGAGTGCCTGACGGGTCTCGGCGCGACGCCGCTCGAACCGGTTGCTGGGCGGGGCTGACGTAGGCATGTCGTGAGTCTAGTCGGGGCGGCGAGATCGCCCCCAGTTCTGATGAATCCATCACTTCACCTCGCCGAAGCCTTGACGGCGAAAGAATCAAACTTGATGATTTCATCATTACGGCCATGTTGCTTGGAGGACGACGCCATGTCACGGACAGCCCATCAGGACCTCCACAGTGAGCGGGGCGCCCTGCGCGGTGAGCACCCGGGCCGGTCCCGGAACCCGGTGATCAAGGTCGCCGACCTGGCCTGGCTGGAGTTCGAGAAGCCCGACCTGGACCGGGCGGAGGTCTTCGCCCGGGACTTCGGCTTCCAGATCGCCGCCCGCACGGAGCGCGAGCTGTGGCTGCGCGGCACCTTCGCGGGCTCGCCCTGCATGGTGATCCGCAAGGGGCGCACGTCCCGCTTCATCGGCCCGGCGTTCCGCGCGGCCGAGCGGCCCGACCTGGACCGGCTGGCCCGCGCCACCGGCACCGAGGTGCGAGACCTCGATCAAGCTGCGGTCCCCGGCGGCGGACGATCCGTCGAGCTGCTCGACCCCTCCGGCTTCCCGGTCCGGGTCGTGCACTGCGCCGAGCGGCTCCCCGAGCTGCCCGGACAGCAGCCGCTCACCCTGAACTTCGGCACGGACCACCGTCGTACGAACGCCCCCCAGCGCCCGCCCCGCGAGCCGTCCCGGATCCAGCGGCTCGGCCATGTGGTGCTGGAGACAAGGGTGTTCGCGCGGGCCCTGGACTGGTATCTGGACACGCTCGGCATGATCGTCAGTGACTTCCTCTTCCTGGACGGGCAGCGCGACCGCGGTCCGACCATGGCGTTCATCCGCTGCGACCAGGGCTCCCTGGCCGTCGACCACCACACCCTGGCCATGCATCTCGGGCCCGGCACCGGCTATGCCCACTCGGCGTACCAGGTCACCGACCTGGACGCGCTCGCCGCCGGCGGGGAGTACCTGGGCGAGCGCGGCTACCGGCGCAGCTGGGGCATCGGTCGGCACATCCAGGGCAGCCAGCTCTTCGACTACTGGCGCGACCCCGACCACTTCATGCTGGAGCACTTCGCCGACGGCGACCTGTTCTCCTGCGACCTCGAACCCGGCTGGGCACCCATGTCGACCAGCGGACTCGCCCAGTGGGGCCCGCCGGCCACCCGGGACTTCCTCGGCGCGAGCCCCTCCCCGCAGCGGGTCCGCGATGTCGTCCAGGCCCTGCGCGGCGACAACGAGATGGACCCGGCGCGCCTCCTCGGTCTGCTCAAGGCCGCCCGTTCCTGACCCCGCCCCCTCACGAAGGCAATGACATGAGTACGAACATCCTGCGCACCGCCGAAGGCTGGTGGGCCGTCCGCGGCGACCGTGCCGTCCCCGTCGACACCAAGGCCGTCACCACCGCCGAGCTGCTGGGCGACCGCGACGCCGTACGGGAGGCCGCCGCCTCCGGCGAGGCCGGCACCCCGGTCGCCGACCTGGCCGCCCTCTCCCCGGTCACCACGCCCTGCCGGGTGGTCTGCCAGATGGTCAACTACCGCAGCCACGCCCGCGAATCGGGCTTCACCAGCGACATCCCGCCCGCCTTCTTCCGCAAGGCGTCCGGCTCGGTCAGCGGCCCGGGCGAGCCGGTCGTGCGGCCCTCGCACGTGAAGTTCCTCGACTACGAGATCGAGCTCGGCCTCGTCATGGGGGCACCGCTCCCGGTGGGCACCGTCGTCGAGGAGCGGGACCTGCCCTCATACGTCGCCGGGCTGGTGATCACCAACGACATCAGCGCCCGTGACGTCCAGCTGACCAGAACGCAGTTCTACGAGAGCAAGTCGTACCCGACGTTCACGCCGACCGGCCCCCATCTGACCCTCCTGGAGCCGGAGGAGTTCGACCGTCTCCTCGATCTGCGGCTGAGGCTGAGCGTCAACGGCGATCTGCGGCAGGACCGCACCCTCGTCGACATGATCGTCCGCCCGGCGCAGGCGCTGACCCTGCTGGCCAGGTTCCAGACCCTCGACCCCGGCGATCTGCTGCTGACCGGCACCCCCGGCGGCACGGCCCTCAAGGCACCGCCGAAGGCCGTCGAGAAGATCGGCTCGCTGCTGCCGCCCGCCGTGAAGTGGAACGCGTTCTTCAAGAGCCAGGCCCGCAATCCGCACTACCTCCACGAGGGCGACCTGGTGACCGCCACCATCGCCACGCCGGACGGGCGGATCGACCTGGGCGAGCAGCGCACCCCGATCGCGGACACGAAGCAGAAACCACAGGTGAGCCGCGTATGACCGTCGACCGAGCCGAATCAGGGGACGACACCGAGTCCGTCTCCGTACCCGTGGTGATCGTCGGCGCCGGGCCCGTGGGAGTGACCGCCGCGCTCCTGCTCGCCCGGCGTGGTGTCCGCAGCGTCGTGCTAGAACGCCACCAGGACGTCTACCCCCTGCCGCGTGCCGTCGCCACGGACGACGAGGTGCGCCGGATCCTCCAGGCCGCCGGGATCCACGAGGAGTTCGCGGCCGTCTCCCGCCCGGCGCGCGGCCTCAGGCTCCTCGACGCCCGGCACCGGGTGATCGCCGAGTTCCCGCGCTCCCCGCACGGCCACCACGGCTTCCCGCAGACCAGCATGTTCGACCAGCCCGAGCTGGAACGGCTGCTGCGCACCGCCCTCGCCGAGCGCCCGGAGTGCGAGCTGCGGGGCGGGGCGGAGGTCACCGCCGTACGGCAGGACGACACCGACGGGCCGGTCCACGTGACCTACCGCGACGAGGACGGCCGTACGCACCGGCTGCGCGCGGACGCGGTCCTCGGCTGCGACGGCGCGGGCAGCCTCACCCGCGAGGCCGTCGGCGCCGCATGGGAGGACCTGCGCTTCGAGGAGCGCTGGACCGTCGTCGACGTCCGGACGAAGGCCCGGGTCCGCTGCTGGGAGGGCGTCGACCAGGTCTGCGACCCGAACCGCCCGGCCACCTTCATGCGCATCGGCGAGGACCGCTACCGCTGGGAGTTCCGGCTGCCGGACGACACGGAGCCCGACGCCGAGCGGCTGCGCGAGCTGGTCGCCCCCTGGGTGGACATCGCGTACGACACCGACTTCGAGGTGGTGCGACAGGCCCGGTACACCTTCCGGGCCCGGGTCGCCGACCGCTGGCGCCGGGGCCGGATCTTCCTGCTCGGCGACGCGGCCCATCTGACCCCGCCGTTCGTCGGGCAGGGCCTGTGCTCGGGGCTGCGGGACGCCCACAACCTGAGCTGGAAACTGGCCGCCGTCCTCCAACAGGGCGCCGACGAGCGGATGTTGGAGACGTACGAACGTGAGCGCAAGCCGCACGCCCGGCATGTGATCCGGCTCGCGGTCGCCACCGGCTGGGCCATGACCGGCGGCCAGGACGGGGCCGCCGCCCTGCGCCGGACGGCCGTGGCCGCGGCCGGCCGGATACCCGGAGTGGCGGGCCTGGCCGCCCGCAACCTCAGCCGCCGTCTGCCCACGGGCCCGCTGGTAAGCCGGGGCCGCCTCGGCGGCACCCACTGCCCGCAGCCCTGGACCCGCGCCGCCGACGGTGGCCTCGTCCGCCTCGACGACGTGCTCGGCGACTCCTTCGCCGTCCTTACGGCGGTGCCCCTGCCGCCGTCGGCGCACGCCCTCGCGGAGGGGCTCGGCGCCGAGGTCGTGCGGGTGGGCGAGGTCGACGACGGCACCCTCGCCGACTGGCTGCGCGCCGGCCACGCGGACGCCGTACTGCTGCGGCCCGACCGGGTCGTCCTGGACACCGTCCCGGCAGGCGGCGACCGCTTCACGGGCACCTCCGCCTGGGCGCCCCTGCTGTGCACCACCCGCCGGCCCGCCGAACAGCCCGCACTCTTGCCGAGGAGCACCGCGCCATGACCACGCCACACCCGAAAACGCCACACCCGAAAACCGCCCCGGCCCCCTTCTGGTCTCCCGACCCGGAGACCGCCGACCGCACCCGCATCGCCGACTTCGCCCGCTGGGCCGCACGCCACCGGGGCGTCGAAGCGGCCGGCTCCGACTACGCGGCCCTGCACCACTGGTCGGTCACCGACCTGGAGGGGTTCTGGGGCGCGCTCTGGGACTACTTCGACATCGACGCGGCCCCTGCGTACGACCGGGTGCTGGCCGAGGAGCAGATGCCCGGCGCCCGCTGGTTCACCGGCGCCACCCTCAACTACACCCACCACGCCCTGCGCGACCTCGCCGCCGACGAACCGGCGGTGATCGCGCTGGACGAGACGGGCGCCGCGTACGAGGTGACCGGGCAGCGGCTGCGCGCCCAGGTCGCCTCCGTCGCCGCCACCCTGCGCGAGCTGGGCGTGGGGCTCGGCGACCGCGTCGTCGGCTATCTGCCCAACACCCCGCACGCCGTGGTCGCGTTCCTCGCCGCCGCGAGCCTCGGCGCCGTCTGGTCGGTGTGCGGCCAGGACTACGCGCCGAAGGCCGCCGCCGACCGCTTCGCCCAGCTCGAACCGACCGTGCTGATCGCGGCCGACGGCTACCTCTTCAACGGCACCACGCACGACCGCCGCGAAGCCGTCCTCGAACTGGCGGGCGCGCTCCCGACGTTGAAGGCCACGCTCCTCGTCACCCACGTGGGCCTGTCGCAGCTTCCGGACAACTTCCCCTCGCTTGCGATCCCTTGGGAGGACGCGGCCACCCGCACCGAGGAACTCGCCTGCACGCCAGTACCGTTCGACCACCCGCTCTGGGTCGTCTTCTCCTCCGGCACCACCGGCCTGCCCAAGGGCATCGTCCACGGCCACGGCGGCGTCCTGCTGGAGCACCTCAAGACCCTCGGCCTCCACTCCGACCTCGGCCCCGGCGACCGTCTCCTCTGGTACACCACCACCCACTGGATGATGTGGAACCTGGTTGTCTCCACCCTCCTGACGGGCGCGACGACCTGCACGTACGACGGCAGCCCGGCCCCCTTCGCCCGCCCGGACGTCCTGTGGGAGCTGGCGGCCCGCCACCGGGTGACCGTCTTCGGCACGAGCCCCCAGTACCTGCTGGGCATGGCCAAGTTCGGCATCGCCCCGTCCGTGCACGACCTGTCGGCGATCCGGGCCGTCGGCTGCACCGGCTCCGCGCTGCCCGCGTCCGCGTACCCGTGGGTCCGAGACCACGTCGGCGACCGGGTCCAGCTCGTCTCCATCAGCGGCGGCACGGACGTCGTCTCCGGCTTCGCGGGCGGCGCGCCCACCACCCCGGTCTGGGCGGGCGAGCTGTCCGCGCCCCACCTGGGCGTGGCGCTGGCCGCGTACGACACCGAGGGCCGCCCGGTCACGGACGAGGTGGGCGAACTGGTCGTCACCCGCCCCATGCCCTCGATGCCCCTGCGCTTCTGGAACGACCCGGACGGCGGCCGCTACCACGAGGCCTACTTCGCGGCGTACCCCGGCGTGTGGCGGCACGGCGACTGGATCACGGTCACGGGCCATGGCTCGGTGATCGTCCACGGCCGCTCCGACAGCACGTTGAACCGCAACGGCGTACGCCTCGGCAGCGCTGACATCCACGACGTCGTCGAACGCCTGCCGGAGATAGCGGAAGCCCTGGTCATCGGCGCGGAGGAGCCCGACGGCGGCTACTGGATGCCGCTGTTCGTGGTCCTCGCGCCCGGAGCCGAACTCGACGACCCGCTGCGCGAGCGCATCCGCGAGGCCGTCCGCACCGGCGCCTCACCCCGCCATGTCCCCGACGAGATCCTCGCCGTGCCCGCCGTCCCGCACACCCGCACCGGCAAGAAACTGGAGGTCCCCGTCAAACGCCTCCTCCAGGGCGCCCCCGCCGACCAGGTCGTCAGCCCCGCCGCCGTCGACGCCCCCGACCTCCTCGCTCACTACGCCCGCCTGGGCGCGGAGCGCCGAGAGCGGAGGACTACCGTGGGGTGACTGCGACTTCAGGTAAACGGGAGGCACTTGTATGACCGCCGTACGCGGCACATCCGTGGACATCACGACCGAGGACGGCACGGCCGACGCCTATCTCGTCCGGCCCGACGACGACGCCGCGCACCCGGCGGTCCTGCTCTACATGGACGCCTTCGGACTGCGCCCGCAACTGCGGGCGATGGCCGACCGGCTGGCCGCCGCGGGCTACACGGTCCTGGTGCCCAACCTGTTCTACCGGCACGGCCGCACCCCCGTGTTCGACCTGCCCGAGTTCATCGACACGGGCGCGCGGCCCGACCTGTGGGAGAAGATCTATCCCCTCGTGCTGTCGGTGACACCGGAGCTGGCGGTGCGCGACGCCGAGGCGTACACACGGTGGCTGGCCGACAGCCCGGACACCACGGACGGGCCGATAGGCCTCACCGGCTACTGCATGGGCGCCCGACTGACCCTGCCCACCGCCGCGGCGCTCGGGCAGCGGGTCGCCGCGGTGGCCGGCTTCCACGGCAGCCGGCTGGTGACCGACGCCCCGGACAGCCCTCATCTGTCGGTGGACGCGGTGACCGCCGAGGTGTACTTCGGCCACGCCGACCAGGACCCCGGCCTGCCCCCGGAGCAGATCGACGGCTTCGAGAAGGCGCTCACCGCGGCGGGCGTACGCCACCGCACCGAGGTCTACACCGGCGCCACCCACGGCTACACCCAGGCCGACACCTCCGCCTACGACGCCGAGGCGGCGGAACGGCACTGGACGGCGCTGCTGGACCTGTTCGGCCGTAACCTGTAAAAGCGGTCAGCTCGTAAAAGCGGTGCCAGGTGGTCGCCGATCAGGGCAGGAACAGCAGCTCGACGGCGACCACCACGTCCACGACCCCGCACCACTCGGCGAAGCTCGGCGCCACGACCCCCTCCAGCCTGCGCGCCCTCAGGTGGACGAAGTCCCAGACCCCGTGGAAGAGCCAGCCCGCCGCCACGACAAAGCGCCCGAGGTCCGGGTCCACGGCGAGCCCCACCAACGCGAGCGCGCAGAACACGACGGCGCCCACCGCCTGGACCCCGAACACGGCCCGGCCGTGCGGCGTGCCCCGCAAGGCGCCCCACAGCAGCACCACCAGCGCGACGCCGACCAGCACACCGGACGGCGAGACGACCTCCTGCGCCAGCAGCCCGAACACGACCACCAGACTCCCCCCGAGCAACGGCCAGGTCACCCGGGGCTTCCCGGCCTGATGGACGATCACGTACAGCAGCGGCAACAGGGGCAGGATCTCCCCGTGGACACCGACCGCGTCGCCCGCGGTCCCCGAGCCCTCCGAAACGATGCCCGTGATCAGGCCGGGCAGCGTGAGCGCGAGGGCCAGCGCGGTGGGCCAGCGGCGCAGCAGGGCACGGGCGGCAGGGGAGTGCCTCCCTCCGCGCCGGGCGCTCCCGCTGCCGTCCCGTTCATGTACGGCGATGTCGTCGCGGCTCCGCATGGCGCTCTCCTCATTCCTCGCGATACCCGGTGGGGGTGTCTGTCCGCCTTCACCCTGCCGAAAGGAGAGCGGCCGCCAGTAGTGCCGTCCCCACACGTCCTCGCATGGAGATGTCACGTCCGCTCATGACATCTGTCATGAGCGGACGGGCGGGCGAACACCCCTGCGACAATGGCCGCGTGCGTGACGGGCCGAGCGAGCGCGGGGCGGGGCTGACGAGCCTCCGTCGCTACACCTGGTGGACCGTGCCGGGGACCACGGTGTGCCTGCTGGCGCTCTTCTACGGCGACTGGATCCTGGACGGCGACGTTCCCCTCTGGGCCCGCGTCCCCGTCGCCGCGGCCCTCGTGGCCGACGTGGTGGCGAGCGCGGTCCTCCTCGGAAGATGGCTGACTCCCACCCCTGATGCCGAAGTCCCGCTGCCCAAGGGGTGGTTGGTGGCCACGATCGCCGCCACGACCGTCCTCGCGGCGCTCCCGCTCGCCCGGCGCGACTACGGCCTCTGGGCCGTGGCCCCCGCCGTCACCGTCGCGATCTGCGCCACCTACCTCCCGCCGAGCCGTCGACGGCACCTGCTCATCGGCGCGGCACTCCTCGCCACGCTCCCCGGCGCCGCCGTCAGCCTGACCACCGGGGACGGGGAACTGCCGTACGCCACCCTCTTCCCGGCCGGGCTGCTGCTCTTCACCGTCTGGATGGTGCTCGGCCCGCTCTGGGCGTGGAACCTCGCGGGACGGCTCGACCGGGCGCGGCGGCTGGAGGCCGAACTGGCGGTCAAGGACGAGCGGCTGCGGTTCGCCGCCGACCTGCACGACATCCAGGGCCACCACCTCCAAGTCATCGCCCTCAAGAGCGAGTTGGCGGCCCGGCTCGTGGAGGTGGACCCGACGCGCGCCGCCGAGGAGATGCGGGAGGTACGACAGCTGTCCGCGGAGGCCCTCAGGGACACCCGGGCCGTGGTGCGGGGTTATCGACGTACGACACTGGAGGACGAGATCGCCAACGCGACCCGCGTGCTGGCGGCGGTCGGCATCGACGCCCGTACGACACTCCTACCGGCCGCTGCCGCACCTGAGTTGACGCCCACCGCCCGGCATCTACTGGGCCTGGTCATGCGGGAGGCCACCACCAACGTCCTCCGCCACAGCCAGGCCCGGCACACCGAGGTCGACTACCGCGTCACCGACGGCACGGCCCGCCTGAAGGTGGGCAACGACGGCGTCGACGGGCTTCCCGCCACCGACGGCGACGGCACGGGCCTGCACAGCCTCGGCGAGCGACTGCGCGCAGCCGACGGCGAGTTGCGGTGGCACAGGGACGGCGACCGCTTCGAGATCGAGGCGTCACTGCCGACGGACGCGACCGACACCGTGCCACCGCACCCGGCGAACGGACCGGTGACCCGATGATCCGCCTCCTCATCGCCGACGACGAGGACCTCCTGCGCAGCGCGCTGGCCGCCCTGCTGTCGCTGGAGGCCGACCTCACCGTGGTCGCCGAGGCCGCCACCTCCACCGACGCGGTACGGCTCGCCCGCGAGCACCGCCCCGACATCGCCGTACTCGACCTGGAGATGCCGCCCACCGACGGACTGCGCGCCGCCGAGGAGATCGCCGCCGAACTCCCCACCCGGATCGTCCTGGTCACCCGGCACGCCCGCCCGGCCGTACTGCGCCGCGCCCTGGCCGTCGGCGTACGCGGCTTCGTCCCCAAGACGACCTCCGCGAACCGGCTGGCGGAGATCATCCGCGACATCGCCGCCGGCCGCCGCTACGTCGACCCCGACATCGCCGCGTCCGCGCTGACCGAGGACGACTGCCCGCTCAGCGACCGCGAACTACAGGTCCTGCGCGCCGCCCGCACCGGCGCCTCGGTCGCCGAGATCGCCGCCGAGGTCCAGCTGGCCCGGGGCACGGTCCGCAACTACCTCTCCGCCGCGATGGCCAAACTGGGCGCCCCCACGCGGCACGCCGCAGCGCACCACGCCTGGCGGCAGGGCTGGATATAGCAGGGATCGGCTCAGAGACGGGGGGCCGGCTCAGTACACGTCCCGCAGATACCGCTTCTCCGTGGCCAGCTGCTTCACATACGCGGCGGCCTCGGCCTCGGTCAGCCCGCCGTGCGCCACGGCGATGTCCCGCAGCGCCTGGTCCACGTCCTTCGCCATACGGGAGGCGTCGCCGCAGACGTAGAAGCGGGCGCCGTCCTGGAGCCAGTGCCACAGCTCGGGCCCGTGCTCACGCATCCGGTCCTGGACGTACACCTTCTTGCGCTGGTCGCGGGAGAAGGCGGTGTCCAACCGGCTGAGCACACCGGCATCCTGAAGCTCCGTCAGCTCGTCTTCGTAGTAGAAGTCGGTCGCCCGGTGCTGCTCGCCGAAGAACAGCCAGTTCGGCGCCCGGTGTCCGAGGGCCTGCCGCTCCTGGAGGAACCCGATGAAGGGCGCGACGCCGGTGCCGGGGCCGACCATGACCATCGGGGTCGCGGGGTCGGCCGGCGGCCGGAAGTGCGGCGAGCGCTGCACGGACAACGGCACCTCCATCCCGTCCTCCCCGTCGGCGAGGAACGGCGAGCAGACCCCGCCGCGCGCCCGTCCGTGCAGATTCTCGTACCGCACGACGGACACCGTCAGCGACACCTGGTGCGGATCGACGAGCGGGCTCGACGAGATGGAGTACAGCCGGGGCTGGAGCCGCTTGAAGACATCGGCCCACTCCTGGGCGGACGCCCGCACCCCGAACTCCGTCACCACGTCCACGGCCTGCCGGCTCCAGGACCACTGCGCCAGCCCGTCCTTGTTGTCCGGCCGCATCAGCTTCTTCAACTCCCGGTTGTCCCGCGTCCGTTCGGAGACGAAGCGCAGCAGGTCGGAGTTGATCCGGGTGATGTCGAGATGCCGGTGCAGGGCCTCGGCGAACGGAAGCTCGCCAACTCCGTTGACGTGCACGGAAGCCGACCCGTCCAGCCCGGTCACGGCCAGCCACTCCGTCACCAGGTCGAGGGAGTTGACCGGCCGTACGCCGAGCGCGTCGCCCGCCTCGTACGTGAGCCCCGTCCCGCTGGTGTCGAAGGTGAACCGGCGCACCTCCTTGCCCGCGCCGGGCAGGCTGAGCAGCCTGTTGCCGACCAGCCGGCCGACGGCGGGCGCGGGCTTGGCGGCCCGGGTGGCGGAGGGAGTGGCGGAGGGAGCGGGAGCCGCAGTGCGTTCCGGGGCGGTGGTGGTGGTCCCGAGCGCGGTGAGCACCTGGTCGAGCCAGGCGTCCGCCGACGGCTCGTAGTCCGGCTCGCAGTCCGTACGCGGCGCGAGCCGCACCCCGCCCAGCTCGTCGAGCCGGGTGTCCAGCCTCCGGCCGTGCCCGCAGAAGTCGTCGTACGAGGAGTCCCCGAAGGCCAGCACGGCATAGCGCACACCGTCCATGCGCGGGGCCTCCTGGTGGGCCAGCGCCTCCCAGAACCCGGAGCCGTTATCGGGCGCGTCGCCGTCACCGAACGTACTGGTGATGAGCAACAGGTCTGCGCCACGCGGCAGTTGACCGACCTCGGCGTCGTCCATGCCGACCAGCGTGGCCCGGTGCCCCGCCGCCCCCAGATGCTCGGCGGCGGCCACCGCGAACTCCTCGGCGGTCCCGGTCTGCGAGGCCCAGAGCACGACGACCTCACGCCCGGCGGGCTCGACGACGGCGGGAACCACGCCGGGGGCCGCGGACCGCGAGTACATCCCCGCGAGCACCCCGTTCACCCACAACGCGTGCTCAGCACTGAACGGCGCGTCCGGCGGCAACACGGGCACCCCGACGACACCGGACCCGAGCCCGGCGAGGAACCCGGTGAGGTACTGCCGTTCCTGGGAGGAGAGGACGGGCGGGGGAGAGGGCTCGAGGCCCAGGGCAGCCATTCCGGCGCCGATGGCGGGCCCTTCGGCCCCGGTCGGCACCAATTCGGCCCGTCCGGCGTTCGAGGACGAGCCCGAAGGGCGATCCAGCTCCCGCCCACCCGCAGCCGACCCGTCCACCCGCTCGGCGGAGCCCAGTGACGGGGGCGAGGAAACCCGGGTCACTCCCACCGCGCACACCTTCAACTCCGGCTGGAACGACAACGGATCCACCGCGTCGCTCGTCACCGCGTTGATGCTCAGATACTCCCCGAACAGGTCGTTCCAGTGGAACGGCGCGAACAGACACCCCGGTCGCACCCGATCCGTCACGACCGCGGGCAGCACGGCCCGCCCCCGCCGCGAGGCGACCTCGACGGAGTCCCCGTCGGAGATCCCCAACCGCTCGGCATCCCGGGGATGCACCTCCACGAACGGCCCCGGATTCAGCTTGTTGAGCTTGGCCACCCGCCCCGTCTTCGTCAGCGTGTGCCACTGATGCTGCAACCGCCCGGTGTTGAGCACGAACGGATAGTCGTCGTCCGGCATCTCGGCGGCGGGCATGTGCGGCCGGGCGTGAAAGACGGCCCGCCCGCTCGCGGTCGGGAAGAGCAGCCCCCCGTCCTCACGCACATACCGGATCGGATTCCGCTCCGGCCCGCTCTCCTGCGCCGCGGGCCACTGCACCGGCGTCGACCGCAGCCGCTCGTACGTCACACCCCGCAGATCCCACCCGGTCTTCGGGTTCCACGCCCGCTTGATCTCCTCGAAGACCTGCTCGGCGCTGTCGTACGAGAACCCCTTCTCGTACCCCATCTCACGGGCGACGGCCGCGATGATCCGCCAGTCGGCCATCGCCTCGCCGGGCGGATCGGCGGCCGCAGCGGCGAGCGTCAGATTCCGCTCGCTGTTGATCAGGACGCCCTCGGATTCGGTCCACAGGGCGCCGGGCAGCACGACATCGGCGTACGCGTTGGTCTCGGTGTCGGTGAAGACGTCCTGCGTGACGACGAACTCGGCGGCCTCAAGCCCCTCGATCACGGTCTTCCGGTTGGCGACCGAGGCGACCGGGTTGGTGCAGATGATCCAGCAGGCCTTGATCTCCCCGTCGGCCATCTTCTGGAACATCTCGACGGTGCCCTTGCCGACCCCGTCCTTGCGCAGCGTCTGAGGCGCCAGCTCCCACAGCTCCTCGACGAACGCCCGCTCCTCGTCCACGAGCACGGACCGCTGACCGGGCAGCCCCGGCCCCATGTAGCCCATCTCGCGCCCGCCCATGGCGTTCGGCTGCCCGGTCAGCGAGAACGGCCCGCTGCCGGGACGGCAGATCGCGCCGGTCGCCAGATGCAGATTGACCAGGGCGTTGGTGTTCCAGGTGCCGTGCGTGGACTGGTTGAGCCCCATGGTCCAGCAGCTCGTCCACTCCTGGGCCTCACCGATGAGCCGCGCGGCCTCCCGGATGTCGTCCGCGGCGAGCCCGGTGATCTCGGCGACGGCGTCCGGCGCGTACTCGGCGAGGAAGTCGGGCATCGCCTCCCAGCCCTCGGTGTACGCGGCGATGAAGTCGGGATCGGTGTGCCCGTCCGCGTGCAGCAGATGCAGCAGCCCGTTGAGGAACGCGAGATCCGTACCCGGACGTATCTGCAGAAACAGATCGGCCTTGTCGGCCGTCGCCGTGCGCCGAGGATCGACGACGATCAGCTTCGCGCCCGCCTTGACCCGGTCCATCATCCGAAGGAAAAGAATCGGGTGACAGTCGGCCATGTTCGAGCCGATGACCAGGAAGGCGTCCGCCTTGTCGAGATCCTCGTACGAGCCGGGCGGCCCGTCGGCACCCAGCGAGAGCTTGTAGCCGGTGCCCGCGCTCGCCATGCACAGCCGGGAGTTCGACTCGATCTGGTTGGTGCGGATGAAGCCCTTGGCCAGCTTGTTCGCCAGGTACTGGGCTTCGAGGCTCATCTGCCCGGAGACATAGAAGGCGAACGCGTCGGGCCCGTGCTCGTCGATGATCGCGCGCAGCCGCCGGGCGGTTTCGGCGATCGCGGCGGAGACGGGCGCCGGCACCGGCTCGTCGCCCCGGTCGTCCCGTACGAGGGCCGTGGTGAGCCGGCCGGGCGCGGCCAGCATGTCGGCCGTCGTCGCGCCCTTGGTGCACAGCCGCCCGAAGTTCGCGGGGTGAGCCTTGTCACCGGACGCCTTCAGAACCGTACGCCGTCCGTCGGGACCCATCCCGACGTCGAGGAGCATGCCGCAGCCGACGCCGCAGTACGAGCACACGGTCCGCACCTGGGTGGTCGTGCTCTGCGGGCCCTGTGCGGCCACGGGCGGCCCCTCTCTGTCGGCGTCCGGGGTGTCCGGTCGGTGTCCCGTCGCTGTCTGGTACGGCGGCCGGTCGGCTTCCGCTCAGCGTCCGAGTCGCAGCCCGGCAGACCCGATCGTACGAATTGCCCGTTACGCCGATGTCACATGACCTGATCATGAGGGGTTACGCCCGCCACACATGCCCGGCGGCACGACTGTGAGGGCGGGATCCGGCCCCTGTGACGTGCGGGGGAGTAGCGGTCCGTGTCGCAGTTGGGCCGAACGGGTGACCATGCGTAAGAATTGGTTGATGCAGTCATTCAGTGCGAGCCAGGGGGAGGCGCGGTGAACAGCCACGATGTCACCGACGAACAGTGGGAGGGGCTCGCCCAGGTCGTGCCGTTGCGTGGCCGGGACGCATGGCCGTCCGCGGTGGGCCACCGGGCGCTGCCCGACGCCGAGACGGAGGCCAGGCGCCGCTTCGTCGTCCTGCGGATCAATGTGTTCGCGGACGCCCGCGAGGTCGCGGAGACGCTGATGGCGGGCATTCCCGTACTGCTCGACCTGTCGGGCGCCGAGACGGACGTCGCCAAGCGCGTACTGGACTTCAGTACGGGTGTCGTCTTCGGGCTCGCGAGCGGAATGCACCGGGTCGATCGAAATGTGTTTCTCCTCACGCCGCCCGGGACCGAGGTGCGCGGACTGATGGAGGGCGTCGGAGCCCCCGGGGTGTGAGGCCCTTCCGAGGGAGCGCCCCGCTCCATGCGGGGGCGCTCCCTCGATCGTAGGAAGATCGACTGGGCGGAACGGTTTGCCGGACGGCCGCACGCCTACCGTCCGCGTATGACCGCCTCCCCCCTGTCACCCGCCGCTTTCCCGTCGTCCACCGGCGTGGCGCTCGTGAGCCCGTCACCCTCGGCTCCGCCTGCCGCGTCGGCCTCGGAGGCCGGGACACCGCACGGCCGCCCGAGCATCACCGAGCTGCGGCTGTCCGCCTTCGCCGGGCATCGCGGGGCCGCCTTCCCGCTCGGCCCGCTGACCCTGCTCGCGGGACGCAGCGGCAGCGGCAAGTCCACGGCGCTGCGGGCGTACGAGGCGCTGGCGCGGCTCGGCGGCGGTGCCGCGCTCGACGAGGCGTTCCCGGACCCGGAGAGCTGTGTGCCCGAGCGGGCCCGCCCGGACGCCCAGCGACGGCGCGGCTTCCGGATCGGCTGCACGGCCGACGGCCCCGAGGGACCCGTACGGCTCGACCTCGCCGTCCAGGCCGAACCCGAACTCCGGATCGTGGGGGAGCGGTTGACATCGGGCGGACTGACCCTGCTGGAGACGGCCCTGGTGGATCCGGGCCGCCCCGTGGTCCAGGCCGCCTGGCACACGGCGGGCGCGTCGCCGGTCACCCGTGGCCCCCTGCCCGACGACCGGCTCGGCACCGCGCTGCTGCCACTGCGCGTCGCGGGCAAGACGGACGGCCAGCGTCGGGTACTGGCCGCCGCCGAGCAGATGGTGGTCGCGCTGCGGTCCGTCTTCGCCTGTGACCCCCGCCCGGGCCGGATGCGGGTGGCCGTGCCGCTCGGCTCCGGGCGGCTGCTGCCGGGCTGCGACAACCTCGCCGAGGTGCTGTGGCGTACCCGCAGGGAGTGCGGGCGACGGCACGCGCAGCTGGTCGCGGCGGTGGGTGCCGGGTGTGCGGGCCCGGTCGTGGAGCTGCGGGCCGAACCGCTGGGCGACGGCACGGTACGGGCGGTACTGGACCGGGGCGACGGGGTGCGGACACCGCTCGGTCTGCTCGGGGACGGGGAGCTGAGGTATCTGGCACTGGCCCTGGTGCTGTTCACCGGACCCGGGGTGCTGGAGGTCGACCCGGTCGCCGAGGTCCCGGCGGCGCTGCAGAGCCTCACCGTGCTGGCCGACGGCCTCGACCGCTGTCTGCCGCCGCGACAGACCGCGGACCTCGTGCGGCTCGCGGCCCGGATGTGCGAGCGCGGCCACATCCGGCTGGCGGGGGCGGTGAGCGACGCGTCCTGGGCGGCGGGGATGGAAGGGGTGACGGTGGTAGACCTGGGCGCGTGAACGAACCTGGACCCGAGCCCGTCGACGAGAAGCACGCGCCTGCCCGCCTGAGCCTGCCGGCGCTGCAGCGGCGCCTCGCCGACTTCGCCGCCGCCCGCGACTGGCAGCCGTACCACACCCCCAAGAACCTCGTCGCCGCCCTCAGCGTCGAGGCCTCCGAACTCGTCGAGATCTTCCAGTGGTTGACGCCGGAGGAATCGGCCCGGGTGATGGCCGACCCGGACACGGCCCACCGTGTCACCGACGAAGTCGCGGATGTGCTGGCCTACTTGCTCCAGTTCTGCGAGGTGCTCGGCATCGACCCGTTGTCGGCGCTGGATGCGAAGATCGACCGCAACGAACGGAGGTTCCCGGCGCCGGAGGGTCCATGACCGGGCAGCGGTACGGGGGGTTCCGACGGGAGACCCTCATCCGATTGTCACTCTCCGGAGTTGAAATGTTGTCCACAGTCGATTTGTTATCCACAGATTTCAGACTTCCTCTGGCTTTCTGTCTCACACGCCTTCACTGTGGGTAGTGGACAGTCAGGAGTTCGGGCGGACGTGTGACGAGCGCGTCGGGACAGGCGGGGGCAGCGCATGGATGCGGTGCGGCTCATCTTGGCGAACAGGCGTGCGCTGGCGTGCGGTCTCGAGGGACCTCAGATCATGGCGGAGTCCTGGCAGGCCTACGCCCTGGCCCAGGCGATCGGCAGTCGCCTGGCGGTGTCGGGGCCGCCCGAACTGCGGGGCGAGGCCCTTGGTTTGACCGAGCTGGCGGGCACGGGCTGCGGCATACTCGGCGCCCCGCCGCTCGGCGTAGGCGATTTACGCGCCGCCCAGCTCACCGAGTTGGGCGACGCCCATGAGTCCCTGTTCCGCCTCGGCGCACTTCTCGGCGAGGTCGGCATCGCCCTCGTCGGCCTCGCCAGCGGGGCGGACGACGAGGCGACGTACTGGCAGTGCATGGAGGCCATCGACGCGGCGGACGAGGCGAGGGACCGGGTCCTGGAGATGCTCAGGCGCCTGGCGGTGAGGGACCAGGTGCTGTCGGAGAGGGACGCGGCAGCGGGGTGAGGGAGTCCCGCGCCCTCAAGGGGCGCGGGGAACGGCGCGACAAGCCCCCACCGGCCGCCAGCAGGGCGGGTAACGGCTGCGGGGGCGAAACCCCTCTGGCCGCTACCACGGCGAACGCCCGGCCGGAAGGGTCGGCCGGGCGCTGTACTCGTGGGTCCCCGTTCCCAGGGGCAGGTCAGACCGGGTCGGTGCCCTCGATGGACACGGGGGCGCGGGAGCCCGAGAGGTCCGCGTCGAGCTGGGACAGGTCCGCGTTCAGAGCCGCCATCAACTCCTCCATCTGCTGAAGCAGACCCTTGGGCTGCGCAGGCACGGCAGCCTGCTCCGGCACGGCTTCCTGGGACATGTGACGGCCTCCTCGGCCCTCGCCCCCCGAGGGGGCACGTATGCAGGCGTCATCGGCAGCGGCCGCCGGCGACGGGTGCCGGGCGGTCCGGCTCCGCCCGAGCCAACGATCACTGTCCGCCCCGGTCACTGGCATGGGCCTGTCGTGGGCACGGCGTTGACGGATTTCACCCGACCGGGCAGCGGTCGCCCCGGAGGGACCGATGAAGTTGACCGGCGGACGAGCGTGCAGGATGGGAGGCATGGATCTTCGCGTCTTCACAGAGCCCCAGCAGGGGGCGACCTACGACACCCTGCTCACCGTCGCCAAGGCCACCGAGGACCTCGGCTTCGATGCCTTTTTCCGGTCTGACCACTACCTCCGCATGGGCTCGGCGGACGGCCTGCCCGGCCCCACCGACGCTTGGATCACCCTGGCCGGCCTCGCCCGCGAGACCAAGCGCATCCGGCTCGGCACGCTCATGACCGCCGGAACGTTCCGGCTGCCCGGCGTGCTCGCCATCCAGGTGGCGCAGGTCGACCAGATGTCCGGCGGCCGGGTCGAACTGGGCCTGGGCGCGGGCTGGTTCGAGGAGGAGCACAAGGCGTACGGAATTCCGTTCCCGCCGGAGAAGTTCGCCCGGCTCGAGGAGCAGCTGGCCATAGTCACCGGCCTGTGGGCCACCGAGACCGGCAAGACCTTCTCGTACGAGGGCACCTACTACCAGCTGACCGACTCGCCCGCGCTGCCGAAGCCCGCGCAGGCCAAGGTGCCGGTGCTCATCGGCGGCCACGGCGCGAGCCGCACACCGCGGCTGGCCGGGCAGTACGCGGACGAGTTCAACATGCCGTTCGCCTCGATCGAGGACAGTGAGCGGCAGTTCGGCAGGGTGCGGGCCGCAGCCGAGGCGGCCGGGCGCAAGGGCGACGACCTGGTGTACTCGAACGCGCTGGTCGTCTGTGTCGGCAAGGACGACGCCGAGGTCGCCCGCCGGGCCGCCGCGATCGGCCGCGAGGTCGACGAGCTGAAGGCCAACGGTCTCGCCGGTTCCCCGGCCGAGGTCGTCGACAAGATCGGCCGCTACCAGGCCGTCGGCTCCCAGCGGCTCTACCTCCAGTTCCTCGACCTCCACGACCTGGACCACCTGGAACTCGTCGCGTCGCAGGTGCAGTCGCAGCTGGCGTGACGATTGCGGAGACCCGCGCCCCGGTCCTTTCAGGGGCGCGGGCCTGCGCCGATCCGCGGCTCCGCCGCGTGGGCGCGAGCAACCGCCTACATACCGCACCCGGCGTACGACCCGGGCGCCCTACAGGGCTCTCCGCTCGCCCCTACCCCGCGTCCCGCCCGCCGAGGTCCGCCAGAACCGTCCGGGCCCGGGTCCGGAGGCGCTCGTCCTTGCGGATGATCTGGTCCTCCAGGCCCGAATCCACCACCCTCGGATCGCGGTCGGCCAGGGCGGCCAGCCTGTGTCGCTGCTCGGTGGTGAGGGCGCGGGTGCCCAGAGCCGTCAGGGCCTCGAAGGCGGCGTCGGGGTCGGTGCCGTCCTCCGCCGAGGCGAGGACCAGGTCGGCCAGGGCCGTACGGTTCAGCTGGCCGCGCAGTTCCTCCTCGGGCAGGGCGGCCAGCAGGGCGAGGGTCGCGGCCGGGGCGTGCAACGGGTCGGTGAGCATCCCTTCCAGTGCCGGGCGCAACGGCCGCGCTGTGGAACCGAGCCGTGCCGCCAGCCGGGCCGCCCGGACCCCGGTCCACCGGAACCAGGCCCCGCCGGCCTCCGCGAGGACTCCTTCGAGGACCCGCACGGCCTCCGTGGTGTCCCCGGTGAGCCGCCACAGCGCCCCGGCCAGCTCCACGTCACCGTCCAGCTGCGGCATGTTCCGCTGCTGCGCCGGATCGCTGAGCGCGCCGCGCAGGGCGGGTACGAGTTCGGCAGCGGCAGGACCGACGCCGGTCGCGGGAGTGAGCCCGGCGGCCACCTGCGCGGCCTCACGCACCCCGTAGCCGCCGCCCGCCACCTTGTTCCGTATCGCGTCCAGCAGCGGACGTACATCGCCGGTCAGCTCGTGCAGCGCCCGGGCCGAGGCGAGTCGGCCGTCCCCGGGGCCCCGCAGGGCCGCCTCGCGCAAGCCGTTCTCGACCCGCTCCCGGACCGCTCCCTCGGTGGGACACAGCGCCACCAGGGCCTTGGGCCCGACAAGCGGTATGCGTGGCAGCGCGTCCAGCAATTGGGGCACAGCGGCGGCGGCCCGCCCACCCCACAACGCGAGCAGCAGTGCCAGATGGATCGGTTCGTTGCCGGTCACCGCCGGGTCGGCCAGACGTCGGCGGGCCGCGTCGAGCAGCGCGGGCGAGAAGGGCAGCGCGACCTCGTTCGTGTTCTCCCCGGGGCCGCGCGCCCCGGCCGCGACGGCCAGCGCGCGGGGCCGACGGGGCAGTTCGGCGGCGAGCAGCTCCGCGGCCCGCTCGGGCGCGACGGTCACGAGCAGCGCCAACGCAAGGTCCGCCGTATCGCCGCCGTCCTCGTCGCCCTCCCTGTCCCTGTCCCTGCCCCCGTCCCCTCCGCCTCCCGCAAGCCGCACGAGCGACGGAACCACTGCACGACCCACCTGCTCCGCCACCTTGCCCAGCAACGACAGCACGGACGACGCCGACAGGGGATCGTCGAGCAGCGGCACCAGGGCGGGCACCAGCCGCGCCGGAGCGGCACGGGAGACCAGGCACGCGTGGTCCGCGGCCCACACCGCCTCACCCCGGACCTGCGGGTCCTCCCTCCCCAACGCCGCGTCCAGCAGCCGGAACGCGGCCTCCCGATCCTCGTCCGTGTCCCGTCGCAGCAGGGCGTCGACGACGGCCCGCAGCGGCTCGCGCTGCTCCTCGTCGAACCGCTCGGAGACCAACTCGTCGGCCGGCAGCACCGACAGCACCGCGTCGTGATGCGCGACGCCCCACGGCAGCCCGGCGTCCAGACAGGCCAGCACCCCCGCGACACGCAGCTCGGCCGGGCCCGCCGGATCCAGCGCCCCCGTGGCCGCCTTCGCACTCGCCGCCGGGTCCAGCCGGACCATCGCGGCCAGCAGCTCCGCCCGCACGACCCCGCCCCGCTCCTCGGCCCAGCGGCGCTCCAGCCCGGGCCAGGCCTCGGCCTGGGCCCCGGTGTGCCCGATGGCCCAGGCCGCGGCCTGCCGTACCTGCGCGTCCTCGGCGGCCAGCAGCGGCAGCAGCAGCGGCAGCTGCGCGACGACCGCCGCGCGGCAGGCGCCCGGCGCGACCCCGTGGGCGTCCTCGCTCTCGGCTATCGAGCCGAGGAGGCCCAGCAGCTCCGCGCTGTGGCATCCGGCCGCCGCCAGCCGCGCCAGGAACGGCACCGCCTCGACCGTCGCCGCGTACACCGTGCCCTGGTGCCAGATGTTGCCGTAGAACTCGTACAGCGCTTCCTTCGCCGCCTCCGTGTCGTCGCCCGCCACCGCGCGCAGCCCGTCGGGCACGTCCTCGGCGCTGCCGTAGGCATGCTGCAGGGCGGCCCAGGGCCGGTCGTCGAGGCCGTCGAGAACATCCGCGAGATCCATGGCCGGATCCTGGCAGACAGCACTGACAATCCGGTCGGCAGGGATGAAAAATCCCGCGTGCACCTGCGGTTTTGTCGGTACGTTGGCATGACGGTCCACACGACCGCCGACTCGACGAGCCACTTGGCAACGCACTTGACGAGCACTCGCCGACCGGATTCGCACCCGACTTCGAGGCCAGCCCACCGTGTTCCTGACGATCAGTACCACCGGTACCCCAGAGCGCCCCGCGACCGATCTCGGCTTCCTGCTGCACAAGCATCCCGACAAGGCGCAGGCGTTCTCCACCTCCTACGGCAAGGCGCACGTCCTCTATCCCGAGGCGGGCCCCGAGCGGTGCACGGCCGCGCTGCTGCTGGAGGTGGACGCGGTGGCGCTGGTCCGGCGCGGCAAGGGCAAGGGCCGCGGCGGCGCACCCGACGCGGCGCTCGCCCAGTACGTCAACGACCGCCCGTACGCGGCCTCCTCGCTCCTCGCCGTCGCCCTCAACGACGTCTTCTCCAGCGCGATGCGCGGCCACTGCAAGGCCCGGCCCGAATTGGCGGAGCAGGCCCGCCCGCTGCGCGTGGAGATACCGGCGCTGCCCGCCCGCGGCGGCCCCGACCTGGTCGGCAAGCTCTTCGCCCCGCTCGGCTGGACGGTCACCGCCGAGGCGGTCGCCCTGGACACCGAGTTCCCGGAATGGGGCGACTCCCGTTACGTACGGCTCGTCCTGGAGTCGGAGTCGCTGACCCTGGCCGAGGCGCTGCGCCACCTCTATGTCCTGCTGCCGGTCCTCGACGACGCCAAGCACTACTGGGTGTCGTCCGACGAGGTCGACAAGCTGCTGAGGGTGGGCGAGGGCTGGCTCCCGGACCACCCGGAGCAGAAGCTGATCACCAGCCGTTACCTGTCCCGCCGCTGGTCGCTGACCCGGCAGGCCATGGAGCGCCTGGAACTCGTACGACTCGCCGAGGCCGACGACAGCGAGGTCGAGGCGATCGACAACGCCGTCGACGACACGGAGAGCGAGACGGAGAGCGACACAGAGAACGGCGAGACGGAGAAGGGCGAGACGGAGGGCCAGGCGGAGAACCAGGCAGAGGGGCAGGCGGAGACCCGGGCCGAGGAGAAGGCGACGCCGCTCGCCGTGCTGCGGCGGGAGGCGATCATCGCCGCCCTCAAGGACTCCGGCGCCGCCCGCGTGCTCGACCTCGGCTGCGGTCAGGGTCAACTCGTGCAGGCGCTGCTCAAGGACGTCCGCTTCACCGAGATCGTCGGCACGGACGTGTCGATGCGCGCGCTCACCATCGCGTCCCGCCGCCTCAAGCTGGACCGCATGGGCGAGCGCCAGGCCTCCCGCGTCCAGCTCTTCCAGAGCTCCCTCGCCTACACCGACAACCGGCTCAAGGGCTACGACGCCGCCGTGCTCTCCGAGGTCATCGAGCACCTCGACCTGCCCCGGCTGCCCGCCCTGGAGTACGCGGTGTTCGGCGCGGCCCGCCCGCGCACCGTCCTCGTGACGACCCCGAACGTCGAGTACAACGTCCGCTGGGAGACCCTCCCCGCAGGTCACGTCCGCCACGGCGACCACCGCTTCGAGTGGACCCGCGAGGAGTTCCGCACCTGGGCGGCCAAGGTGGCCGAACGGCACGGCTACGAGGTCGGGTTCGTGCCCGTCGGACCCGACGACCCCGAGGTGGGACCGCCCACCCAGATGGCTGTGTTCAAGCAGCGCAACACCGACGAGAAGGAGGCGAAGGCGGCATGAGCGAGACCACCGACGAGACGGCCGAGGGACGCACCCTCCCCGTCACCGACCTCTCCCTCGTCGTCCTCATCGGCGCGTCCGGTTCGGGCAAGTCGACGTTCGCCCGACGGCACTTCAAGCCCACCGAGATCATCTCGTCCGACTTCTGCCGCGGCCTGGTCTCCGACGACGAGAACGACCAGAGCGCGACGAAGGACGCCTTCGACGTCCTGCACTACATCGCGGGCAAGCGCCTCGCGGCCGGCCGCCGTACGGTCGTCGACGCCACCAGCGTGCAGCAGGAGTCCCGCAAGCAGCTGATCGAGCTGGCCAGGCAGCACGACGTGCTGCCCATCGCCATCGTCCTCGACGTGCCCGAGGAGGTGTGCGCCGAGCGCAACGCGTCCCGCACCGACCGCGCCGACATGCCGCGCCGCGTCATCCAGCGCCACACCCGCGAACTCCGCCGCTCCCTGCGCCACCTGGAGCGCGAGGGCTTCCGCAAGGTGCACGTCCTGCGGGGCGTGGAGGACGTCGAGAGCGCCACGGTCGTCACCGAGAAGCGCTTCAACGACCTCACCCACCTCACCGGCCCCTTCGACATCGTCGGCGACATCCACGGCTGCGCGAGCGAACTGGAGTCGCTGCTCGGCAAGCTGGGCTACGTCGACGGCGTGCACCCGGAGGGCCGTACGGCCGTCTTCGTCGGCGACCTCGTCGACCGGGGCCCGGACAGCCCGGGCGTCCTGCGCCGCGTGATGTCGATGGTCGGCTCGGGCGACGCGCTCTGCGTGCCCGGCAACCACGAGAACAAGTACGGCCGCTACCTCAAGGGCCGCAACGTCCAGCACACCCACGGCCTCGCCGAGACCATCGGGCAGATGGACGGCGAGAGCGAGGAGTTCAAGAAGCAGGTCCGCGAGTTCATCGACGGGCTCGTCAGCCACTACGTCCTCGACGGCGGCCGCCTGGTCGTCTGCCACGCCGGTCTGCCGGAGAAGTACCACGGCCGTACCTCCGGCCGGGTGCGCAGCCACGCCCTGTACGGCGACACCACCGGCGAGACCGACGAGTTCGGCCTGCCGGTGCGCTACCCGTGGGCGGAGGACTACCGGGGCCGCGCGGCCGTGGTCTACGGCCACACCCCCGTGCCCACCGCCACCTGGCTGAACAACACCATCTGCCTCGACACGGGCGCCGTCTTCGGCGGCAAGCTCACCGCGCTGCGCTGGCCGGAGCGCGAGCTGGTCGACGTACCGGCCGAGAAGGTCTGGTACGAGCCGACCAGGCCGCTCGCCTCCGAGGCGCCCGGCGGCCACGAGGGCCGTCCGCTGGCCCTGGCCGACGTGCACGGCCGTCGGGTCGTCGAGACCCGGCACGCGGGCCGGGTGTCGGTCCGCGAGGAGAACGCGGCGGCCGCCCTGGAGGTCATGAGCCGTTTCGCGGTCGACCCGCGCCTGCTGCCGTACCTGCCGCCGACCATGGCTCCCACGGCCACCTCGCACATCGAGGGCTACCTGGAGCACCCGGCCGAGGCGTTCGCGCAGTACAAGGAGGACGGGGTCGCGCGGGTCGTGTGCGAGGAGAAGCACATGGGGTCGCGGGCCGTCGCCCTGGTCTGCCGTGACGCGGACGCGGCCCGCGAGCGCTTCGGCGTTGGGGGCACCTCCCGCTCGAGCGCAGCCGAGAGTGGGGGAGGCCCCACGGGGTCCCTGTACACCCGTACGGGCCGCCCCTTCTTCGACGACGCCGCCCGCACCGAGGAGATCCTCGGCCGGGTGCGCGACGCGATGGAGGCGGCTGGCCTGTGGGCGGAGCTGGACACCGACTGGGTGCTGCTCGACGCCGAGCTGATGCCGTGGTCGCTGAAGGCGTCCGGGCTGCTGCGCACCCAGTACGCGGCCGTCGGCGCCGCCTCGGGCGCGGTGTTCCCGGGCGCGCTGGCCGCCCTGGAGGGCGCGGCTGCACGGGGCGTCGACGTGGGCGAGCTGCTGGGCAAGCAGCGCGAGCGGGCCGCCGACGCGGCCGCGTTCACCGACGCGTACCGCCGCTACTGCTGGACGACCGACGGCCTGGAGGGTGTCCGGCTGGCCCCCTTCCAGATCCTCGCCGTCCAGGGCCGCAGCCTCGCAGCCCTCCCGCACGACGAGCAGCTGGCCCTCATCGACCGGCTCGTCGAGTACGACGGCAGCGGACTGCTCCAGACCACGCGACGCCTCTTCGTCGACACCGGCGACGAGGAGTCCGTACGCGCCGGGATCGACTGGTGGCTGGAGATGACCGGGCGCGGCGGCGAGGGCATGGTCGTCAAGCCCGTCGAGGCCGTCGTACGGGTGGGGCGCCCCCGCCCGAGCGAAGCCGAGAGCGGGGGAGGGCAGGGGCGGCTGGTGCAGCCGGGCATCAAGTGCCGGGGCCGGGAGTACCTGCGGATCATCTACGGCCCGGAGTACACCCGGCCGGAGAACCTCACCCGGCTGCGCGGCCGGTTCCTCAACCACAAGCGGTCCCTGGCCATCCGTGAGTACGCCCTGGGGCTCGAGGCCCTGGACCGGCTGGCGGAGGGCGAGCCGCTGTGGCGGGTGCACGAGGCGGTGTTCGGGGTGCTGGCCCTGGAGTCGGAGCCGGTCGACCCCCGACTGTGAGCGGAGAAACCCCTCCTCCGTGACCGGCGCACCCGCGCCTGTGAGGCGACTTTGCGGCTGATAATGTCGCAAGCAGGCGTGGCCGTGCACTGCCTTCGAATGGTTCCAGCGGTTCCGGCAGTGCTCGGGTGACAGCGATCGCAGCCGATCGACGTCACCCGAGCCGGTCCCATCGGTCTCAGTTCGAAGGTATGAGGGGTTCCCCTTGCGTCGCACCACAGCGCGGTCCGGGCCGAAAGCGTCGGCGGTCGACGCCGCCTACGAGGAGTGCCGCAGTCTGGTCCGGCGGACCAGGCCCACCGAGCACGCCCTGATGGACCTGATGCCGCCGTCCGTACGACCGGCGTGCTGGGCCATGTACGCCGCCTTCGCCCACGCCGACGACCTGCTCGACTTCTCCGACGAGACTCCCCAGGAGCGGGGCAACCAGCTCCGGGAATGGCGGGCCGCGCTGGAGGCCGACCTGGCGAGCGGGACCAGCGACGACCCGATCCGCCTGGCCCTGACCGACGCGGTGCGGCGCTGGGGGCTGGACCTCGGCGATCTGCTCGGCGCGCTGGACGCGGTGCAGCAGGACGACGGCCGCGAGGGCGTCGCGACCTGGCAGGAGTGGCGGGAGCGCGCCCACGCCCAGAACGTCAGCTGGCCCGAACAGCTCATGCGGATACTGGCGCGCTGTGGCATGCCCGTGCCCGTGCGCCTGAGGGACCTGCCCGGCTTCACCCGCTTCGTGGAGGGCCTGTTCCTCACCGACATGCTCCGCGACCTCCCCGAGGACCTCGACGGCGGGCATGTGTGGCTCCCGACCGAGGTGCTCGAACGCTTCGATGTCACCCCGGCCGACCTGATCGCCCGCCGGTGGACCCCCGCCGTCCGGGAGCTGATCACCCACCTCGCCGGCGAGGCGCGAGCCTGGCTGGACGCGGCGCGCCGGGCCCTGCGGAGCACGCTGCCGCTGGGGCCCGCGATCGTCCTGGACACCACCGTCGACCTGTTCGGCGCCGAACTGGACGCGATCGTGCGGGCCGGAGGCGACGCACTGAGCCGACCGGTACGCGTCCCCCGCCACAAGCAGTGGCGGATCCTCGGCCCGTCCCGCGCCCGGGCCGCGGTGGTCTGGCGGCTGACCCTGCCGCCCGAGACGGTCGCGGCGGACAAGCCGTCCGCCGTGGACATCCCGGAGGACACCCCCGAGTGGCAGCCGGTGCCGGTCGCCGACCCGCCGCTGCCGCCGCGCCCGCACCGCGACGGCGTACGCCCGCCCGAGATAGCGGCCGCCCTGCTGCCGCACCATGTGGCGATCGTCATGGACGGCAACGGCCGCTGGGCCACCGCGCTCGGTCTGCCGCGCGACGAGGGCCACCGCGCCGGAGCGGTCGCGTTGCGCGATGTCGTCCAGGGCGCCCTGGAGATCGGCCTCCAGCACCTCACGGTCTACGCCTTCTCCACCGAGAACTGGAAGCGCTCGCCCGACGAGGTCGCCAAGCTCTTCGCGATCATGCGCGCCGAACTGCTCGACGGCGAACTGCTCCAGCACGACGTACGGCTGCGCTGGGTGGGCTCCCCCGACGGGCTCCCCGAGGACGTGGTGGAGGTCCTGCGCCGCCAGGAGCACGCCACCCGGCACCGCACGGGCCTCACCCTCAATGTCTGTGTCAACTACGGCGGCCGCGCCGAACTCGCCCGAGCGGGCGCGTCGTTGGCCCGTGCGTCGTTGGCCGGCGAGATCGACCCGGGCCGCGTCTCCGAGCAGCTCTTCGCGAGTCATCTGCCCCACCACGCCATGCCCGACGTCGACCTGATGTGGCGTACCAGCGGCGAGCTGCGCGTGTCCAACTTCCTTCCCTGGCACGCGCATTACGCCGAGCTGTACTTCACCGACGAGCCCTGGCCGGAGGTCGACCGGCGTGGGCTGTGGGAGGCCATCGAGGCCTACACCCACAGGAAGCGCCGCAAGGGGGCCTCGACCGCGCCCGTCGTCCAGGCGCGCCACGACGAGCTCTGACACCGCCGACTCAGGAGGCCGGCTTCCGGCGCCGTAGCGCAGCGCGTACGCCGCCGGAGGCCGAGCAGTCCGACCACCGCCGTCGCGGCGAACCAGCCGAGCCATAGGCCGAGTCGACCGACCGGGACCGCTCCCGTGCCCCCGGCGCCGATGGCCGACTGCGTCGCCCCGTACGACGGCGGGAACAGCACCAGGCCGCTGTCGGCGCCCGTGCCGCAGACGGGGCTCAGATCGGCTGAACTGTTGATCGTCTCGGTCATCGCGGTGTCGACGACGGGCCCGGCGAGTGGGCAACGGCCGGTCGCCGGGCGGCCACGGCCGTCTGCCGACCCGCACCGGGCCCGGGCGTCAGCCCACCAGCCGCAGCCGGACCCCCGCCACCCCCACCTCCACCGTCTGCCCCCAGGTCAGCTCCAGCGCGTCGCCCTCCATGCCGTCCCCGAAGGCGATGAGGCGGTCCGACTCGACGGTGAGCCGCAGCCGGGCGGACGCCTCCAGCCGGCCCGCCACCAGGGACGTTCCCGTCGCGGGGGAGGGCCAGGCCTCGCGTACGAACCACAGCAGACTGGTCTCGGTGGCGCCTGGCAGGGGCAGCCCGCTCGACCGCTCCTGCCACACGGACCGGATCCAGCCGCTCGCCCCGGTGCCGGTGCCGACCAGGACCCCCGACGAGGCCTGGGGCTCGACGGCACCCCTGTCGCCGTCGAGCCCCAGGTGGTACCGGGCGGTCTGGTGTCCGGCCGCGCCGAGGTAGATCTCGTTGAGGGCGACGATCCGCTGGGTGTCGTCGGCGACGGCCTCGACCATGGTCAACTCGTCGACCCGGCTTCGCTGTTCGAGCGCGGAGGCGAGCAACTTGCCCGCGTGCTCCGGGCGATGGCGGACCAGGACCCCCGGATTGCGCCCGGTGTCGGTGTTGATCCCCACCACCGGCTGCCCCGCGAGGTACTTGGCGACATTGGCCACCAGCCCGTCCTGCCCGACGACGACCACGACGTCCTCGGGGGCGAACAGGAACCGGTCCAGGTCCCGCCGCTCGACGCGGGCCTGACGCCAGGTCAGCGGGACCGTGGAGGTCACCTCGGCGAGCACCCGCCGATCGCGGTGGTGCCGTTCGGCGACCTCCTCGATGTCCCGCCCCCGGGAGCGCAGAAAGAAGGCGGCCTGGCCGTGCGTGCCGTGCCGGGCCACCAACTCCTCGTACTCCGTGATGCGATGGACCAGCACGACCCTGGGCGCGAGACTCACGCGGAGTCTCCGGCCGCGCCCCCGCCGCCCAGCCTGGCCAGCAGCCCCGTCAGCACGTCCGGCGACACCGTCACGCTCTCGATCCTCGGCAGGTTCTCCGCGAGCCGGGTCCCGGTCAGCGCGTGCAGGGTCGCCGCGTCCACCTCGTCGTGCACCCGCAGCCAGGCCGCCTGGGCCTCGGCCCGCGCCTCGCCGACGGCACGCGAGGCCCTTGCCTCCGCCTCGGCGAGCCGCACCTGGCGGATCGCCTCCGCGTCGGCGAGCTTGACGCTCCGTTCCGCCTCGGCCTCCGCGAGCTTCACGGTCCGCGCGGCCTCCGCCTCGGCCAGCCGTACCGTACGGGCCGCCTCCGCCTTGGCCTTCACCGCGTCGGCGGCGGCGCGCTCCTCGGCCTCACGCCGGGCGTTGGTCCCCCGCTGCTCGACCAACTGCTCCTCACGTCGGGCGAGTTCGATCTGGCTGGCCAGCTCGTTCTCCGCGATGGCCCGCTCCCGCTCGACGGCCACGGCCCGCCGCTCGTACGTAGCCCGGTCGGCCTCCTGCTGGATCTGCTCCCGCGCCGGGGTCCGCAGCGCCCGCTCCACCTCGGGCTCGGGCCGCAGCGCCACCACGCGTACGGCGACGATCTCGATGCCGGTGGCGGGCAGCCGGGGCTCGGCGGCCAGCCCGCTCGCCACCCGCTCCCGGACCGCCGCGACCCCGTCGACCAGGGCCGACGACAGCGACGTACGGGCCAGGACGTCCAGCGCGTGCTGCTGGGCCGTCTCGGTCAGCAGGGTGGAGAGCTGCTCCAGGGGCGCGCCGCGCCAGACGCCAGTGTCGGGGTCGACGGAGAAGTCCAGACGGGCGGCGGCGGTCGCCGGGTCGCTGACCCGGTAGGTCACCGTCGCCTGCACCGCGATGTCCTGGAAGTCGGACGTACGGGCGTGGAAGGTCATCGCCAATTCCCGGTCGTCCACCGGGATCTCGGAGAGCGCGGCGGTCAGCGACCGGTACCAGAAGCTCAGGCCCGGGCCGTCGTGCACGAGCCGCCCGGAGCGGTGGTGGCGGATGTGGGCGGTGGGCGCGCCGCGCAGATGCCGCCAGCCGAGCCGTCTGGTGATGTCGGCCATGGATGATCCCCCTCGCCGGTCCCTCGCGGGATTGTTCGCGTCACTTAGACGATAATGGAGGGCTTCACTTATCGTCAAGAGGACGAGATTGAAGGGTTCGGATCCGGCCGACCGGCGGGTGAACAGGCGCGCGAATGGTCAGGATGAAGGCATGGGATTCCATGTCGACTCCGAGGCCGGGCGGCTGCGCCGCGTCATCCTGCACCGGCCTGACCTAGAGCTCAAAAGGCTCACCCCCAGCAACAAGGACGCGCTGCTCTTCGACGACGTGCTGTGGGTGCGCCGGGCGCGCGCCGAGCACGACGGCTTCGCGGACGTGCTGCGCGACCGGGGAGTCGCCGTCCACCTCTTCGGCGACCTCCTCACCGACGTCCTGCGGATCCCCGTGGCCCGCGAGCTCGTCCTGGACCGGGTCTTCGACGAGAAGGAGTACGGTCCGCTCGCCACGGACCACCTCCGGGCCGCCTTCGAGTCCCTCCCGCTGGCCGGGCTGGTCGAGGCCCTGATCGGCGGTATGACCAAGCGGGAGTTCCTTGAGGCCCACGCGGAACCGGCCTCCGTGCGCTTCCATGTCATGGAGCTGGACGAATTCCTCCTCGACCCGCTCCCCAACCACCTCTTCACCCGCGACACCTCCGCCTGGATCTACGACGGTGTCTCCATCAACGCCATGCGCTGGCCGGCCCGCCAGCGCGAGACGGTCCACTTCGAGGCGATCTACCGCCATCACCCCCTCTTCAGGCGGGAGGTCTTCAACATCTGGTCGGAGGGTCAGGCCGACTACCCCTCCACCATCGAGGGCGGCGACGTCCTGGTCATCGGCAACGGCGCGGTCCTGATCGGCATGAGCGAGCGGACCACGCCCCAGGCCGTGGAGATGCTCGCGCACAAGCTCTTCGCCGCCGGGTCCGCGCAGACGATCGTGGCGCTGGACATGCCGAAGCGGCGGGCCTTCATGCACCTCGACACGGTGATGACCATGGTCGACGGCGACACCTTCACCCAGTACGCCGGGCTCGGCATGCTCCGCTCGTACACCATCGAGCCTGGTGTCGGCGAGAAGGAACTGAAGGTCACCGACCATCCGCCGGAGCACATGCATCGCGCGATCGCCGCCGCGCTGGGGCTGAACGAGGTCCGGGTATTGACCGCCACCCAGGACGTGCACGCGGCCGAACGGGAACAGTGGGACGACGGCTGCAACGTGCTCGCCGTCGAACCGGGTGTCGTCGTCGCCTACGAGCGCAACGCCACCACCAACACGCATCTGCGCAAGCAGGGCATCGAGGTGATCGAGATCCCGGGCAGCGAACTGGGCCGGGGCAGGGGCGGGCCGCGCTGTATGAGCTGTCCGGTGGAACGGGCGGCCGTATAGAAATGTGGGTCATCGTATAGACTTCCATTTGAGTGTGCGTCGGACCTCCGGCGGACCTCTGTCGGACTTCCATCCGTTCGTGCCCCGCCCCTGCCACCGTTGACCTGGAGTGACCCATGGCGACTGTCCCGAACGCCCTCGCCGGGCGCCACTTCCTCAAGGAGCTGGACTTCACCGCGGCGGAGTTCCGCGGTCTGATCGAGTTGGCCGCGGAGCTGAAGGCGGCGAAGAAGGCCGGGACGGAGACCCAGTACCTGCGGGGCCGGAACATCGCGCTGATCTTCGAGAAGACCTCGACGCGTACGCGCTGCGCGTTCGAGGTCGCCGCGGCCGACCAGGGTGCCCGGACCACGTACCTCGACCCGTCGGGCTCGCAGATGGGCCACAAGGAGTCGGTACGGGACACCGCGCGGGTGCTCGGCCGGATGTTCGACGCGATCGAGTACCGCGGGGACAGCCAGGCGAACGTCGAGGAGCTGGCCGCGTACGCCGGGGTGCCGGTCTACAACGGTCTCACCGACGACTGGCACCCCACCCAGATGCTCGCCGACGTCATGACCATGACCGAGCACAGCGATAAGCCGCTCGAAGAGATGGCCTTCGCGTACCTCGGCGACGCCCGCTTCAACATGGGCAACTCCTACCTGGTCACCGGGGCGCTGCTCGGCATGGACGTGCGGATCGTCGCGCCGCAGGCGTACTGGCCGGCGGAGGAGATCGTGGCCCGTGCGCGCAAGCTGGCGGAGGAGAGCGGGGCGCGGATCACGCTCACCGAGCACATCGGGGAAGGGGTCGAAGGGGCGGACTTCGTCGCGACCGATGTCTGGGTCTCGATGGGGGAGCCGAAGGAGGTGTGGCGCGAGCGGATAGGAGCGCTGTCCCCGTACGCCGTGACGATGGACGTCCTGCGCGCCACCGGGAACGCGGACGTGAAGTTCCTGCACTGTCTGCCGGCCTTCCACGACCTCGGCACGAAGGTCGGACGCGAGATCCACGAGGCCCATGGCCTCGACTCCCTGGAGGTCACGGACGAGGTGTTCGAGTCGGCGCACTCGGTGGTCTTCGACGAGGCGGAGAACCGGCTGCATACGATCAAGGCGGTGCTGGTGGCGACGCTGGCGTGAGGGGCGGGTTCCGAGCTCGTCCCTTGTGCGGGAGAGCTACGGACGTCGCTGCGGGGGCACCGTCGGGAGGCGGAACCACACCGCCTTGCCCGAGTCCGTGGGGCGGTGGCCGCAGGACGAGCTGAGGGCTCGGATCAGCAGCAGTCCCCGGCCGTGCTCCTGCCAGGGATCGGGGTGGTCGCAGCCCGGCGCCGTCAGATCCCCCGGCGGTGCCGGATCCGGATCATGCACCTCGACCTTGCAGCCCCCCGGCAGCAGCTCCACCACCAGCTCTATCGGCCCACTCCCCACCGCGTGCTCCACCGCGTTCGCCACCAGCTCCGCCGTGAGCAGCTCCGCGGTGTCGCAGTCGGCCCCGTGCTCCAGCTCCGTCAACGCCGTACGGACCAGCGCGCGGGCCACGGGCACGGCCGCGGCGGTCTGCGGCAGCGCGATGCGCCAGGAGGCGGGGGTGGAGGGTTCTTGCAAGGCAGTGGATCCGTTCATGGAGCAGGTCATCAGCCGTCCTGCTTTCAACGTGAGGAATGGTACGGCGCGAGGCGGCGGAAGCACTCGGCGGGCGTCGTCGCCCGGGCCACTCGGCCCCGCTGTCGCTCCGTGTACCCACCCCAACGCCCCGCCTCGCGCGACCGAGTCCACCGTTACGGCCCTGTCGAGAGCCCGTGACGCAGCCACGCCATCAACCGGCCCGTGCCGATCCGGCGGCCGATCCTCTATCGCGCGGTCGTGACGGTGGTCAGATATCGGTGATAGCTTCTGGAGTGCAAGGAGAACGCACGGAGTAATGGAGTAGTCGCTCGCAGCCGCCACACCGCGGCAGCCCCAGCGAGGAGGCCGCCCGTCATGAGTCCCTTCACCGGCTCCGCCGCACGCACCTCCGACTGGCGCCATGTGAGGTGCGCGATCACCGAGGGCGTCGCCACGGTCACCCTCGCCCGCCCCGAAAAGCTCAACGCGCTCACCTTCGGCGCCTACGCCGACCTGCGCGATCTGCTCGCCGAACTGTCCCGCGAGAAGTCCGTACGGGCACTGGTGCTGGCCGGTGAGGGCCGCGGCTTCTGCTCCGGCGGTGACGTCGACGAGATCATCGGCGCCACCCTCGCCATGGACACCTCCCAGCTCCTCGACTTCAACCGGATGACGGGGCAGGTCGTCCGGGCCGTACGGGAGTGCCCGTTCCCGGTGATCGCCGCCGTGCACGGGGTCGCGGCGGGCGCAGGGGCCGTCCTCGCGCTGGCCGCCGACTTCCGGGTCGCCGACCCCACCGCCCGCTTCTCCTTCCTCTTCACCCGCGTGGGCCTCTCCGGCGGCGACATGGGCGCCGCCTATCTGCTGCCCCGCGTCGTCGGCCTCGGCCACGCCACCCGCCTGCTGATGCTCGGCGAACCGGTGCGCGCCCCCGAGGCCGAGCGGATCGGTCTGATCAGCCAGTTGACGGACGAGGGCGGCGCCGACGAGGCCGCCCGGACCCTGGCCCGCCGCCTGGCCGACGGCCCGGCCCTGGCCCACGCCCAGACGAAGGCCCTCCTCACGGCGGAGCTGGACATGCCCCTGGCCGCCTCCGTCGAACTGGACGCCGCCACCCAGGCCCTGCTGATGAACGGCGAGGACTACGCGGAGTTCCACGCGGCGTTCAAGGAAAAACGCCCTCCCAAATGGAGGGGACGGTGACCGTGACGCCCCAAGGGGCGCGGGGCGGTGTCGACACGCGGCTCCGCCGAGGGGCGCGACCAGCCACGAACAACCAGCAGCCGCACGACGGGACCAGCCGTCCCCACCGCGTCGCGATCATCGGCGGCGGCCCCGGCGGCCTCTACACCGCCGCCCTCCTCAAACGCCTGGACCCGTCCCGCGAAATCACCCTCTGGGAACGCAACGCCCCTGACGACACCTTCGGCTTCGGCGTCGTCCTCTCCGACGAAACCCTCGGCGGCATCGAACACGCCGACCCGGTCGTCCACGAGGCCCTCCAGCAGCACTTCGTCCGCTGGAACGACATAGACATCGTCCACGGAGCCACCCGCCACACCGCCGGAGGCCACGGCTTCGCCGCGCTGGGCCGCCGCCGGCTCCTGCAGATCCTGCACGAGCGCTGCCGCTCCCTCGGCGTCGACCTCCGCTTCCGTACGGAGGCCCCCTACCCGGAGTGGCTCTGCGAGACGTACGACCTGGTCGTCGCGGCGGACGGGGTGGGCAGCGCGACACGCGAGGCGTACGCGGAGGTGTTCCGGCCGGCCGTCGAGGAGCACCGCTGCCGCTACATCTGGCTCGCCGCCGACTTCGCCTTCGAGGCGTTCCGGTTCGAGATCGCCCAAACCGAGCACGGCGTGATGCAGCTGCACGGCTATCCCTACCGGGCGGACGCCTCCACCGTCATCGTGGAGATGCGCGAGGACGTGTGGCGGGCTGCCGGGTTCGAGGGGATGGACGAGCGCGAGTCGGTCGAGCGGTGCGCGAAAATCTTCGCGGACGCGCTCGGCGGACGGCCGCTCAGGTCCAACAAGTCCGCCTGGACCACCTTCCGCACGGTCGTCAACGAGCACTGGTCGCACGGCAATCTGGTACTGCTCGGCGATGCCGCGCACACCGCGCACTTCTCCATCGGCTCCGGTACGAAGCTCGCCGTCGAGGACGCGCTCGCGCTGGCCGCCTGTCTGGAGGAACAGCCGGATCTGGCACGGGCGCTCGCGGCGTACGAGGAGGAGCGGCGCCCTGTCGTCGCGTCCACGCAGCGGGCGGCGCGGGCCAGCCTGGAGTGGTTCGAGAACCTCGGGCTGTATCTGGGCCAGCCTCCCCGGCAGTTCGCCTTCAACCTCCTCACCCGAAGCCGCCGCGTCACGCACGACAACCTCCGGCTGCGGGACGCGCACTTCACCGGGGCCGTGGAGCGCGAGTTCGGCTGCCCGCCCGATACGCCACCGATGTTCACCCCGTTCCGGTTGCGCGGCCTGACCCTGCGCAACCGGGTGGTCGTCTCGCCGATGGACATGTACTCGGCTGTGGACGGCGTCCCCGGGGACTTCCACCTCGTCCATCTGGGCGCGCGTGCCCTCGGTGGCGCCGGGCTGGTGATGACCGAGATGGTGTGCGTCAGCCCGGAGGGGCGGATCACCCCGGGCTGCGCCGGGCTCTGGAACCCCCGGCAGGCGGAGGCCTGGCGCCGGATCGTGAGGTTCGTGCACGCACAGGCGCCGGGCACGGCCGTCGGCCTCCAGCTCGGGCACTCCGGGCGCAAGGGGTCCACCCAGCTGATGTGGGAGGGCATCGACGAGCCCCTGGAGGACGGCAACTGGCCCCTCGTGGCCGCGTCCCCGATCCCGTACAAGCCGGGCAGCCAGACCCCTCGTGAACTCTCCCGCGCCCAACTCACTGACATCCGCGAACAGTTCACCTCCGCAGCGTGGCGGGCCGCCCGCTGCGGCTTCGATCTCCTCGAACTCCACTGTGCGCACGGCTACTTGCTCTCCGGCTTCCTCTCCCCGCTGACGAATCGGCGCACCGACCGGTACGGGGGATCGCTCGACCGGCGGCTGCGCTTCCCGCTCGAAGTCTTCGACGCCGTACGGGCGGTGTGGCCGGAGGAGCGGCCGATGACCGTCCGTGTCTCCGCGACCGACTGGGCCGACGGCGGGACGAGAGCCGAGGACGCCGTCGAGATCGCCCGGGCTTTCGCGGCGCACGGCGCGGACGCCGTGGACGTCTCGACCGGGCAGGTCGTCGCCGAGGAGCGTCCCGAGTACGGGCGCTCGTACCAGACGCCGTTCGCGGACCGGATCCGGCACGAGGTGGGGGTGCCGGTGGTGGCGGTGGGGGCGATCTCTTCGTGGGACGACGTGAACTCGCTGATCCTGGCCGGGCGGACGGATCTGTGCGCGTTGGGGCGGCCGCATCTGTACGACCCGCACTGGACGTTGCACGCGGCGGCGGAACAGGGGTACGAGGGGGCGGGCGTCGGCTGGCCCGCCCAGTACCGGGCGGGCAGTCGGCGTCCGCGTACGGGGCGCACGGACGCGCCGAAGCCACGGCTGACTCTGTCCTAGCTGCGCGAGCGGGGGCCGCGCCGCCAGGCCCGCAGGGGTGAGTTCTTCGACTGCGGGCCGGTGGGGGCTTGTCGCGCGACTCCCCGTGCCCCCTTTCGGGGCAGGGACTGCGGCGCGTACACCAAGAAGAGGATCACCGGCCGCTCGAACTCGCCCGCCACCTCGCGGAGGAATGGACGGCCTCGGATTCGAGGGCGTCCAGGTGGGACAGGGCGTGGACGGTCATACGAGGCCCCGTTCCGCCGGCATCGCGTACACCGACGCGGCCGACTCCTCGGGCGTCTGGTGCTGGGCGGCGAGGACCAGCGCCGGGTCGACCGGCGGCTCGTACGGGTCGTCGACACCGGTCAGGCCCTTGAGCCGGCCGGCGGCCTGACGGGCGTACAGACCCTTCGCGTCACGCTCGCTGCACACCTCGACCGGGGTCGGTTCTCGGTGGTGAACTGACGTTCCTCCATCGAATGCGTGACCTTCATGGGGGGGGCGCTCGTTTCCCATGGCGATGGGTTCTTGAACCCCTCACCACCACGACTCGTAAGACCAC
Organism: Streptomyces graminofaciens; assembly: GCF_030294945.1. Lineage (NCBI taxonomy): Bacteria > Bacillati > Actinomycetota > Actinomycetes > Kitasatosporales > Streptomycetaceae > Streptomyces > Streptomyces graminofaciens. Next base: position 3,967,366 of record NZ_AP018448.1, on the reverse strand, counting down.
TCGCCACGATGCCGCCGCTGTGGCGATCGGAAGGCGCGCCCAGGGACACCCGATCCGGCGACGGACGACACCGCCCCCACTACACCGGAGTGATGCGGTGGGGCATCGGACCGTCCAGGCCGGACCGAGTGTTCCTGGGCGTGAGGAACCCCGCCCCCGCATCCCCGGACCACGGACACGATCCGTGCCGCCCGGCTGCGAAGCGAACGCGGGCAACCAGAACGCCCAACACCGTCCGGGGCGTTCGGCCGAGCACGAGACCTGGCAACAGGACTCACTCCCGCTCAGTCTTCAGGAACGGTTCTCTTAGGTCGACATGCTCACGAGGTGGCAACCCCGGCGAAGACCGCCCCCGCGTCCCGCAGCCGTGCGTGCAGCGCCCGGAAGACGGCCGCCGAGCGGACCCCCGGCCAGTCGGCGGGCAGCAGCGCGGCGGGCAGCCCCGGGTCGGCGTACGGCAGATGACGCCACGAGTCCAGGGCGAGCAGATAGTCGCGGTACGCCTCCTCCTCGGGGGTGTCGGCGCGGCGCTCCCAGTCGCGCAGCACGCGCGCGTGCCGGTCGAGGAACGCCTCGTGCTGCTTGGCGATCCCGGCCAGGTCCCACCACCGCGACACGGCCTCGGCGGTCGCCGCGAACCCCAGGTGCTCGCCCCGGAAGAGATCCACGTACGGGTCGAGCCGCAGCCGGACGAGGGTGTGCCGGGTCTCCTCGTGCAGCCGGGCCGGCGCGATCCACACGCCCGGCGCGGCCGTGCCGAAGCCGAGCCCGGCCAGCCGGGAGCGCAGCACATGCCGCTTCTGCCGCTCCGACTCGGGCACGGAGAACACGGCGAGGACCCAGCCCTCGTCCTGCTCCGGCGCCGGCGCGTAGATCCGCCGGTCGCCGTCGTCGAGGAGTTGCCGGGCGTCGTCCGACAGGGCGTAGCCGGCCGCGCCCGCCTCCGTACGGGCGGGCAGCAGCAGTCCGCGCCGCTTCAGCCGGGAGACCGACGAGCGGACGGAGGGCGCGTCGACACCGATCGCGGCGAGCAGCCGGATCAGCTCGGAGACGGGCACGGGGCCCGGCACCGAACGGCCGTAGGCGCCGTAGAAGGTGACGATGAGCGAACGTGGTGCGTGCTGTTCGGACACATTGATCATTTTAAGTCTTCAGTGTCGCTGCTGATCACTTGAGGTGCGGTATCACCGCTGGTCACTCGCGGTACGAAGGCGGAACCGCTGAAGCTTTCCGGTCGCTGTGCGCGGCAGCGCGTCCAGCAGGACGACCTCGCGGGGACACTTGTACGGCGCCAGCTCCGCCTTCAGGAACGCGCGCAGCGCCTCCGGGTCCCCGGGTGCCCCCGGCCGGACGACCACATACGCCACCACGACCTGACCGCGCGCCTCGTCCGGCCGCCCGACGACCGCCGCCTCCCGCACGTCCGGATGGCGCAGCAGGGCGTCCTCGACCTCGGGGCCGGCGATGTTGTACCCGGCCGAGATGATCATGTCGTCGGCTCGTGCCACGAACCGGAAGTAGCCGTCGGGCTCACGGACATAGGTGTCACCCGTTAGGTTCCAGCCGTCCCGCACATACTCCCGCTGCCGCGGATCCGCCAGATAGCGGCACCCCACGGGGCCGCGGACCGCGAGCAGCCCCTGCTGCCCGTCCGGCACGGGCACCCCGTTCTCGTCCTGCACGCGCGCGTGCCACCCCGGTACGGGCACCCCCGTCGTCCCCGGGCGGATGCCCTCGTCGGCGGCGGAGATGAAGATGTGCAGCAGTTCGGTCGCGCCGATGCCGTTGATGATCCGCAGCCCGGTCCGCTCCCGCCAGGCCTCCCAGGTGGCCGAGGGCAGGTTCTCACCGGCGGAGACGCACCGTCTGAGGGACGAGACGTCGTGCCCGTCCATCTCCCCCAGCATCGCCCGGTACGCCGTCGGCGCCGTGAACAGCACCGACACCCGGTGCCCGGCGATCGCCGGCAGCAACTGCTTCGGACCCGCCTGTTCGAGCAGCAGCGCGCTGGCGCCCGCCCGCATCGGGAAGACGACGAGACCACCGAGCCCGAACGTGAAGCCCAGCGGGGGAGAACCTGCGAAGACGTCGTCCGCCCGGGGCGCCAGCACATGCTTCGAGAAGGTGTCCGCGATCGCCAGCAGATCGCGGTGGAAGTGCATGCACCCCTTCGGCCGACCGGTCGTGCCGGACGTGAACGCGATCAGCGCCACATCGTCGGCCGCCGTCCTGACCGCCTCGTACGGCCCGTGCGGCACCGGCAGATTGAGCAGGTCGTCGGGTGCGTCACCGCCGTACGCGGTGATCCTGAGCCCCGGTACCTCGGCCTTCGCCAGATCGTCCAGTGACCGGATGTCGCACAGCGCGTGCGTCACCCGGGCCAGCTCGCACACCGTCGCCAGCTCGTACGGCCGCGTCTGCGCGAGCACCGTCACCGCGACCGCCCCCGCCTTCAGGACCGCCAGCCAGCACGCGGCCAGCCAGGGCGTGGTCGGGCCGCGCAGCAGCACCCGGTTGCCGGGGACGACGCCGAGGGTGCCGGTCAGGGCATGGGCGATGCCGTCGACGCGGCTGCGCAGCTCGCCGTACGTCCAGCTCTCCCCGGCGGGCGTGTGGAACACGGGCCGGTCCGGGGCGGCCCCTTCGAGCAGTTCGGCAGCGGCGTTGAGCCGGGCCGGGTAGCGCAGCTCGGGGAGGTCGAACGTCAGGTCGGGCCACTGCTCGCGCGGCGGGAGATGGTCGCGAGCGAAGGTGTCCGTGTGGGCGCTGACCCCGAGATTCATGACGTTCCGCCCCCTGTCGTGGTGGGCTCGCATGTCGTAGGTGCTCGCTCCAGGAGCGTAGCGCGTTGGTGACGGCGGTCAACAGTGCGCGATAACGTGGAGGCGACCCGACGGGCCGGAGAGGACGGCGATGACCGCATTCTCGCTCGAACCGGAACAACTCGCCTGGGGTGCCGAGCTGCGCGCCCTGGCCGCCCAACAGCTGCGCCCGCTCGCCGAGAAGGGCGAACCGGGCCGCGTCAACCGCCCCCTCGTCACCGAACTCGGCCGACTCGGTCTGCTGCGCCGCCTGTTCACCTCGGGCGCGCTCGACCTGTGCCTGATGCGAGAGTCCCTGGCGTACGCCTGCACGGAGGCCGAGACCGCGCTCGCCCTCCAGGGCCTGGGCGCCCATCCGGTGCACGCGTACGGCGCCGAGGAGCTGCGCGCCCGCTGGCTCCCCCGGGTGACCGAGGGCAGCGCGGTGGCGGCGTTCGCGCTCAGCGAGCCGGGGGCGGGCTCGGACGCGGCGGCCCTGTCGCTGACGGCGGAAGCCGACGGGACGGGCCGCTGGCGGCTGACCGGCGAGAAGTGCTGGATCTCCAACGCCCCCGAGGCCGACTGCTACACGGTGTTCGCCCGGACGACCTCCGGCGCGGGCGCCTGGGGCGTGACCGCCTTCCTCGTCCCCGCCGACCGCCCCGGCCTCACCGGCGCCCCGCTCGACATGCTCTCCCCGCACCCGATCGGCACGCTCGCCTTCGACGCCGTACCCGTCACGACGGCCGACGTCCTCGGCGAACCCGACCGGGGTTTCCGGGTCGCCATGGGCACCCTCAATCTGTTCCGCCCGAGTGTCGGCGCCTTCGCGGTCGGGATGGCCCAGGCCGCGCTGGACGCGACGCTCGCGCACACCTCGGAGCGCGAAGCGTTCGGCGGCAGGCTGCGGGACCTGCAGACGGTGGCCCACCAGGTCGCCGAGATGGCGATGCGCACGGAGGCGGCCCGGCTCATGGTCCACGCGGCGGCGACGGCGTACGACCAGGGCGACCCGGAGGTGCCGAAACGGGCCGCGATGGCGAAGCTGCTGGCCACGGAGACCGCGCAGTACGTCGTCGACGCGGCCGTCCAGCTGCACGGGGCGCGGGCGCTGAAGCGCGGGCACCTGCTGGAGCACCTCTACCGCGAGGTGCGGGCGCCGCGTATCTACGAGGGGGCCAGCGAGGTGCAACGGGCCATCATCGCGAAGGAGTTGTACGCCCGATGAGCGGTGTGGAGCGGGTGAATCCCGCCGAACTGTCGCCGCCGACCGGCTTCTCGCACGCCGTGGTCGCGAGCGGCAGCCGGGTGGTCTTCCTCGCCGGGCAGACCGCGCTCGACGGGGACGGCATAGTCGTGGGGGACACGCTGGAGGAGCAGTTCGAGCGGGCGCTCGGCAATCTGCTGACCGCGCTGGCGGCCGCCGGAGGCACTCCGGCCGACCTCGCCAGGGTCACGGTCTACGCCACGGACGTCGCCGAGTACCGGGCTCGTGCGCCTCGACTCGGGCGGATCTGGCAGCGGTTGGCGGGGCGGGACTATCCCGCGATGGCGGTGATCGGCGCCGTACGGCTCTGGGACGAGCGGGCGCTGGTGGAGCTGGACGGGTTCGCGGTGCTGCCGTAGCCCGTGAGGGTGTCAGGCGGCGACGGCGATACGGCTCGGCGCGACGACGCTGCCGTCGGGGAGGAGCTCACCGGTGTCGTCGAAGACGATCGCCCCGTTGCACAGCAGGTTCCAGCCCTGCTCGGGGTGGAAGGCGACGATGTGCGCGGCGTCGCGGTCGGGGCTGGTGGCCGAAGGGCACAGGGGCTGGTGGGAACACATGGCGGGCCTCCACGTCGTTGTGAGTGCCGGCGGCTGTCGCCGCCTCGCACTACAGACGATGCCCGCGTCCGGAACTCGTCGAAAGGCGTGGCGGCGAGCCGTGACAGCACCCGGACGTGTTGTGACAGGACGCGGACACATCGGGGGACGTGGAGGTGGGGACGTACGGGAGACGGCCGAGGCGACGCGCCGTCTAAGGAGTGGTGATCACCTGTCCGGGAGGGCGCGGCCGGTACCTCTGGAGCCCCAGCTCAAGGAGGTAATCCGATGTCCCGTTCCCGTATTCCCCAGGCCCTCGGTGCGGCCCTCGGCGCCGCGCTGCTGCTGCTCGCCGCCGCACCGGCCGCCGTGGCCAAGCCCGAGCCGTCCGAGGGGGTGACCGTCCACTCCCCGGGCCTTGTCGCCGAGGACGGCCCCGTCATGGTCTCCGGCACCTACCGCTGTGTCGGCGGCGGCAGTGTCGCCGTCTCGCCCTCGCTCCAGCATGCGGACCAGCGATCCCGCAAGGGAGCCGGCGGGAGCCGGGCGGTCTGCGACGGCGCCGAGCACTCCTCGACCGACACGGACGATGCGGTGACCAGCCGCCACCGGCGGGGTCCGGCCCGGGGGAAGGTCACGTTCGTGGAGGTCTCCACCAGCGGCGGCTCGCAGCTGTCCGACGTCCACTCGGTGCGCCAGCGGGACACCACCCCCGTCGAGGACTGAGCCGCGGCGGCACTGAGGCGGCCCCGGTGGAGGTTGTGCTCCGGGGCCGCCTTCCCCTTGCCGGGGTCCGCTACTTGAGCAGATGCACGCGCTGGGTGGTCAGCTCGTAGCGGGCGCCGACGATGGCGACCTCGCCCGCCTTCACCTTCGCGGCGAGGTCCGGCTCGGCGGCGAGGCGGGACCGGACGAGGCGGACGTTCGCGTCGATGGTCGCGTCGACCCGGGCGTCGCCGTCCACGCTGTGGTCGATGGCCGGGGTGATCTGGTCGGCCACGTACTGGATGTGGGCCGGGAGCCTGTCACCGGTCCTGTCCGCCTGCACGGCGGCCTTCACGGCGCCGCAGGACTGGTGGCCGAGCACCAGCACCAGGGGGATGTCCAGTTCGAGGACGCCGTACGCGACGGAGCCGAGGACGGCCTCGTCCAGCACCTCACCGGCGCTGCGGACGGTCATCAGGTCACCGAGGCCCTGGTCGAAGACCAGCTCCGGGGGGACGCGGGAGTCGATGCAGCTGAGGATCAGGGCGAAGGGGTGCTGACCGGTCGTCAGGGCCTTGCGGACCGCGGCACCCTCGTTGGGGTGCTGCTGGTGGAGGGTGCGCCAGCGGCGGTTGCCCTTCGACAGCTCCTTGAGCGCCTGGTCGGGCGTGCTCGGCCGGGTGGGGACCGGGGCGGAGTGGCGGGCACGGCCGGTGGTCGCGGCGGCCGGGACGGTGCCGACGGCGAGACCGGTGCCGAGGACGGCGGTGCCGGTCAGCGCGGCGCGCAGGAGCGAGCGCCGGGCGCGGGGTGTCGCACTGGGTATGGGGGCGACGGAGGAGTCGGTCGGCTCGGAGCCACCGGCTCTGTGTGGGGCTACGTCAGAGTTCACGCGGAGGAACGTATGTCCGGGCTAAACGCTCAAACGTTCAAGATACGGAATCATGGACGATCGTTGATCAATCATGGTCAGTCGTTGAATCGTTCTTGGCCAACCTGAAGAAAGCTTTTGGCCAACTGGACGGCTGTCGTTCGCCTAGGACGTCGGAGTCGAGCGCAGCCACGTCGTCAGGGCCCACCACCAGTGCAGGGTGGTGAGTGTTCCCGAGGGGCCGTCGAGCGCTCCGTCGGTGAGGGGTTCGCCGGTGATCTGCTGGAGCCGGGCGAGGCGGTAGCGAACGGTGTTGGGGTGGGTGAACAGCGCCGTCGAGGTGCGGTCGAGGCGGCGGCCGTGGTCGAGGAACGCCACGGCGGTGAGCGCGAGTTGCCGGTGGAAGTCGTCCGCCGGATCGAGGCCGCCGAGGAGCCGGTCGCTCAAGTGCGCGCCCAGCAGGGGATGGTCGGCCAGGGCGATCTCGCCGGCCAGATCGGTCAACTCGCGCAACCCGGGCGGTCCCTGACGGCCATTCACCTCCAACGCCCGGACGCAGAGCCGGTACAGCGGGCGGAGCCGGTCCGGCGCGGCGGCCGGGGAGGCGATGACGAGAGCGGAGAGGCCGGGGATCTCCTCGGTGTCCGGCAGCCGGGGGCACAGGCCCACCAGGCGGTCGTCGAGCAGCGCGAAGACACCGGGGAGAGTGGAGGAGAGCCGGGCGGTGAGGGCGCGGGTCCCTTCGCCGGGTTCCGCGACCAGGCAGTGGTACGGGCTCTCGGGGCGGATGCCCACCCGGGTCAGTTCCGCCCGGGTCGGGATCTCGCCGGGCGTTCCCATGAGCAACCGGCGCAGCAGCCGCGCCCGGCTCTCGCCCGGCCCGCGCGGCGCGCCCAGCTCCGCCGCGCGGTAACCGTTGACGACATGGCGCTCCACGGCGTCGCCGTACTCCTTCAGCCGCAGTACGACGGTGAGGAGCGCGGCGTCGGAGACCCCGGCGGAGCGGCAGCGGTCGAGGGTGATCTCCACGACCCGGGTGAGGGCGGCCTGGACCCCGCGCAGTACGGCGGTCATCGGGATGCCCTGGCCCGCGCGGTCGGCGCCGAGCAACAGGGCGGCGGCGAAGTCCTGTTCGTCGACCCGGTCGAAGGTGGAGAACCAGGCCTCGGCGGCGCGGACCAGGGCGGTGACGTGGGAGCGGGTCTCCGGCTCGCTCAGCCGGGCCAGTTCGGGGGAGCGGGAGCGGGCCGTGCGGGTCAGCTCGGCGCACACGTCCGCGTCGGCTGCCATCGCTCGCAGGACTCCGGTGACCGGCTCGCCCTCGTGAACGACAGTCATGGGCCCCTCTTTCTGTCCCGTCCCGTCCTGTCCTGTCCGGCCCCGTCCGCCCTGTCCGACACCGTTCCGATCCGTCCCCGGCGCTGTATCCGGGCCACAACGAGGAGTGCGCCGCGTTGACGCCCGGCCACTACCCCGGTGGTGTGACGGACTGGTTTCCTAGTGGGCTACCGACGGTAACAGCGCAGGTGTCGCAGGAACAGCCCCCCACCCCTCGCGTACCCCCCTGCTCCCCGGAAGGCAGTCCCCACCCATGCCCATCTCCTTGGAGAACTCCGCCGCGAACACGGCGAACGCCGGGACCTCTGTGAACGCCGCGAACTCCGCGTCCCCGGACGGGATCAGCCGCCGTGGCGCGCTGACCGTGGCGGGCGGTGCCCTGGCGGGTGTCGCTCTCGCCGCGCAGGCCACCTCGGCCTTCGCCGCGGGGGCCTCGTACGACGCGGACGCGATCGTCGTCGGCCATGGGCTCGCCGGACTGGTCGCCACGGCCGAACTCGCGGCGGCGGGCCGCAAGGTGCTGCTCCTCGACCAGGAACCCGAGGCGAGCCTCGGCGGCCAGGCCTTCTGGTCCTTCGGCGGGCTGTTCCTCGTGGACTCCGACGAGCAGCGGCTCATGGGCGTCAAGGACTCCCACGAACTCGCCTGGCAGGACTGGCTGGGCACGGCCGGCTTCGACCGGGGCATCGACGACCCCTCCGGCCAGGACTACTGGGCGTACAAGTGGGCCGAGGCGTATGTGGACTTCGCCTCCGGCGAGAAGCGGTCCTGGCTCGCCGGGCTCGGCGTGCAGTGGTTCCCCGTCGTCGGCTGGGCCGAGCGCGGCGGCGGCCTCGCGGACGGGCACGGCAACTCCGTACCCCGCTTCCATGTCACCTGGGGCACGGGCCCGGCCGTGGTCGAGCCGTTCGAGAAGAAGGTGCGGGCCGCGAAGGCGGACGGCAAGGTCACCTTCAAGTTCCGGCACCGCGTCGACGGCATCGTGACGACCGGCGGCGCCGTCAGCGGCGTACGCGGCGCGATCCTGGAGCCGAGCAGTGTGTCGCGCGGCAAGCCCAGCTCCCGCACGGTCGTGGGCGAGTTCGAGCTGCGCGCCCCCGTGGTGATCGTCACCTCCGGCGGCATCGGCGCCAACCACGACCTCGTACGGCAGAACTGGCCCGCCCGCCTCGGCACCGCCCCCAAGTCCATGATCACCGGAGTACCGGCGCACGTGGACGGCCGTATGCTCGCGATCACCGAGAAGGCGGGCGGCCGGATCGTCAACCCCGACCGGATGTGGCACTACACCGAGGGCCTCAGGAACTACGACCCGATCTGGCCCGGCCACGGCATTCGCATCCTGCCCGGCCCGTCCTCGATGTGGTTCGACGCGAAGGGCCGCCGCTTCAACACGCCGGACATCCCCGGCTACGACACCCTGCACACCCTGAAGACGATCACCGACACCGGTTACGACTACTCGTGGTTCGTGACCACGCAGAAGATCCTCGCCAAGGAGTTCGCGCTCTCCGGCTCCGAGCAGAACCCGGACCTCACCGAGAAGAACATCTGGATGCTGCTCTCGCGCATCTGGCAGACCCCGGAGCCGATCGAGAAGTTCAAGAAGAACGGCGTGGACTTCGTCGTGGCGTCGAGCCTGTCCGAACTGGTCCGGGGCATGAACAAGCTGACGGGTGAGAGCCTGATCGACCTCAACGACCTGCAACGGCAGATCGAGGCCCGGGACCGCGAGATCGCCAACCCGTACACCAAGGACGTCCAGGTCATGGGCATCCGCAACGCCCTCGCCTATCCCGGTGACACGCTCAGCCGCACGGCGTCCGCCCACAGGATCCTGGACACGAGCGCCCACCCGTTGATCGCCGTACGCCTCAACATCCTCACCCGCAAGACTCTGGGTGGCCTCCAGACCGACCTCTCGGGACGCGTCCTCGACGCCTCCGGCAACCCGATCCCCGGTCTCTACGCGGCCGGTGAGGTCGCGGGCTTCGGCGGGGGCGGGGTCCATGGATACCGGTCCCTGGAGGGCACCTTCCTCGGCGGCTGTCTGTTCTCCGGGCGGCGGACGGGGAAGGCGGCGGCGGAGGCCACGGCTTCCTGAGCCGCCCGAAAGCCGCCCGAAAGCCGCCCGACACTGTCCGACAGCCCCACGGAAGCCCTCCGAATGCCGGTGTAGGAGCCGTCCACCGGCCTGCGCGCCGTGCGGACGGGACCACGAGCCCGTCCGCACGGCAACCAGCTTCTGTGACCGGTCAGTCCTCGGTCGTCGCCCGCACCGCGTCGTGGATCAGGTCCGCGACCGCCTTGGGCTGGGACACGGCGACGGCGTGCGAGGCGCCCGCCAGCTCCACGACCTTGGCCCCGGCCCGCTCGGCGCCGAAACGCTGGACATCGGGGTTGATCGCCTCGTCGGCGCCGGCCACCAGGGCCCAGGACGGCTTGGTCCGCCACGCGGCGGCCGCGGCCTGCTCGGTGAACGCAGCGGCGGCGAGCGGACGTTGGGCCACCGCCAGCACCTTGGTGACCGGGGCCGGGACGTCGGCGGCGAAGATCTCCGGGAACGCGGCGGCCTCGATGGTGACCTCGACCGCGGGCTCCCCGCCCTCGACCGGGTACGTCCACTGCTTCAGATTGGCCCCCAGCGGCGCCAGCGGGAACCGGCCCTGCAACTCGCCGAGGCTCTCGCCCTGTTCGGGGACGTACGCGGCGACATAGACCAGTCCGACGACGTTCTCGGTCGTACCGGCCACCGTGATCAGCGCACCCCCGTAGGAGTGGCCGACCAGGACGACCGGGCCGTCGATCTGCGCCGCGACGGAGGCGATGTACGCGGCGTCCGAGGCGAGGCCGCGCAGCGGGTTGGGCGGCGCGAGCACGGGGATGCCCTGGTTCTGCAGCTCGGCGATGACGCCGGACCAGCTGCCGGCGTCCGCGAAGGCCCCGTGCACGAGCAGGGCGGTGGGGGTGGTGGACATGGATGGTTCTCCTTGTTGTCGGATGCTCAGCTGCCGTGCAGCGCGGTACGCAGGGTGCCGACGGCCAGCGTGATCGCGGCCTCGGCGGCACGCGTCTCGCGCAGGGCGTTGAGCATCACGAAGTCGTGGATGATGCCCTGGAAGCGCACGGCGGTCACCGCGACCCCGGCCGCGCGCAGCTTGTTGGCGTACGCCTCGCCCTCGTCGCGCAGCACGTCGGCCTCGCCGGTGATGACCAGGGCCGGCGGCAGCCCTTCGAGCTGCTCGGTGGTGGCCCGCAGCGGGGACGCGGTGATCTGGGCACGCTCGGCCTCGTCGGTCGTGTACTGGTCCCAGAACCACTGCATCCCGTCGCGGCGCAGGAAGTATCCGGTGGCGAACCGGTGGTAGGAGCCGGTGTCGAAGTTCGCGTCCGTGACCGGGTAGAACAGCACCTGCTGGACCAGCGGCACATCGCCGCGCTGCTTGGCCATCAGGGTCAGGGCGGCGGTCATGTTGCCGCCGACGGAGTCACCGGCCACGGCGATACGGGTGGCGTCCAGGCCCTTGGCCGCGCCCCGCTCGACGATCCACCGCGCGACCGCGTAGTTCTGCTCGATGGCGACCGGGTAGCGGGCCTCGGGGGAGAGGTCGTACTCCGGGAAGACCACGGCCGCGCCGGCGCCGACCGCCAGCTCGCGCACCAGCCGGTCATGGGTGTGGGCGTTGCCGAACACCCAGCCCGCGCCATGGATGTAGAGGATCACCGGCAGGGTGCCCTCGCTGCCCGCGGGCTTCACCACACGTGCCCGCACACTGCCCGTGGGGCCGCCCGGGACGGTGATCCACTCCTCGTCGACGCTCGGCTTGTCGATCTCGCCGGACTGCACCTCGTCGACCGCCTTGCGGCCCTCGGCGGGCGGCAGCTCGAAGAGGTACGGCGGGTTGGCGGTGGCCTCGGCGAACGCGGCGGCCGCCGGTTCGAGAACCGGCTCGACGGGGTCGGACATACGGTGCTCCTGATCTGTCACGCGTGCTCTGCGGGTCGGTCGACGAGAAAAGTAGGACCGGAAAAGCGCGGTCAGTGGCCTGTCAGCGCACGGGGCTTGAACCCACAGCGCACGGAACACCCGTGCGACCGACGGGAGTGCGCTCTCAGTCGCATGCGGTGCGCTGAGGGGAAACCCGGGCCCGCCGATCGGAAATAGCGTGACGGCTCCCGTGAAAGCCGCTCGCCTCAGGAGGTCGACCAGACTTGTCCACCATTCCGGTCGACGACCCGGCGGACCTCGTCGTCCGCAACGCGAAGATCCACACCGGTGACCCGGGCCGCCCGGCGGCCGAGGCGATCGCCGTGCGCGACGGGGTCGTCACGGCCCTCGGCGACGACAGGGACATGGCGCCGCTGACCGGCCCGGCCACGGAGGTCGTCGACGCCCTCGGCCGCCGTGTGGTCCCCGGCCTCAACGACTCCCATCTGCACGTCATCAGGGGCGGCCTCAACTACGTCCTGGAACTGCGCTGGGACGGCGTCCCCACCCTCCGCCGGGCCCTCGCCATGCTGCGCGAGCAGGCCGGCCGTACACCCAAGGGCCAGTGGGTACGGGTCGTGGGCGGCTGGTCCGCCGAGCAGTTCGCGGAGCGGCGGCTGCCGACCGTCGCCGAGCTGAACGCCGCCGCGCCGGACACGCCGGTGTTCGTGCTGCACCTGTACCAGTCGGCGGTCCTCAACCGGGCGGCGCTCAAGGCCGCCGGATTCACCCGGGCCACCCCCGACCCCAAGGGCGGCCGGATCGTCCGGGGCCGGGACGGCGAACCGACGGGCATGCTCCTCGCGGCCCCCAGCGCCCTCATCCTCTATTCGACACTGGCCAAGGCCCCCGTCCTTCAGGGCGCGGACAAGAAGACCTCCACCCGGCATTTCCTGCGCGAACTCAACAGGTTCGGGCTGACCTCGGCGATCGACGCGGCCGGCGGATTCCAGAACTTCCCCGACAACTACAGCACGGTCGTCGAACTCGCCGCCGCCGGACAACTGTCCCTCCGTATCGCCTACCACCTCTTCCCGCAGACAGCGGGGCAGGAGATCGACGACCTCGCCCGCTGGATCGACATGGCCCGCCCCGAGGACGGCGACGCCTGGCTGCGCCTCAACGGCGCGGGCGAGAACCTCACCTGGGCGGCGGCCGACTTCGAGAACTTCGCCCAGCCCCGCCCCGACCTCGCCGCCGGCTACGAGGCCGAATTCGAGAAGGCCGTACGGCTGTTGATGGAGAACGGCTGGGGGTTCCGCCTCCACGCCACCTACGACGAGACCATCCGCCGAGATCTCGCCGTGTTCGAGAAGCTCGCCGCCGAAGGGCTCTTCCCGGCGGGCAACCGCTGGCTCTTCGACCACGCCGAGACCGTCTCCACCGAGAGCCTCGACCGGATCGCCGCGCTCGGCGGAGCCATGTCCGTGCAGAACAGGCTCTCCTTCCAGGGCGAGGCGTTCGTACGCCGCTACGGCCCCGGCAAGGCCGCCGACGCCCCGCCGATCCGCGCCATGCTGGACCGCGGCCTGACCGTCGCCGCCGGCACCGACGCCACCCGGGTCTCCACCTACAACCCGTGGATCGCCCTGCACTGGCTGGTCACCGGCCGCGGTGTCGGAGACCTCACGCTCCGCCCGCCGTACAACCGCGTCGACCGGCGCACGGCACTCACGATGTTCACCGAGGCGGGCGCCGCACTCACCGGTGAGCAGGACGTCAAGGGCGTACTGCGCCCCGGCTACCTCGGCGACCTCGCGATCCTCTCCGAGGACTACTTCACGGTGCCCGAGCCGGAGATCGCCCGCATCGAGTCCCTGCTGACGGTCGTCGGCGGCCGCATCGTGTACGCGGCGGGCGAGTACGAGGGCCTCGACGAGGAACTACCGCCGGTCAGCCCCGCCTGGAGCCCGGTCGCGCACTTCGGCGGCTATCAGGCGACGGCCTCCCCGGGCCTCGCGGGCGCCCGCCAGGCCGAACTGCTCGGCGAGGCCGTCGCCGAGTCGGAGCAGCAGCGGCAGTGGCGGGTCGCCCGAGGCCTCGCCGCCGACGGCGTGGACACGCCGTTCGACCCCTGCTTCTCCCTCTGAACCACTGTCCCCGACCGTCCACCCCCTACGAAAGGCACCTCCATGCCCGACTTCGACATCGACAACGTCACCGCGTCCCCCAGCCCCGACCTCCTCACCCCCGACAACTGCGCGGTGCTGTTCGTCGACCACCAGCCGCAGATGTTCTTCGGCACCGGCAGCGGCGACCGCACCGCGATCATCAACGCGACCGTGGGTCTCGCGAAGGCCGCCCGGTCCTTCGACGTGCCGGTCGTGCTGAGCACGGTGGCCGCCGAGTCGTTCTCCGGCCCGATCCTGCCGCAGCTCGCGGATGTCTTCCCCGAGCAGAAGATCGTCGACCGGACCACGATGAACGCGTGGGAGGACATCGACTTCGTCGAGGCGGTCAAGGCCACCGGCCGCAGGAAACTCGTCCTCGCCGGGCTGTGGACCGAGGTGTGCGTCGTCCTGCCCACGCTGTCCGCGCTCGCCCAGGGCTACGAGGTCTACGTCGTCACCGACGCCTCCGGCGGCGTGAGCCCGCAGGCCCACGAGCACGCCGTACAGCGCATGATCCAGGCCGGTGCGGTACCGGTGACCTGGGTGCAGGTGCTGCTGGAGCTCCAGCGCGACTGGGCCCGCACCGACACCTACGCCGCCACGACGGGCGTGGTGAAGGAGCACGGCGGCGCCTACGGCCTCGGCATCGTCTACGCGCAGGCCGTCATCGGCGCCCACGCGGCGGGCTGACCCCGCAGGCCTCGCACAACTGACGGAAGAAACAGGAACAGGCGGGAACGGGCAGGATCGCGATGGACACCGGACTGTTGGTCCTCCGGCTGGCGGTGGGACTCCTCATCGCCGGGCACGGAGTGCAGAAGGTGAGCTTCCGGCTGGGGGGCGAGGGGCTCGCGGGCGGCACCGAGGAGTTCCGCCACGACGGGTTCCGAGGCGGCCGCCTCACCGCGCTCGCGGCGGGCGGCAGTCAGCTCGGCGCCGGTCTGTTCCTGGCCGCCGGGCTGCTCACCCCCGCGGCGGCGACGGCCGCCATGGGGGTGATGACGGTCGCCGGCACCGTCAAGCGGCTCAACGGGCTCTGGGTCCAGCACGACGGCTACGAGTACCCGCTGGTCCTCGTGGCCGTCTGCGGCGCCCTGGCCCTCACCGGGCCCGGCCGCTGGTCCGCCGACCACGCCCTCGGCCTGACGCCCTGGCCGCTGTGGGCGTCGGTCGCGGCGGTGGTGCTCGGCCCGGCCGCCGGACTGCTCACCCGGGCGGCGCTGCACCGCCCGACGGCCGTGGAAGGGGCTGCCCGTCATGCGCAGGCTGTTGACTGACGCCGCCCGCACGCTCGTTCCGCCGACCGGCGACCGGCACGGGCCGCTGCCGCCGCTCATGCTGGTGCTGACGGTGGTGACCGGGGTCGTCGACGCCGTGAGCTATCTGGCGCTCGGGCACGTCTTCGTCGCCAACATGACCGGCAACGTGGTCTTCCTGGGCTTCGCCCTGGCGGGCGCGGAGGGCCTGTCCGCCACCGCCTCCCTCACCGCGATGGCCGCGTTCCTCACCGGCGCGGTGGCGGGCGGACGCTTCGGCACCCGGTTCGCGGCGAACCGAGGGCGGCTGCTGGCCCTCGCCGCCGCGCTTCAGGCGGTCCTCGTCGCCGTGGCCCTCGGTACGGCCGCGGCGGCACACGACGAGGTGAGCACGCCGGTGAAGTACGCGCTGATCGTGCTCCTCGGCCTCGCGATGGGCCTGCAGAACGCGGTCGCCCGCCGCCTCGGAGTCCCCGACCTCACCACGACCGTGCTCACCCAGACACTCACGGGCCTGGCCGCGGACTCGACCACGGCGGGCGGCGCGGCCCCGAGACCGGGCCGCCGCCTGCTGTCCGTCCTCGCCATGTTCCTCGGCGCCCTCACCGGCGCCCTGCTCCTGCTGCACACGAGCCTCGCCCTCACCCTGGGCCTCGCGCTGCTGTTGCTCGTCGCGACATCGGTCGCCGCGTTCCGCCTCTCGGCGTCCGGCGGGGACTGGACCAAACCCTAGAAGGGCCACCACGCCGCCGCGCGGCCCGCCCTCCGGGCGACGACGGCAATGGTGAGACAGGCCCTGGCCCCGCAGAGGCCGTCGGCGCGCCCTACCTGCCGCGTGTCCGCGTCCCCCGGCCCGCCGAGTCCCGCCACTCGCTCGGCGACATGCCGTACGCGGCCCGGAACACCCGGCTGAAGTGGGTGGCGCTCAGGAAGCCCCAGCGGCCCGCGACCGCGGCGATGGTCCGGTGGCCCCGGACGCCCTGTGTCAGATCGCGGCGGCACTCCTCCAGCCGACGGCGCTGGATCCACCGGCCGACCGTCGTGCCCTCGTCCTGGAACAGCCTGTGCAGGTACCGCACCGAGATGTGCTGGGACGCGGCGATCGTCTCCGGGGACAGGTCCGCGTCCGCCAGATGGAGGTCGATGAAGCGCAGGATCCCCGACAGCAGGGGCGCGCGGCTGTCCGGCACGCCCGCCGTCTCCCGGCCCAACTGCTCGGTGGCGAGGGTGGCCAGCAGGTTCACCGCGTTCCAGGCGAGCATCTCGCCCGTCTGCGGCTCGGCCGAGGAGAGCGTGTCGGCGAGTTCGGACAGGAACGGCGACAGCAGCGCGCCCAGCCGTGCGGACCGGCCGACGACCGGCGCGGCCAGGACCCGGGCCACCTCGCCCGCCTCCAGGCCCAGCGCCTCGCGCGGCACCAGGAACACCTTCAGCCGGACGGGCTCGGGCGAGTCCAGCAGCGGCGGCCGGTCCGCGTCGTAGAAGCAGATGTCCCCGGGGCCGACGCGCACGTCCCGGCCGTCCCGGGGGCCGGTGCCGCCTCCCCGCACGCCCACGAACAGGTACGCGCCGCCGCCCCGCGTGAGCACCCGGTGGGCGCCGGGCCGGGGTGGCTCGCCGGGTAAGGGGACGGGCACCTCGTGCGACGCGGCCGACACGAGGACGACCGGTCCCACGGACATCCGCACGGTACTGACGGTGCTTGTGCCGGTCATCATCTGTCGTCGCCTCCGAAGTCACCTCGCCGAGCCCTGCTCAAGGACCCTAGAAAGCGGGATGTGCAAAAAAAGTGACTGCCGGGTGACAGAAGTGATCAAGAGGGGGGTTGTGTGGGGCCGGTGTGGTGGTCGCCCTGCTCCAGGTGCCGGAGATGCTCCCGCACCCGTTCCCGGGCCGCCCGCCGCTCGGCCGGGGAGTCGTGGGCGTCGCCCAACTCCGCGGCGTACACGCGCAGCAGGTCGTGCGGGGCGTAGCGGCCGGGGGCGTGCTCGGTGACGAGGTGGGCGTCGGCGAGTCCGTCGAGGATCAGCCGGGCCCGGCGGACCGGCAGACCGGCGAGGGCGCCGGCGGCCTCCGGTGTGAGGTCCGGGCCCAGGTGCAGGGGCAGCAGCCGGAACAGCCTGGCGCTCTCGGGCGGCAGACAGCGGTAGGAGCAGTCGAAGGCCGTACGGGCGTCGGCCGTGCCCTCGGGCCCCGCGAAGGCGTCGAGGCTGCCTCGGGACTCACGCAGCTCGGCGGCGACGGCCGCCAGCGGGAAGCCCGGGCGGCCGACGGCCCGGGCGGCCACGACGGCCAGCGCCAAGGGCAGCCGCCCGCAGCGCGCGACGATCTCCTCAGCTGCCTCCGGCTCCGCGGCCAGCCGCTCCGGGCCGGTACGCAGGGCCAGTACGGCCCGGGCGTCGGCGGCGGACGGCAGCCCGAGGCGCAGCGGCCGGGCGCCCGAGGCGATCAGCCCGGGCAGGCTGTGCCGACTGGTGACCAGGGTGAGACAACCGGGCGAGGCGGGCAGCAGCGGCCGTATCTGCTCGGTGTCGAGGGCGTCGTCGAGGAGGACGAGCAGCCGCCGGCCGGACAGCACGCTCCGGTACAACCCGGCCAGCGCGTCGAGCCCGCTCGGCAGCTCCCGGGAAGCCACGCCGAGCGCGCCCAGCATCCCGCGCAACGCCTCCGCGGGTTCCAGCGGCGCCCCGGCCGGGGTGAACCCCCGTAGCTCGACGTGGAGTTGACCGTCCGGGAAGCGGTCGGCGACCGTGTGGGCCCCGTGGACGGCGAGCGTGGTCTTCCCGATGCCCGGCATGCCGCTGATCAGTACGGTCGCGGGCGCCCCGGTGGAGTCGACGGCGGTCCCGGTGATGTGCGACAGGCTGTCGAGCTCGGCCCGCCGACCCGCGAACTCCTTCAAGTCGGGCGGCAGTTGAGCGGGCCGCACGACGAACGCCGACGCGCCGGGCCGGACGGTCACGGCACCCGGCGGGGCGAACTCCTGGCGGAGGACCCGCGTGTGCGCGGCGGCCAGTTCGGCGCCGGGCGCCACCCCCAACTCCACGTCCAGCAGCCGCCGTACGCTCTCGAACGCGGCCAGTGCCTCGGCCTGGCGCCCGGTCGCGGCGAGGGCCATGACGAGCCGGGCGTGCGGGGACTCGTTCAGCGGATCCAGGTCGACGGCCCGGCGCAGCCCGGGCAGGACCTGCTCTCCGCCGCCGCACAGCAGGGCCGCGTCGGCGGCCATCACCGTCGTACGCACCAACTCGCGCTCCACGGCGCCGAATTCGTCATGCCCCCGTACGGCGGCGGGGATGCCCGTGGCCACCGGGCCGCGCCAGTGGCCCAGCGCCTCGGTGAAGTGCCGCAACGCCACCTCGGGCCGCCCGGTCGCCGCGGCCCGCTTGCCCTGTCTGGCCAGCTCACGGAAGCGCAGCAGGTCGACCTCGTCGGGGTCGGCCTCCAGCAGATAGCCCCCGGCCCGGCGCGGCAACCGGCGCCCGGGCGCGCGGGGCGGCAGATCGGGTTCGAGGAGCCGGCGCAGGGCCCCGGCGTACCGCCGTACGACGTTCGGCGCGCTCGCGGGCGGCCGTCGCGACCACAGCACGTCGACGATCTCGGCCGCCGGCACCGGCCTGCCCGCCCGCACCAGCAACAACGCCAGCAGCGCGCGCTGCTGCGGGAACCCCAGGTCGAGTTCCCGCCCCCCGTCGCACACCCGCAGCGGGCCCAGCACCTCGAACCGCATCGACGAGCGAGCCCCCGCGTGCGGGGTGCCGGGCGGGCCGGACGGTGTCATGCGAGACCCCGCTCGCCGACGCGGCCCCGCAGCCGTTCCCGGACCCCCTCCGCGTCGGCGTGACCGAGCGAGGTGAACAGGGCCAGGGCCTCCCGCCAGTCGGTGCGCGCGGCGTCGTGCGCACCCATGACGTGATGCGTGTCCCCGAGGTGGACGAGGGTGCAGGCCTCCAGATACGGCACACCCAACTCCCGGTAGAGCGTCAGCGCGTTGCGGTAGCCGAGCAGGGCGTGCGGGTGGCGGCCGAGGTGGTGGTGGGCGTAGGCGATGCTGTCCCAGGTGGACGCCTGGCCGTAGCGGTCGCCGAGGTCCTGGAGCAGGGTCAGGGCCTCGAAGCAGTGGCGCAGGGCCTCGTCGTACCGCCCGAGCAGGGCGTGGTACCAGCCGACCGAGTTGAGGACGCTGGCCTGCGCGGCCCGGTCACCCGCGGCCCGGAACAGCTCCAGGGCCCGCTGGTTGTGCCGCAGCGCGCCGGGCAGGTCGCCGTCCTGGTCGCACTCCCAGCCGAGGCTGCGGTGGGTCTGCGCCTGTCCGGTGCCGTCGCCCAGCTCGGTGTAGAGGTCGAGGGCCCGGCACAGATGGGGCCGGGACAGCTCGTGCAGCCCCGACCGGCCCTCGGCGCGCCCCAGTCCGCGCAGCCCGCGCGCCTCCAGTGCGGGGTCGGCGAGCCGGGTCGCCGCGGCCAGCGCGGTCCGCTGGGCGGCGAGCCCGTCGTGCCAGTGGCCCCGCCGGTCGAAGAACGGCTCCAGCGCCCAGGCCAGCAGACACACGAGCCGGTCGCGGCCGGAGTGCGCGGCGGCGTCGAGCACGGCGAGCAGCACCGGGTACTCGGCGGTCAGCCACGCGAGCGCCTGCCCGTCGTCGGACAACGGCTCGGCGGCGACACCCGCCGGGGGCGCCCCCGGCGGCACCGAGTCCGCGTGCGGTGCGAGGAGCCGGTCGGCGGCGTGGGCGGTGTGCAGGTAGTACGCGTACAGCCGGTCGACCGCCGCCTCACGCTCGCTCTCGCGGTGCCGGTCGTCGACGAGTTCGGCGGCGTGCGCGCGCAGCAGGTCGTGGAAGGCGTACCGGCCCGGCGTGGGCTCGCCCACCAGATGGACGTCGGCCAGCTCGGTCAGCAGCCGCCGCGCCCGCCGTACCGGAAGGGCCGTGAGGGCGGCCGCCGCCGGTGCGGAGAAGTCGGGGCCCGGGTGCAGTCCGAGCAGCCGGAAGAGCCGGGCGGCCTCGGCCGAGACGGCTCCCAGCGACCAGGAGAAGACCGCGCCGACGTTCGCGGAGATGTCGGTCCGGCTGAACGCGTCGAGGCTGCCGTGCGCCGCCCGCAGCTCGGCCGCGATGGCCGACAGCGGGAAGCCGGGGTGCGCGGCGGCCCGGGCCGCGACACAGGCCAGCGCCAGCGGCAGCCCGGCGCACAGCCCGGCGATCGTGTCCACCGCCGCCGCCTCGCCCACGAGCCGCTCCTCGCCCAGCCGCGCGGCGAGGAACGCCCGCGCCTGCCCGGTGTCGAGCGGACGCAGGGCCAGTGTGTGCGCCCCGTGCGCCGCCACCAGGCCCGACAGCCGACTCCGGCTGGTGACGATGGTCAGACAGCCCGGGGCGCCCGGCAGCAGCGGCCGTACCTGCTCGGTGTCGCGCGCGTTGTCCAGCAGCACCAGGAACCGCCGCCCGGCCAGCAGACTCCGGTACAGCTCGGCCTGCGCGTCCACGCCGTGCGGCACGCGCTCGGGCGGTACGCCGAGCGAGTCCAGGAAGAGCCGTACGGCCTCGCCCGCGTCCATCACCGCGCCGGACGGGTCGAAGCCCCGGAGGTTGACGTAGAGCTGCCCGTCGGGGAAGCGGTGGGCGACCCGATGGGCCCAGTGCACGGCCAGCGTGGTCTTGCCGATGCCGGCCATACCGCCGATGGCACTGATGACGACGGTGCCGGCGGTCCGCCCGCCGCCGTGCCCGTCACTGTGCCCGCTGTCGCCCGTGAACAACGCGAGCACCTCGTCCAGTTCGGTGCGACGACCGGTGAACGTCGGTAGATCGTGCGGGAGTTGGGCCGGTATCGGTACCGGTACCGGCAGCGGCCGTGGTCCCCCCAGCGCGACCCGATAGGCCTCGCGCAGCTCCGGCCCCGGGTCGATGCCCAGTTCCTCGGAGAGCCGGGCGCACGCGGCCCGATAGGTGCCCAACGCCTCCTCCCGCCGACCGTCGGCCGTGAGGACCAGGACCAGCCGGGCCAGCAGCGGCTCGTCCAGAGGGTTGCCGGCGGCGGCCTCCCGCAGCTCGGCCAGCACCGCGTCCGGCATCCCGGCCCGCAGCGCCGCGTCCGACGCCTCCCGTACGACCGCGAGCCGCTCCCGGTCGACCGCCCCGAACCCGGCCCGCTCCCGCACCTCCACGGCGACCCCGGAGGCGACGGGCCCCCGCCACAGTCCCAGCGCCTCGGTGCACAACTCCACGGCCCGCACCGGCACTTCGGCGGCGAGGGCGGCCTCCCGCAGCCGCCGGAAGCGCAGCAGATCCAGTGAGCCGTCGTCGACGACGAGCCGGTACCCGCCGGCGTCCCGCGACAGCCAACGCCCGGCGTCACGCGCGGGCAGCTCCGGCTCCAACAGCCGGCGCAGCGACCCGACATGACGACGGACCACATTGACGGCGCTGCTCGGCGGCCGCCGCCCCCACAGCACCCGCACGATCTCGTCCACGGTGACCGGCTGCCCCGCCCGCACCAGCAACAGCGCCAACAGGGCGGTCTCCTGGGGGCTGCCGAGTGCCGCCTCCGCCCCCGCCCGCCGTACCCGGACCGGCCCCAGCACGGCGAACTCCACCGGCTCCAGCGGCACTTCCCACTCCTCGACTCTCCCCACCCCGCCCCATGACCTTACATACGTACACGGCCCGGGGCGTTACTCACCGTTATGGGCGGGTGAGGCCGAGCTCCGCGTCCCCCAGCGGGGCGAAGAACGCCTCGACGGCGGCCGGCGGCACGGCCTCCAGCGTCGACGGCGACCAGCGGGGTGTGCGGTCCTTGTCGACGACCTGGGCCCGGATGCCCTCGGGCAGATCCGGTACGCCGAGGAACGCGCACGAGACGCGGTACTCCTGGTCGAGGACCTCCTCCAGACCTGGGAGGGCGCGGGCGCGGCGCAGAGCCAGCAGGGTCGTCTTGAGTGCGGTGGGGGAGTGGTTCATGATCGACTCTGCCGCCTTCCCGGCCGCCGGATGCCCCACGGCCCACAGCCGCCCCACGATCTCCTCGACCGTGTCCGCGTCGTAGCAGGCGTCGATCCAGGGCCGCTGACCGCCGAGTTCGCCCTCGGGCGCAGGCTCGGCGAAGGCCCGTATCGCCTCCTCGGCCGGCACCGAGGCGAGGGCGTCGAGGAACCCGCCCAGCCGCGCCGTCGGCACGAAGTGGTCGGCGAGACCGCACAGCAGCGCGTCTCCCGGGCCGATCCGGTTCGCGGTGAGCGCGAGATGCGTACCCAGTTCCCCCGGGGCCCGGGACAGCAGATAGGTGCCGCCCACGTCCGGGACGAACCCGATGCCCACCTCCGGCATGGCGATCGCCGACCGTTCGGTGACGATCCGCAGGCCGCCGTGCGCGGACACCCCGACACCGCCGCCCATCACGATGCCGTCCATGACCGCCACGTACGGCTTGGGGAAGCGGGCTGTCCGGGCGTTCAGCCGGTACTCGTCCCGCCAGAAGGCCCGGGAGGCGCCGCCCCCGGTCAGGGCGTCCTCGCGGATGGCCCGGATGTCACCGCCGGCGCACAGCCCCCGCTCTCCGGCACCGGTGATCACCACCGTCCTCACCTCGGCGTCCCGCTCCCAGTCGAGGAGCGCGGCGTCGATCCGGCGCACCATGGAGTGGTCGAGCGCGTTGATCGCCCTGGGCCGGTTCAGGGTGATCCGGCCCACCCTGCCGTCCCGGTGCAGCAGTACGCTGCCGTCGTCGTCGGCAATGACAGCCATCGGAGTCCGTTTCTGTCGGAGGTCGGTGCCCGGCGTGGAGCGTCCGGAGCGTGTGGACGATCCTGCTACGAGCATGATCCGACGGGGTACGGGCGGGCCGGGGGCCGGGGTGGCAGATGTCCCGGGTCCGTCACGCGGCTGCCCGGGTGCGGGAGGCGAGCTCGCGGCCCGTCTCCTCGAAGTCGGTGGCGACGTCGAGGTCCTGGCTGGGGCGGTTCCCGGCGGATGTGATCGCGCTCGGTCAGGGTCAGCCCTGTTTCGGAACTGTCACGGGTCTTGTCACCAGTGCGTGCGTCGTGCCAGTGTCCGGCCATGGTTACGTAACCATGGCCGGTTTACATGGGTCCGACTGTCTGATCCGGATCCTGGTTCATCACTGCCTCGACTCAGGTGACGAACCCGCACTCCGCCCTCCGCGATCCCGTCACTGGAGACGACATGACCAAGACCCTGACGAGGTCGAAAAGATTGACCGGTGTGATCATGGCCGGCTTCGGCGCGGCACTCATGCTCCTGACCGCCCCCGCTCCCGCCCTCGCCCAGTCAGCCGCCTCGGCGGCCGTGAAGCCCGCGTCGAAGGGCGGTACCAGTGACTTCCGTGGGGTGAACTGGGCAGACCCGCGGGACAACTACGCCGGTGACGCCGTGGTGCCCAGCGGGCTGTCGGTGACCGACGACTACCGCACCGTGTACCGCACCACGGGTCACATGGTGCGCGGCTTCAAGAAGAACCTGGGCGCCAACACGCTGCGACTGCCGATCAACCCGGCGACCGTCGGCACCGCCTGGTGGAAGTCGTACCGGGCGACGATAGACGCGGCCACGGCCTACGGCGACAAGGTCATCGTCAGCTACTGGGAGGCCAACACCAGCAAGGACGGCCTGGTCGACGACACGGCCGCCTGGAACACCATGTGGAACACCGTGGTGCGGGAGTACAAGAACAACCCGCGGGTCTACTTCGAGCCCATGAACGAGCCGCACGGCTACACCCTGGACCAGTGGGTGTCCGTCACCAGTGGCTGGC
Organism: Streptomyces graminofaciens; assembly: GCF_030294945.1. Lineage (NCBI taxonomy): Bacteria > Bacillati > Actinomycetota > Actinomycetes > Kitasatosporales > Streptomycetaceae > Streptomyces > Streptomyces graminofaciens. Next base: position 3,943,719 of record NZ_AP018448.1, on the reverse strand, counting down.
TGGCCCGGCACAAGGACGTCCCGCGCGGCCGTGTCGTGATCAGCGGTACCGGCTACAACGACAACGTCACCGGTGTCGGCGCGGCACGCGCACTGAAGGGAACGCTGCTGTCGCTGCACTTCTACGGGTTCTGGGCCAGCCACACCCAGCAGACGGAATGGGTCGCCGACCTCGAAGCCCGGATCGGGAAGTACGCCGACCGGACCATCATCGACGAGGCCGGCTCCCCGATGACCACAGGTCTGAACTACGGCGCGTGGGACGGCAACATCTACACGTCGTATCTCGCGGCCGTCACCAACACCGCCCGTAGCAAGGGGATGGGGCTGGTGTACTGGCCGGGGCTGAGGTTCGGCGACGCCTACTCGATCGAGTCGCTGGACGCCGAGGGCAACCTGGTGGACAACAACGCCAGCGGAGTCGCGCAGCTGCGCTGGGGCTACGGCTTCGGCAAGACCCCGCCCGTCAACGACCTGCCGCCCGCGCCTCCCGGTGAGGTCCTGCGCGGAGTGGGCTCCGACCGCTGCGTGGACGTGCCCGGCTTCAGTACGACCAACGGCACCCAACTCGACCTCTGGGACTGCAACGACGGCGGCAACCAGTCCTGGAACTGGGACGCGGACAAACAACTCACCGTCTACGGCAACAAGTGCATGACGGTGGGAGGCACCGGAGCCACGGCTGGAGATCCCGTGGTCATCTCCGACTGCAGCGGCGCGGCGGCACAACAGTGGAACCTGAACGCGGACCTCACGGTGACCAGCGTCGCCAACCCGGAGCTCTGCCTGGACGCAGCTGGAGGCGGCACCGGCAACGGCACGGCGGTCGACGTCTGGTACTGCAACGGAAGCAGCAACCAGCAGTGGGCCAGGAGCTGATGCAGGCACCTGTTCCCCTCGACCACTGATCCGAACCGCACGGGCCCTTCGAGTACCCTCACCGGGCCCGTGCGGGGCGGGTCAGCGCCGCCGCGCTTCGCCTTCCGGTGAGGGCGGCGGCGCTCCGGTGCTCGCGCGGACCACCAGCCGGGTCGGGACCAAGGTCTTGTCGATCATGTCAGGCCCAGTGCGGCCGATCTTGCTCAGCAGCTTCTGAAGGCTGAGCCGGCCGACCGCGGCGAAGTCCTGCCGCACGGTGGTCAGCGGCGGCCAGAAGGCATGTGCCTCCTCCATGTCGTCGAACCCCACCACGCTGATGTCGTCGGGAATCCGGCGGCCGAGCTCGTGAAGGGCACGCATGACACCGAGCGCCATATGATCGTTCGCGGCGAAGATCGCCGTGACCTCCGGCCTCCGCCCCAGAGTCAACCCGTGCCGGTATCCGGATCTGGTGGTCCAGTCGCCGTACAGCACCGGGGGCGGGACGATGCCGGCATCCTGCATGGTGCGCCGCCAGGACTCGACCCGATGGGCTGCGGAGAACGACGTCGGGGGTCCGGCGATGTGCCACACCTGCCGGTGGCCGAGTTCCAGCAGGTGTTCCGTCGCCTGACGAGCGCCCAGTGCCTGATCGGTGTCCACCACGGTGTAACCGGGGCCGGTGTCGGAGTCGACAACCACCATCGGAACCCCTGGTGGGAGGCTGAACTCCGCATTGTCCAGGAGATGCGCCTCGAAGACGAGGATCACTCCGTCGACGGCCGCCTCGCTGAGCCGGTCGTAGGCACCGGAAACCCTGCCCATGGTCGGGTCCGACACGGGGATGAGGGTGACGGCGTACTTGGCGTGTGCGGCTTCCCTGGCTATGGCGTCGAGCGTGCGCGTGTTTCCGAACGAATCGAGCGTGAAGGTGATGACACCGATCGTGTTGAACCGCCCGCTCTTGAGCGCGCGTGCGGCTCCGTTCGGCCGGTAGCCCAGCGCCTGCATCGACTCCACGACCCGCTGCCTGGTCGCCGGGTCGACGTTGCTGTGGCCGTTGGACACGCGCGAAACTGTCTGCGGCGCGACACCAGCGTGACGGGCGACATCCGCCATCGACGGCCGGGGCCGTCTGGGCATGGGCTTGTCCCCAATCGCCATGATCCCCTGTTTCCCTTGTTTCTCGGCCCTGACCACAGCCTAGTCATCCCGGCAACCTGCTTGGCGTGGCTGCCGGGAGTCCGCGTCAGGAGCGGTCGGCCTGGTGCCTGCGCAGGCGCTCGGCGAGTGGCAGGAGCGTCTCGCTCAGACCCGGAGACCGAACCGCTCGCCGGCCGTGCGCAAGCTCTCGGTGGGCTCCGAGCCCTGACGAGGCGTACCGGCGTCCTCTGCCCCGGCCTCGAGTGGCCGCAGACCCGAGCCTGCGGCCCGGGCAGCACCGCCGTAATGGGCCATTGTCGGTACCCACCCTCACCGGAGCCGCGATCAACCTCGCCCGCATCAACGCCTGGCTCACCGCACCCCCAGAGCCCGCATCCGCACCTGCCGTGACCAGGGCGTCGCCCGGTCCTGGGTCTCGTGGCTGCCCCTGCGGCTGTGGACGCGCCGTACGATCCTCACGGCAGCCTCCGTTGCGACCTGCGGTTGCCGGTGCCGTACGAGGGAGGCGCCCGCAGTTGCCCGGGGGGCCGACCCCTTGCGGGGCGCCGGGCCGGTCTCCGTCAAGTACGCCCACTTCCTGCCCCCCGCTGGAGCTCGAGGCAGCGCCGCCGTCGACGCGGTCTTCGCGTAGCCGCAAACCGACCGGCAAAGCCCAGTCCGGGCCCAAAGTCCCGGAGAAGTCCCACAGGTGCCGCCGCACCCCCTCCAGACCCGCATCACCGCAGGTCAGACAGGGTGCGGCGGTACCAGCGCTCAGATGTCCCGGAACGTCTCGATCTGCGCCCCCACCGAGTTCAGCCGCTCCGCCAGCTCCTCGTAGCCGCGGTTGATGACGTACACGTTGCGCAGCACGGACGTGCCGTCAGCCGCCATCATCGCGAGGAGGACGACCACGGCCGGCCGCAGCGCGGGCGGGCACATCATCTCGGCGGCGCGCCAGCGGGTCGGGCCCTCGACCAGCACCCGGTGCGGGTCCAGCAGCTGGAGGCGTCCGCCGAGGCGGTTGAGGTCGGTCAGATAGATCGCCCGGTTGTCGTAGACCCAGTCGTGGATCAGGGTCTTGCCCTGTGCGGCGGCGGCGATGGCCGCGAAGAACGGGACGTTGTCGATGTTCAGGCCGGGGAACGGCATGGGGTGGATCTTGTCGATCGGCGCCTGGAGTTTCGAGGGACGGACGGTGAGGTCCACCAGACGGGTACGGCCGTTGTCGGCGAAGTACTCCGGCGAGCGGTCGTGGTCGAGACCCATCTCCTCCAGAACCGCCAGTTCGATCTCCAGGAACTCGATCGGCACCCGGCGCACGGTCAGTTCGGACTCCGTGACGACGGCGGCGGCCAGCAGGCTCATCGCCTCCACGGGGTCCTCGGAGGGCGAGTAGTCGACGTCCACGTCGATGTGCGGCACGCCGTGCACGGTGAGCGTGGTGGTGCCGATGCCCTCCACCCGTACGCCTAGGGCCTCCAGGAAGAAGCACAGGTCCTGGACCATGTAGTTGGAGGAGGCGTTGCGGATGACGGTCACACCGGCGTGGCGCGCGGCGGCGAGCAGCGCGTTCTCGGTCACGGTGTCGCCGCGCTCGGTCAGCACGATCGGGCGGCCGGGGGTCACGGACCGGTCGACCTCGGCGTGGTACAGCCCCTCGGTGGCGGTGATGTCGAGCCCGAACCGGCGCAGCGCGATCATGTGCGGCTCGATGGTCCGTGTGCCGAGGTCGCAGCCACCGGCGTAGGGCAGCTTGAAGTGGTCCAGGCGGTGCAGCAGCGGTCCGAGGAACATGATGATGGACCGCGTACGACGGGCCGCCGTGGCGTCGATCGCCTCCAGATCCAGCTGGGCCGGGGGCACGATCTCCAGGTCGACGCCGTCGTTGATCCACCGGGTGCGGACGCCGATGGAGCCGAGCACCTCCAGAAGGCGGTACACCTCCTCGATCCGGGCCACCCTCCGCAGCACCGTCCGCCCCTTGTTCAGCAGGGATGCGCAGAGCAGGGCGACGCACGCGTTCTTACTGGTCTTCACGTCGATGGCGCCGGACAGTCGGCGCCCGCCGACCACCCGCAGATGCATCGGACCCGCGTACCCCAGCGACACGATCTCGCTGTCCAGGGCCTCACCGATTCGAGCGATCATCTCAAGGCTGATGTTTTGGTTGCCGCGCTCGATGCGGTTGACGGCACTCTGACTGGTGCCGAGCGCCTCCGCCAGCTGTGCCTGAGTCCAGCCCCTGTGCTGCCTGGCGTCACGGATGAGCTTGCCGATGCGTACGAGGTAGTCGTCTCCCATGAGGGTGAGGTTATCTCAGATATGAGATGGCGCCTCTTGGGTGGTCTGTTCGGGTTACTTGTTTCCCCGAAGACGGCCGTTACTTGGTGTGAGGATGCGGCCACGGCATTTTTAACGAAACGCGGCAGGCGGACGGTCGGGCTCGTGGCCATGACGAGTGCGGTGCTGGCGCTGGTCGCCGGCAGCCCGGGCGGCTCCGACGACGGTGGCGCCGGCGACGGGAACTCCAAGGACCGCGAGGCGAAGTACAAGCGCGTCCTGCGAGACCCTCATCCGCGCCCCGCCGACGTCATCGAGATGGCCGGCGCACCCGCCGACGTGGTGCGCGCGGACGACGGCTCGCTGCTCCTGACGTACGACCTCGGCAACGTGGAGGACGACGAGGGGCCGGCCGCCACCGCCTGGCGCATCGTCAGCCGCGACGGCCGTACGGTCGCCCAGCACGCGGAGCATACGGACATGGAGGCGTCGCGGGTCTCGTTCAAGGGGGCGCCGGGGGGCTTCGTGCGGGTGCCGGACGAGGGTGCCAAGGGGGCGTCGTGAGGGGCTGTATGTCTCTCGCGACGGCGGACGCGAGTGGCGGCGCCACAAGTAGCGCGGAGAGCGGCGGAACGGGTGCGTGAGTGCATCGCGAGCTGCCGACCATCACCTCGGCGGACTCTGCCCGATAGGGCGATGTCTCCTGGGGCCTGTTGTGAGAGTCCCGCCTGCTCTTCGGGCGGACGACGGGATTGCGCAACAGGTCCTACGCCGTCCGGGTCCCCGGCGGCCGGGCGGTGCGAGCGTCCGGGCGGGTGGGCGCGGTGGGCGGCGTACGCTCGGCGGCCTGCTCCCGGGAGTCGGTCGAACAGTGCGCGCGGGCCCTCGCTGGCCGCAGCCGTCACACCGACGACCGGCCGGGATCGGCCCTCAGCGGCCCGCCCCGCGGGAGGCGGAAGACCGGAGCGGCGCACCACGGCCCGCTGCCGTCAAGGCCGAGACCGCCCCGGCTTCGTTGAGACACCCCACACGTCTCCTGGGCATGACCATCCGAGCCTCGTGTATTAGAGTTATCTCGACATCGAGATATCTGCCGAAGGCGCACCTCAGTCACACGCCATCGCCAGTCTGACGGTAAGGGTTACCTAACTTAGCCTTACCTTAGCGGATCGGCCAAGTGGGCGTGGCGGCAGGATGCGGTGGTACGCGCACATGGAATGAAGGAGACTGTCGTGTCGGCGAACAGCTTCGACGCCCGCAGCACGCTGCAGGTGGGCGACGAGTCGTACGAGATCTTCCGGCTGGACAAGGTGGAAGGCTCGGCCCGCCTTCCGTACAGCCTCAAGGTCCTGCTGGAGAACCTGCTCCGTACCGAGGACGGCGCGAACATCACCGCCGACCACATCCGTGCTCTTGGCGGCTGGGACTCGCAGGCCCAGCCCAGCCAGGAGATCCAGTTCACGCCGGCCCGCGTGATCATGCAGGACTTCACCGGTGTGCCCTGTGTCGTGGACCTCGCGACCATGCGTGAGGCCGTCAAGGCACTCGGCGGCGACCCGGCGAAGGTCAACCCGCTCTCCCCGGCCGAGATGGTCATCGACCACTCCGTCATCGCCGACAAGTTCGGCACGAACGACGCCTTCGCGCAGAACGTCGAGCTGGAGTACGGCCGCAACCGCGAGCGCTACCAGTTCCTGCGCTGGGGCCAGACCGCCTTCGACGACTTCAAGGTCGTCCCGCCGGGCACCGGCATCGTCCACCAGGTGAACATCGAGCACCTGGCCCGTACGGTCATGGTCCGTAACGGCCAGGCGTACCCCGACACCCTCGTCGGCACCGACTCGCACACCACCATGGTCAACGGCCTCGGCGTCCTCGGCTGGGGCGTCGGCGGCATCGAGGCCGAGGCCGCGATGCTCGGCCAGCCGGTCTCCATGCTGATCCCGCGCGTCGTCGGCTTCAAGCTCACCGGTGAGCTGCCCGCCGGCACCACCGCCACGGACCTCGTGCTCACGATCACCGAGATGCTGCGCAAGCACGGCGTCGTCGGCAAGTTCGTCGAGTTCTACGGCGAGGGTGTGGCGGCGACGAGCCTCGCCAACCGCGCCACCATCGGCAACATGTCGCCGGAGTTCGGCTCCACCGCCGCGATCTTCCCGATCGACGGCGAGACCCTGAAGTACCTGAAGCTGACGGGCCGCGACGAGCAGCAGGTCGCGCTCGTCGAGGCGTACGCCAAGGAGCAGGGCCTCTGGCTGGACCCGGCCGCCGAGCCCGACTTCTCCGAGAAGCTCGAGCTCGACCTCTCCACGATCGTCCCGTCCATCGCCGGCCCGAAGCGCCCGCAGGACCGCATCGTCCTCGCCAACGCCGCGCAGCAGTTCGCGCAGGACGTGCGCAACTACGTCGCCGAGGACGACGAGGCGGGCAAGGAGTCCTTCCCGGCCTCCGACGCCCCGGCCGAGCACAACGGCATCCCGACCCGCCCGACCCTGGTCACCGCCCCCGACGGCTCGACCTACGAGATCGACCACGGTGCGGTGACGGTCGCGGCCATCACCTCCTGCACCAACACCTCGAACCCGTACGTCATGGTCGCCGCCGCGCTGGTCGCGAAGAAGGCGGTGGAGAAGGGCCTGACCCGCAAGCCGTGGGTCAAGACCACCCTCGCCCCGGGCTCGAAGGTCGTCACCGACTACTTCGACAAGGCCGGTCTGACGCCTTACCTGGACAAGGTCGGCTTCAACCTCGTCGGTTACGGCTGCACCACCTGCATCGGCAACTCCGGCCCGCTGCCGGAGGAGGTCTCCAAGGCCGTCAACGAGCACGACCTCGCGGTCACCTCGGTCCTCTCCGGCAACCGGAACTTCGAGGGCCGGATCAACCCCGACGTCAAGATGAACTACCTGGCCTCCCCGCCGCTGGTCGTCGCGTACGCCCTCGCGGGCTCCATGAAGGTGGACATCACGCGCGACGCCCTCGGCACGGACCAGGAGGGCAAGCCGGTCTTCCTGGCCGACATCTGGCCCTCCGAGGCCGAGGTCAACGACGTCGTGGCGAACGCCATCGGCGAGGACATGTTCAGCAAGTCCTACCAGGACGTCTTCGCGGGCGACGCCCAGTGGCAGGCGCTGCCGATCCCGACCGGCAACACCTTCGAGTGGGACGCCGAGTCGACGTACGTCCGCAAGCCCCCGTACTTCGACGGCATGACGATGGAGACCACCCCGGTCTCCGACATCACCGGCGCCCGTGTGCTGGCCAAGCTGGGCGACTCGGTCACCACCGACCACATCTCCCCGGCCGGTGCCATCAAGGCCGACACCCCGGCCGGCAAGTACCTCACCGAGCACGGTGTGGAGCGTCGTGACTTCAACTCCTACGGCTCCCGCCGAGGCAACCACGAGGTCATGATCCGCGGCACGTTCGCCAACATCCGCCTGCGCAACCAGATCGCGCCGGGCACCGAGGGCGGCTACACCCGCGACTTCACCGTCGAGGGCGCGCCGGTGGCGTTCATCTACGACGCCTCCCGCAACTACATCGAGCAGGGCGTCCCGCTGGCCATCCTGGCCGGCAAGGAGTACGGCTCCGGCTCGTCCCGCGACTGGGCCGCCAAGGGCACCGCGCTCCTCGGCGTCAAGGCCGTCATCGCCGAGTCGTACGAGCGCATCCACCGCTCGAACCTCATCGGCATGGGCGTCCTCCCGCTCCAGTTCCCCGAGGGCGCCAACGCCGAGTCCCTCGGTCTGACCGGCGAGGAGACCTTCTCCTTCACCGGCGTCGAGGAGCTCAACAACGGCACCACGCCGCGCACGGTCAAGGTCACCACCGACACCGGTGTCGAGTTCGACGCGGTCGTCCGCATCGACACCCCCGGTGAGGCCGACTACTACCGCAACGGCGGCATCATGCAGTACGTGCTGCGCAGCCTGATCCGCAAGTAAGCGGACCGGTACGGCAGTTGAGGGCCGTATCCCCGGCGACGGGGGTGCGGCCCTCCGCCATGTCACGCCATCTGTCCGGGTCGCACGGCTGCGCCTCAGCCGGAACACAGGGTTCCCTCAGGCATTCGGTACAGGATTCGGACATGGCAGGCATCTCCGCGACCCGAAACGGCCGAGTCCGCGTCCTCATCGTCGACGACGAACCCGGACTCACCCAACTGCTGTCCGTGGCCGTCACCGAGGCGGGCTGGCGCCCCTACCCGGCGGCCGACGGACAGAGCGCGCTCAAGGCCGCCCGCGGCTGCGCCCCGCACGCCGTCGTCCTCGACGGGATGCTGCCCGACCTCGACGGCCTCCAGGTGCTGCGGCGGCTGCGCCACGAGAACCCGAAGCTGCCGGTGCTCATGCTCACCGCCCGGGACGCGCTGGAGCACCGTATCGACGGACTCTCGGCGGGCGCGGACGACTACGTGACCAAGCCGTTCTCCCTGGAGGAGGTCGTCCTGCGGCTGCGCGGGCTGCTGCGCCGGGCCGGCGTCGAGGAGAGCAGGCCGTCGGACGACCGCGCCCTCGTGCTCGGCGATCTCGTCCTCACCGAGGAGAGCCGCGAGGTGCACCGCGACGGTACGCCGGTCCGGCTGACCGCCAAGGAGTTCGACCTGCTCAGCCTGATGCTGAGCCACCCGCGCCAGGTGCTGAGCAAGGCCCAGATCCTCGACCACGTCTGGAGCAGCTCCTTCGACGGCGGCGGAAACCTGGTGGAGGTCTACATCTCCAGCCTCCGCCGCAAGATCGACAAGGGCAGGGCGCCGATGATCCACACGGTGCGCGGGGTCGGATACGCGATCCGGGCGGGGGAGGACGGAAGATGACGACTCGTTGGACGGCATACGGGCGGGACCGCTCCCGGCGGCCCGCGCGGACGACGGGACGGGGCTCCCGGGGGCCTTCGCGGACCTGGCGAAACCGCACCCGGCGCCCGTCACGCACACCACGCGGCGGCTTTCGGCGTCCCCTGCCGACGCTGCGGAGCCGCTCGTTGCGCACCCGCCTGCTCTTCTTCATCTCGGCCACCCTGGTCGCGGTGTGCGTCGCCATGGCGCTCACCACGGTCTTCGCCCAGCGGGCCTCGCTGCTCGGCGCCCTCGACGAGCGGGTCGCCAACGCCGCCGAGCGCAGCCTGGGAGGTGTGAGCGTCGGCCCCCGCGACCACACCGACCTGGCGTTCCTGCGGGAGCAGGGCCAGGCCGTGGGCACCCTGGCCGCCCGGCTCGACGCGGAGGGGAACATCACCACCGCCGAGGTCATCGGTTCGGGCGGCGACCCGGAGGCCCTGAGCTCCGCCCAGCGCGCCGCGCTCGAAGGCATCGAGGCCGACGGCTCCACCCACACCCGCACGGTCCCCGGCCTCGGCACCTATCGGATCACCGCCCTGACCGGCGACGGCCTGTACGTCCTCACCGGCCTCCCCATGGGCGACGTCCAGGAGATGATCGGCGACCTGGTGACCGTCGAGGCGGTCGTCGCCGCCGTCGGCCTCATCGTCTCGGGCTGTGTCTGCGCGGTCGTCATCCGGCGACAGCTGCGCCCGCTGGGCCGGGTCGCCGCGACCGCCGTGGAGGTCTCGCGGTCCCCCCTCGACCGGGGCGAGGTCACCGGCCTGACCCGCGTCCCCGAACGCGACACCGACCCCGGCAGCGAGGCCGGCCAGGTCGGCGCCGCCCTCAACCGGATGATCGACCACGTCGAGGCCTCCCTCGCCCAGCGCCAGCGCAGCGAGGAACGCATGCGCCGCTTCCTCGCCGACGCCAGCCATGAACTCCGTACGCCGCTCGCGTCCATCGCCGGCTACGCGGAACTGATGAACCGCGGCACCGACAAGATCGAGCCGACCCTGGCCTGGCGCCGTATCTCGGCGGAGTCGGCACGGATGACGGGCCTGGTGGAGGACCTGCTGCTGCTCGCCCGCCTCGACGAGGGCCGCCCCCTGGAGTCCACCGAGGTGGACCTCGCCGCCCTGGTCGCGGAGTCGGTCTGGGACGCGCGGGCGGCGGGCGAGGACCACAACTGGCAGCTGTCCCTGCTCCTGGACGCCCCGGCCCTGGTCACCGGCGACGAGGCCCGCCTCCACCAGGTGGTGGCCAACCTGCTGGCCAACGCCCGGGTGCACACCCCTGCGGGTACGACGGTCACCGCCGCGGTGGAGGCCACGGCGACATCATGCGTCGTCCGGGTACGGGACGACGGTCCCGGCATCCCGCCCGCCCTCCTCCCCTCGGTCTTCGAACGCTTCACCCGCGCCGATGTGTCCCGCTCCCGCGCCAACCCCCACGAGGGCGGCTCGGGCCTCGGCCTCGCCATCGTCGCCGCGATCGTCTCGGCCCACGGCGGCCGCCTCGACGTGGTCAGCGAGCCCGGCCACACGGAGTTCACCATCGAACTCCCGCCCGCGGGCACCACCGAACTCCCCGCCGTCGACACCGTCTCGGCGCCCTCGGTCCCGTCCGTTCCGGTGTGACGGCACTCCACCACCGACTTCAGGTCCGCCTCAGCTTCGTCCCGCACAGTCGTTCTCGACGGCCGCTCTCGCGGAAAGGAGTTCCTTCGACGATCGGTGACATCCCACGGCGTCGCCTCACCAGCGGTGGGCCGACGGTCCGTGCATTTCCGTGCCATACGGTTTTCTGTCATCGCGGGGGCCGCGTCCAGCCGGGCGCGGCCCTTGTGCGTCGGCGCGCGTCGGACGTTCCCGAGGGCCCCGCCTCCGGGCATTCCCAACGACCCCACGCGCAGGCGTTTACAACCACACCTCCGCGCGCTAGCTTCCGAAGAAGGTGGGGGTGGGAGCGCTCCCATATCGAGTGGCGGACCGGAACCCGCCCCCGGGGTCCGTTCCCACCCCGCACCTCTGTGTACGAAGTCATCCGCACCCACCTACATGCACATGCGCACGTCCCCCCAGGCCGTACACCAAGGAGCGCTTGTCATGCACGTGCCAATCCTGCGATTAAGGCTGCCCAAACGCCACCGGGCCCTCTTCCTCGTCCTGCTCGCCCTCGTCACCACGATCCCGGCGCTCGGCCTGGTCCTGTCGGCCGGCAGCGGCAAGGCGGAGGCCCACGGCACCCCGATGAAGCCCGGCAGCCGTACCTTCCTGTGCTGGCAGGACGGGCTGACCGACACCGGGGAGATCAAACCGATCAACCCGGCCTGTCGTTCCGCACAGCAGGTCAGCGGAACGACCCCGTTCTACAACTGGTTCTCGGTGCTCCGCTCGGACGGCGCCGGCCGCACCCGCGGCTTCGTCCCGGACGGTCAGCTGTGCAGCGGCGGCAACACCAACTTCACCGGCTTCAACACCCCGAGCGCCGACTGGCCGCTCACCCACCTCACCTCGGGCGCGAACGTCGACTTCTCCTACAACGCGTGGGCGGCGCACCCTGGTTGGTTCTACGTCTACATCACCAAGGACGGCTTCGACCCGACCAAGACGCTCACCTGGAACGACATGGAGGCGCAGCCGTTCCTGAGCGTCGACCACCCGCCGCTCAACGGCTCCCCGGGCACGGTCGAGGCCAACTACTCCTGGCGGGGACAGCTCCCGGCGAACAAGTCGGGCCGTCACCTCATCTACATGGTCTGGCAGCGCTCCGACAGCCAGGAGACCTTCTACTCCTGCTCCGACGTCGTCTTCGACGGCGGCAACGGTGAGGTGACCGGCATCAAGGAGCCCGGAAACCCCAGCGAGCCGGTACCGGGCCAGTGCTCCGCGACCCGCCGTACGACGGGCAGTTGGAGCGGCGGCTACCAGTCCGAGGTCGTCGTCACCAACACCGGCGACGTGCCCATGCTCGGCTGGATGGTCGACTGGACGCTGCCGAGCGGCCAGAAGATCGACAGCCTCTGGAACGGCAACCCCACCTACAACGGCCAGGCGGTGATGGTGCACAACGCCAACTGGAACGGCTCGCTCGCGCCAGGACAGAGCGCCAACTTCGGCTATGTGGTCCAGGGCTCGGGAGGTGATACCGCCACGACGCTGCCCTGCCGGGTGGGCTGAGCGGCCGCCCCGGCCCGGCCTGACACAGGACGGACGGAACGCGGGTGGGTGCGCCGGGTCGGCGCACCCACCCTCTGGGCCGCCGCGGCAGGGCTGAACGGCGCCCCCGCGGCCGTCACCGCCGTCTGCTGGGCCCCCTGTTTCACCCCGGCCACGGGCACCGGCTTCGTAGAGGGCACCGGCGGCCCGGTACACCTGGATGGTCTCGCACAACACGGCCCCGGCCTCTTCGCGGTTCATCGAGATCCACGCGACCGGAGCGGCGGCAGAGGCCCTCTACATTCAAGCTCTGAAGATCAACGGCCGAGCGAGTACTCGTCCCCGGCTGTCGGCGTCCTTCGTCCAGGACGGTGGCACCCTCGACTACACCCTGAGCCCAACCGCGAACCCGGAGTGGGGCAGTGCCCCGACGGACGCCCTGCCCTCCTACCTGTCCTCATCCTCGCCGTCGTCCTCCTCTTCGTTTTTGTCATCGTCTTCGTCCCGGTCCCGTTCCTCGTCGCCCAACTCGCCCTTGAAATCTTCAGTTCCGCTTCACCTCTGCCAGTTCGCCGGGACCGATCATGCCGCCGAAGTACTGAGTGAAGACGTCCATCTCCAGCACGCGCGACTCGGCCAGCAGCCGAATGAGCTTCTGCACGCTCGCGCCGGCCGCCTCCACAGTGGTCGTCGCCTGCTGGAGGTTCCGCAGTGCCCTGTCGGGCCTGAGGCCCAGACGTTCGATATGCCGCCGGATGTCGTAACACGGACGCGCGACCGCCTTGAGAAGATCACCGTCGTCTCGCGGCTGGAACAGCGCCGGGACGATCCCCGCCAGGTCCGTCGGCAGTGAGGGCGGATTGGTGCGGTCGTAGAGCATGTAGGTGCGCTCGCGGCCCAGTGCGCCGATGAACAGGCCGAGCTCGAACAGGACGTTGTCCCTCGCCGCCGGCCTCTCCACCCCACGAGTGACGGTCATGTCGTCAGACGTGAGCACGAGGATCGCGAAGTCGTACTTGGGCAGCTCCAGGACCAGGGACTCGAGGTTGCCCTGCGAGAGGCCGAAGACGCCCTGAGTCCACAGCGTGACGTCACACGGCGTACGGTCGCCGAGGTTGACCTGAACGGCCTCCGCGATGTCCAGCCCCTCGGACGACGAACCGATGACTGCGGAATATCAAGCGAGCAACTCCACCTCCGCCACAGTGGCCGCGTTGTCGAGCACCAGCCGGTAGTGCTTGTAGGTTCCCGGCGCCGGAATCGAGAACGCCCTCGTCTGCCGGTCCCAGGTGAACGACTCGCCGGAGCGTCTGTCGAGGGTCTTCCAGGTGGTCCCGTCGGCGGAGGCCTGGAGGGTCCAGCCGGTGGGGGCGTCGGTTCGGTCGGCGGAGGTCAGCGTGTACTGAACCACCTTGGTCCGACCGGAGGTTGGCAGAGCGATCCTCTCCACCGACACCTTCGTCGACGACGTGTTGTCGAACAGCTCACCGGCCCCCTCGATCACATCCGCACGCGGCGACGGCACCTCGTCCCCCTTCGTGATCGACACCGGCGCCGCCCCCTCACCCGTGCCCCACGTCGACGGCTCCGGCCCCATGTCGAACTCCAGGATCCCGCCCTCGGCGATCAGCGAGTGAGGAAGGGAAGTCGAGGTCCACGCCTTGCCGTTGACCTTCAACCCCTGCACGTACACATTCCGCGCGCTGTTGTCCGGGGCCTTCACCACCAGGTCCTCGCCGTTCTCCAGATGGACCGTGGCCTTGGTGAACAGGGGTGAGCCGATCGCGTAGTCGCCGCTGCCCATCACCAGGGGGTAGAAGCCGAGCGCGGAGAACAGGTACCAGGCCGACTGCTCGCCGTTGTCCTCGTCGCCGTGGTAGCCCTGGCCGATGTCGCTGCCGGTGTAGAGGCGGGACAGCACCTCGCGGACCTTCTCCTGCGCCTTCCACGGCTGTCCGGCCGCGTCGTACATATAGGTCGCGTGGTGCGCGACCTGGTTGGAGTGGCCGTACATGCCCATCCGTACGTCACGCGCCTCGGTCATCTCGTGGATGACCCCGCCGTACGAGCCGACGAACTCGGGGGACGCGGTCTCCGGCGTGGAGAAGTACGTGTCCAGCTTCTTCGCGAGGCCGCTCCGGCCGCCGTACAGGTTGGCCAGGCCCTTGCTGTCCTGGGGTGCGGTGAAGGCGTAGCCCCAGCCGTTGGTCTCGGTGTAGTCGTGGCCCCAGACGCGCGGGTCGTACTTCGAGGAGTCCATCCGCCAGGCCCCGGTGTCGTCCCGGCCCTGGAAGAACCCGGCCTTCCCGTCGAACAACTTCACATAGTTCCGGGCCCTGTTGAGGAAGTACGCAGACTCCTCCTTGTAGCGCTTCTCGCCCGTCCTCCGGTACAGGGCCTGGCCCATCCGGGCGATGCCGTAGTCGTTGAGGTAGCCCTCCAGCGCCCATGACAGGCCCTCGTGCGTGCCGGTGCTCGTGTAGCCGAGGAAGGGGGAGGTGGCCATGCCCTTTCGGCCCACGCCTGAGGACGGGGGTACGACCGTCGCGTTCTTCAGGGCCGCCTCGTACGCCGCCGTCGCGTCGAAGTCCACGCCCTTGACGTATGCGTCCGCGAACGCCACGTCCGACGATGTGCCCGTCATCAGGTCCGCGTAGCCGGGGGAGGACCAGCGGGAGGTCCAGCCGCCGTCCTTGTACTGCTGCACGAAACCGTCGACCATCTCACCCGCCTGACCGGGCGACAGCAGCGAGTACGCGGGCCATGTCGTCCGATAGGTGTCCCAGAAGCCGTTGTTGACGTACACCTTGCCGTCGACGATCTTCGCGCCGGTGTGCGTCGGCGTGTCCGGGCCCGGCATGGGGGAGAAGGGCGACGCGTACCGGTACTTCGAACCGACCTTCTCGAAGCCGGAGTTGGGGTACAGATACAGCCGGTAGAGGTTCGAGTACAGCGTCGTCAGCTGGTCCGGGGTCGCGCCCTCGACCTCCACCTTGCCGAGGATCCGGTCCCACCGGTCCCGCGCCCGGTCCCGTACCGTCTCGAAGTCCGTCCCCTCCGGGATCTCCTGGCGCAGGTTGGCCGCCGCCTGGTCGAGGCTGATGAGGGAGGTCGCGAGGCGGAGGGTCACCGCGCGGTCGGCGCCCGCGTCGAAGCGCAGATGCCCCTTCACCCCGGCCGCACTCCCGTCCGTCACCGGCGAGTCGAAGACCCCGTAGACGAAGAGCCGGGTCGCTCCCGTCGACAGCCCGGACTTCACATCCGAGAATCCGGTGACGGTCCCGGCCGTCCTGTCGAGCGTCAGACCCGCCTGGTCCGTCACATTGTCGAAGAGCACGCTCGCGTCGTCGCCGGGATACGTGAACCGCAGGGCGGCGGCATGGTCCGTGGGCGCCAGCTCCGCCTTGATCCCGTTCTCGAACCGCACCCCGTAGTAGTACGGCCGGGCCGTCTCGTTCTCGTGCCGGAACGCCAGCGCCCGTGCCGTACGGCCCAGCTCAGGGGTGCCGGACGCGGCCGACGGCATCACCTGGAACGTCTGCCGGTCACCCATCCAGGGGCTCGGCTCATGACTCGCGCTGAACGCCTGGATCGTCGGCAGGTTGTCCGCGTCGTTGGCCCGCGCGTAGTCGTACAACCAGCTGAGCGAGCCCGCGTTGGTCACCGGCGTCCAGAAGTTGAAGCCATGGGGGACGGCCGCCGCCGGGAAGTTGTTGCCGCGCGAGAAGCCGCCACTGGAGTTGGTGCCCCGCGTGGTGACCGCGTAGTCGGAGAGATGCGCCTTCGGCTGCTCGGGCGCCCGCACCCTCAGCCGTACGTCGTCCAGCCAGCCCCGGAACCTCGCCGGGCCCTTCGGCGAGTCGTACGCCACCAGGATCCGGTCGACCGTGCGCCCGGCCGCGACCGACCCGATCCGCGCGACCACGTCGTTCCACTGGTTGACGTACAGGACCTTCGCCGCGCCCTGCCCGCGTGGGGTGAGCGGGAATCCGTGCTGGTCACGGGCACCGAGGTCACTGAGCAGTGTGCCGTCCGTGAAGGCCAGGTCCACCGCCACGTTCGTGGCGTCGTAGTCCAGATCGCCGTCCGCCATCGACGGGAAGATCCGGTACGCCAGCTCGGTGTCCCGCTCGACGGCCACATTCACATCGAAGACCTTGTTGTACGAATAGGCCCGCCCGTCCGCCGTGTGCCGTCCCGCGTACCGCAGCGCCCGCTTCCCCGTGAACCCCATGCCGGACTTCGCCGTCGCCGAGCCGCTCGGACCCCGGTCCACCAGCGAGCGCATGTCCTTGGGCACGGGCTCCTGCTCACTGCCACCCGTGGAGAACTGCACGTCGGCGAGTTGCGTGATGCCGGAGGCCCCGTTGTTCCCGGTGATGTCGAGCCGGAAGTGCCGGTACTCGCCCGGGGTGCCACCGATGTCGTACGACTTCGTCCGGAATCTCTCGTCGAAGTCCTGCCCGGAGCGGGTGTCGAGGGTCTGCCAGCCGCTGCCGTCCGTGGAGCCCTGGAGCGTCCAGTCCTTCGGGTCGCGCTCGGCGGCGTCGTTCGCCGAGGTCAGCGCGTACGTCACCACCTTGACCGGGGCGTCGAACTCGAACTCGGCCCAGCCCGTGGGCGCGAAGGTGAGCCACTTCGTGCCCGGCTCGCCGTCGACGAGGTTCTCCTTCACCTCGCCGGCGCCCGTGTTCTCGCCGCTCGCCCGGACCTCCGTGACGTGGTCGGTCACATTGCCGGGGATGCCGCTGCTGTAGCCGCCGTCGACACCGGAGGCCCGCCTGGTCCCGTCGGGTGCCGTGTCCACGGTGTTGAGCCAGTCCGGTGCCCGGTCCCCGGCCTCGAAGGAGGACGCGAAGGCGCGGTCCTCCGCCGAGGGCCGGTCCGGTAACGCGACGGCCGCCCCCTGCGAGGCCACCAGCAGTGCTGACGCGGCCGCTCCGAGCGCCGCCGTGGAACCCCAACCGTGCCGCATGCGCGAGCACCCTCCCTGCGCCTGATCGAAAAAGATCAGAGATGGACAACGTTGTCGACCGCGTTACGCAGGCACCAGTAGTGGTTCAAGTGGCGAGTGGTGTCAAGGGCGTTGAGTAAGCCATCCGGGTTCAACGCCGGGGGATTTTTCCGTCAGGGCACCCAAGGGCGCTCATATTTCCGCGAGGTCTCAACTCGGAAAAGACCAACGGCCAACCTTGCATTCGATCTTGCTCCCTCGGCGGGAAGTGGACTATACCTGTCGGCGTCCGCATAGTGGTCGCACAACCGCGGACAGGCATGACCTGGGGGGAAATAGCGGTGGTCGCGGACGTGTCATGCGCGCACCGCCGCCTTGCCCCTGTTGAATCCTCACGCACGACCCCAGCTTGAACCGACCGCGGTGCCGGGAGGATCCGGTTCACCGCCTGAGTCCTGGAGAAGGCGAGGACTTGAGCATGGGATCCACTACCGCTGAGAACACCGGGAACGACAACGGCTCCGAAGGCGTGGGCGGCAGCGCCCCCGGAGGAGTCGGCCGCCGCGATCTGATCAAGCGCTCCGCGGCGCTGGGCCTGATCACCGTCCCCACGATGAGCTTCCTGTCCGCCTGTGCCAGCGGCGGCGGAGGCGACGACTCGTCGGACGACACCCAGGGCAAGACCTCCTCGTCCAACCCCTTCGGCGTCAAGAAGGGCAGCAAGCTCGACGTCGTGATCTTCAAGGGCGGCTACGGCGACGCCTACGCCAAGGCGTGGGAGGCCGACTTCGACAAGCAGTGGGGCGTCACCTCCAGCCACACCGGTACCCAGGAGATCACCGGCAAGCTCCAGCCACGCTTCAACGCGGGCAATCCGCCGGACATCGTGGACGACTCGGGCGCCCAGAAGATCAAGATCGACGTCCTCTACAAGAACGACCAGCTCCTCGACCTCGCCGCGGTCCTCGACGCGCCCTCGATCGACGACCCGGACAAGAAGGTCCGCGACACCCTCATCCCCGGCACCCTCGACCCGGGTCTGCAGGAGGGCAAGGTCGTCGCCCTCAACTACATCTACACGGTGTGGGGCCTGTGGTACTCCGGCAAGCTCTTCAAGGAGAAGGGCTGGGAGGAGCCCAAGACCTGGGCCGACTTCCTCGCCATCTGCAAGGACGCCAAGTCCCAGAACATCGGTGGCCTCGCCCACCAGGGCAAATACCCGTACTACATCAACGTCGCCATCATGGACCTGATCGCCAAGAAGGGCGGCTTGGACGCCATGAAGGCGATCGACAACCTCGACCCGAAGGCCTTCGTCGGGTCGGACGCCGCCCAGGCGGGGGTCGAGGCGATCTACGAGGTGGTCGAGAAGGGCTATCTGATGCCCGGCACCAACGGCCTCACCCACACCGAGTCCCAGACCCGCTGGAACCAGTACAAGGCCGCGTTCATCACCTGTGGTTCATGGCTGGAGAACGAGCAGCTGAAGCAGACCCCGGACGACTTCGACATGAAGTTCATGCCGATGCCGCTGCTGCCCGACAGCGTCATGCCGTTCGAGGCGATCCGCGCCGGCTCCGGCGAGCCGTTCATCATCCCGGCCAAGGCCAATAACCTGCCGGCGGCCCAGGAGTTCATGCGGATGATGCTCTCCAGGGAATGGTCGACGCTGTTCGCCAAGGAGGCGAACTCCCTGACCATCGTGAAGGACGGTGTCGACACCGGGGTCCAGCTGCGGCCCGGTACGCAGTCGACCGTCGAGGTGTCCAAGGCAGCCGGTGACGACACCTTCCGATACCTGTACACGGAGTGGTACAGCGAGATGGACACGGCCATTCAGAACGCGTCCAACGAGTTGATGGCCAAGCGGATTCAGCCGAAGGAGTGGTTGAAGCGGGCGCAGGCCGCCGTGGACAAGGCGGCCAAGGATCCGGCGTCGAAGAAGAACCGTCGCGACTAGTTCGTGTTGAGGAGCGCCGTGGGGACTGTGTGACGTTGTGAGCTGCTGATTCGTTGTGGCTTGTCGCACAGTTCCCCGCGCCCCTGGGTGGTGCCGGCCTCTCGTCACATGTTCACCAAGGCAGGAATTCGCCAATGCGCAAAGGGCAGTACAGGTTCGTCGCGGGGTTTCTGTTCGTCCCCGTGGCGCTTTATCTGATCTTCGTCATCTGGCCCTACATCCAGACCTTCGGCTATTCGCTGACCGACTGGAAGGGGCAGTCGCAGACGTTCGAGTTCGTCGGGATCGACAACTACACCGCGTTGGTCCGGGACGACATCTTCATGGGTGCCATCTGGCACAACATCCTGTTCCTGGTGTTCATCCCGGTGATCACCATCCTGCTCGCGCTGTTCTTCGCCTTCATGCTCAACGCGGGCGGACGCGGCCGGGCCGGCGGGGTGTCGGGGGTCGCGGGGTCGAAGTTCTACAAGGTCGTCTACTTCTTCCCGCAGGTGCTGTCGCTGGCGATCCTCGCCGTGCTGTTCGGGGCCGTGTACCGCTCCGACGGCGGCGGCATGCTCAACGGGTTCCTGGTCAAGCTGGGACTGGTCGACGCCAACGACCCCATCGAATGGCTGAACGAGCCGAACCTCGTGCTGTGGGCGCTGATCCTGGTCGTGGTCTGGCACGGCGTCGGTTTCTACCTGGTGCTGTTCTCCGCCGCGATGCAGTCCATCCCGAGGGACATCTACGAGGCCGCGCTGATCGACGGGGCCTCCCGCACCCACACCTTCCTCCGCATCACCCTGCCGCTGCTGTGGGACTCCGTGCAGACCGCCTGGGTCTACCTCGGCATCGCGGCGATGGACATGTTCATCCTCGTGTCCACCATGACCTCCGGGGAGTACGGCGGCGGCCCGGACCACCACAGCGAGGTCATGTCGACCGTGATGATGCGGAACTTCCTCTACTACGGCAAGAGCGGCTACGCCTGCGCCATGGGCGTGGTGATGCTGCTGCTCACCCTGATCGTGTCCGTGGTCATGCTGCGCGCCACCCGCCGCGAGCGCATCGAGTTCTGAGCGGGAGAGACGGGAATCATGAGCGCACCCCTCAAGACCACCTCGTACGGCGACTCCGTACCCACCAGCCCGCCCCCGGACGGACGCCCGGGCAAGCCCGACGGCGACCGCGGCGAGGGCGTCGTCCTGAACGTGTTCTCGCACGGCTTCCTCGCACTGTGGGCGCTGCTGATCGTGCTGCCGCTGCTGTGGCTGGTGCTCAGCTCCTTCAAGACCGACTCCCAGATCGCGGGCTCCGCCTTCGGCTGGCCGCAGAACTGGTCCCTCGACGTCTTCTCCCGCGCCTGGGACAAGGGCATCGGCGACTACTTCCTCAACACGGTCCTCGTGCTGGCCTTCTCCGTGCCGCTGACCATGCTCTTCGGGTCGATGGCCGCCTATGTCCTGGCCCGCTACCAGTTCTGGGGCAACCGGCTGCTGTACTACTTCTTCGTCGCCGGCGCGATGTTCCCGGTGTTCCTGGCCCTCGTCCCGCTGTTCTTCATGGTCAAGCGGCTCGACATGCTGAACACCTACCAGGGGCTGATCCTGGTCTACGTCGCCTACTCGATGCCGTTCACCGTGTTCTTCATGCACGCCTTCTTCCGGACACTTCCCACCGCTGTCTTCGAGGCTGCCATCCTCGACGGCGCCTCGCACACCCGGACGTTCTTCCAGGTCATGCTGCCGATGGCCAAACCCGGGCTGATCAGCGTGGGCATCTTCAACACGCTCGGACAGTGGAACCAGTTCATCCTGCCCACGGTCCTGATGCAGCCGCAGAGCGGCGACGATCCCGAGCGGTACGTCCTCACCCAGGGCCTCATCCAGCTTCAGCAGCAGCAGGGCTACGCCTCCGACCTGCCCGTCCTCTTCGCCGGCGTCACGATCGCGATGATCCCCATGCTCGTCGTCTACCTCTCCTTCCAGCGCCAGGTCCAGGCCGGCCTCACTTCCGCCACCCTTAAGTAGCCGCAGAGTGACATTTAGTGGTCATTCAGTCATGCCAGTTTCTGTCAAGGACTTGACTGCGGTAACCCGTTCAGCGGAGCTTGGAGTTCACAACTTGTAAGTGACCCGGGTTCCGCTGCTGTGACCTGGGTCACGGGCGGCGTGGTGGTCGCCCGGCCTTGGACGGGAGTGGATGAGTCGATGGAGACTCCGGGATCGCAGTCGTCGCTGCACCGAGCAAATCTGGAGCGCGTCGTACGGGCGGTGCGTCTCGCCGGCTCGCTCACGCAGGCCGAGATCGCGCGGACGACCGGCCTGTCCGCGGCCACCGTTTCCAATATCGTGCGCGAACTCAAGGAAGGGGGAACGGTCGAGGTCACGCCCACCTCGGCGGGCGGCCGGCGGGCCCGTGCGGTCTCGCTGAGCGGGGATGCCGGCATCGTCATCGGCGTCGACTTCGGCCACACCCATTTGCGCGTCGCGATCGGAAATCTGGCCCACCAGGTGCTGGCCGAGGAGTCGGAGCCGCTCGATGTGGACGCCTCCTCCACCCAGGGCTTCGACCGGGCGGAACAGCTGGTCAACCGTCTGGTCGACGCCACGGGTGTGGACCGTACGAAGATCGCGGGCGTCGGCCTCGGCGTGCCCGGACCGATCGACGTGGAGTCCGGGACGCTGGGCTCCACCGCCATCCTGCCGGGCTGGACCGGCACCAGGCCCGCCGTCGAGATGCGCCACCGCCTCGGCGTTCCGGTTCACGTGGACAACGACGCCAACCTCGGCGCCCTCGGTGAACTCGTCTGGGGCAGCGGCCGAGGGGTGCGCGACCTGGCCTACATCAAGGTGTCCAGTGGCGTTGGTGCCGGACTGGTGATCGATGGCAAGATCTACAGAGGTCCGGGTGGCACCGCGGGAGAAATCGGGCATATTACTCTTGATGAATCCGGCCCCGTCTGCCGCTGCGGCAACCGCGGCTGTCTGGAGACCTTCGCGGCGGCGCGCTATGTGCTTCCGCTCCTCCGGTCCAGCCACGGCACGGACCTGACCATGGAAGGCGTCGTACGGCTGGGCAGGGACGGAGATCCGGGCTGCCGTCGGGTGATCGCCGACGTCGGCCGACACATCGGCAGTGGAGTCGCCAATCTCTGCAATCTGTTGAATCCGAGCCGCGTGGTCCTCGGTGGCGATCTCGCCGAGGCCGGGGAGTTGGTGCTCGGGCCCATAAGGGAGTCGGTCGGCCGGTACGCCATCCCCAGTGCCGCACGTCAACTCTCGGTGCTGCCAGGGGCACTTGGCGGTCGCGCGGAGGTCCTCGGGGCCCTCGCTCTGGCCCTCAGCGAGATGGGTGATTCAACCCTTTTGGACGGAACGTTGTCCGCAGCCACTCCTGTCTTCACTTAGAGAACGAAAGGCGCCGTTGCCAACCCGTTAAGGATTTACTTCTTGACGTCGCACGTGTGGCCGAGTTGACTTCCAGCCACCTCGGCCGCAGCGCTGCGGCCCGTGTCAGGGAGGCACAACCCAAATGAACGCAACGATGCGTAGAGTCGTGATCGGCGCCACCGCGGTTTCGCTGGCGCTCTCCGTGGCGGCCTGTGGCAAGGCCGGCGACGACAACGACTCCGCCGACAGCGGCAGCAGCAAGGGCGGCAAGACCATCGGTCTGCTGCTCCCCGACAGCGTCACCGAGCGCTACGCGAAGTTCGACCGTCCCTTCTTCGAGGACAAGGTCGAGGAGCTGTGCTCGGACTGCAAGGTCGAGTACGCCAACGCCGCCGGTGACGCGTCCAAGCAGGCCCAGCAGGTCACCACCATGATCACCAAGGGTGTCAAGGTGATCGTGATCAGCGCCCAGGACTCCGCCGCCATCAAGTCCTCCATCCAGGCGGCGGTCGACAAGGGCATCAAGGTCGTCGCGTACGACCGTCTGGCGCAGGGCCCGGTCTCGGCGTACGTCTCCTTCGACAACGTCAAGGTCGGCGAGCTCCAGGGCCAGGCGCTCCTCGACGCGCTCGGCGACAAGGCGACCAAGAAGTCGAAGGTCGTCATGATCAACGGTGACGACGCCGACCCGAACGCCGGCCAGTTCAAGGAGGGCGCCCACAAGGTCCTCGACGGCAAGGTCGACATCGCCTACGAGCAGTCCGGTCTGTGGAAGGACACGGTCGCCAGCCAGAAGATGTCGGCGGCCATCACCCAGATCGGCGCCAAGAAGATCGCGGGCGTCTACGCCGCCAACGACGGCATGGCCGGTGGCATCGCCACCACCCTCAAGGGCGCCGGCATCAGCGGCATCCCGCTGACCGGTCAGGACGCCGAGCTCGCCGGCATCCAGCGCATCGTCGCGGGCACGCAGTCCAGCACGGTCTACAAGGCCTTCAAGCCGGAGGCCGACGCCGCCGCCCAGCTCGCGGTCAACCTGCTCGAGGGCAAGGACATCAAGGACCTCGCCACCGAGACGCTCACCAGCGGCTCCGGCGACAAGGTGCCCTCGCAGCTGCTGACCCCGGTCTCGGTCACCAAGGCCAACATCAACGACACGGTGATCAAGGACAAGCTGTACACCGTCGCCGACATCTGCACCGCCGAGTACGCCAAGGCCTGCAAGGCCGCCGGCCTTCAGTAAGCCGGGTCGAGTCCAGGGCGGCCGCGAGACGACGCGGCCGCCCGGGACCATGACCGCCGAAGAGCGGTCCCGCGAAACCTGTCCGACGCCCGCCCCACCTTCAGACCCCGCTTTCGGGTCGGGCGTCGGACGGAACCGCTGCCGAGGCAGCGGCTTTGCGCATGTTCACCTTGTAAGCCTTGTACGTGGTCGGCCCCGGAGCGTTCAGCCCCGGGAGCGCCACGCGCATCCCTCCGCGCCTGTCCCCCGAGGCGCGGCATCCCCGCCGGTCAGGCGGCGAAGGAGATGGTTCACGTGTCCGCTACGCCCGTGTTGGCGTTGCGCGGAGTCTCCAAGCGGTTCGGTGCGGTGCAGGCACTCACCGACGTAGAGCTGGAGGTTCACGCCGGAGAAGTGGTCGCCCTGGTGGGCGACAACGGCGCAGGGAAGTCGACCCTGGTCAAGACGATCGCGGGTGTACACCCCATCGATGAGGGCGTTATCGAGTGGGAGGGCAACCCGGTCAGCATCAACAGGCCGCACGACGCCCAGGGACTCGGCGTCGCGACGGTCTACCAGGACCTCGCGTTGTGCGACAACCTCGACGTGGTCGGCAACCTCTACCTCGGGCGCGAGCTGCTGCGCAAGGGCGTCATCGACGAGGTGTCGATGGAGAAGAACGCCCGGGAGCTGCTGAGCACGCTGTCCATCCGGATCCCGAGCGTCCGTATCCCGATCGCCAGCCTCTCCGGCGGTCAGCGCCAGGTCGTGGCCATCGCCCGCGCCCTCATCGGCGACCCCAAGGTCGTCATCCTCGACGAGCCCACCGCCGCGCTCGGCGTCGAGCAGACCGCGCAGGTCCTCGACCTCGTCGAGCGGCTGCGCGACCGCAACCTCGGTGTCATCCTCATCAGCCACAACATGGCCGATGTGAAGGCTGTCGCGGACACCGTCGCCGTACTGCGCCTGGGCAAGAACAACGGTTCCTTCTCCGTGAAGGACACCAGCCACGAAGAGATCATCGCCGCGATCACGGGTGCCACGGAGAACGCCGTGACCCGTCGTGCGGGGCGCACCGCGGAGGCGGCAAAGTGAGCGACACGTCCAAGACTGTGAAGAGCGAAAAGTCCAAGTCCGAGGGTGTGGTCGAGGAGCAGACGACCGTCGCTCCCGCCGACGACCCCACCGCGGCCCCCGTCTCCGTCGTCGACCCACGTCTGCTGGTCCGCGAAGAGGGCCTCAAGGGCTATGTCACCGAGTTCAAGCGCAAGGTCAAGGGCGGCGAGCTGGGCTCGCTGCCGGTCTTCATCGGCCTGATCGTCATCTGGACGATCTTCCAGTTGCAGAATGATCGATTCCTCAGCGCGGACAACCTCTCCAACATCAGCTACTTCCTGTCGGCCACCGGCATGCTCGCCATCGGCCTGGTGTTCGTGCTGCTGCTCGGCGAGATCGACCTGTCCGTCGGTTCCGTCAGCGGTCTCGCGTCCACGATCTTCGCCGTGTTCGTGGTCACCCACGGTATGAACGCCTGGCTGGCGCTGGTCCTGACCATCCTCACCGGTATCGGCATCGGTTCCCTGCACGGCTGGTTCTTCGCGAAGATCGGCGTACCCGCGTTCGTCGTGACCCTGGCCGGCTTCCTCGGCTGGAACGGTCTGATGCTGTGGCTGCTCGGCGAGAGCGGCACGATCAACATCCCGGCCGAGCAGGGCCCGATCAGGCTGCTGGGCCAGAACTCCTTCTTCATGGACCAGGCCATCGTCGGCGCGTACATCCTGGCCGGTCTCGGTGTCGTCTCCCTGGCCGTGGGCTCGTTCAGCGAGCAGCGCCGTCGTCGGGCGGCCGGTGTGCCGTTCCGGCCCACCAGCGAGATCCTGCTGCGCGTCGGCGCGCTCGCCGTGGCGTCGTTCGCGGCCGCGGCCGTGCTGAACAACGCTCAGGGTGTCTCCAACGCCCTGGTCATCTTCCTCGGGTGCCTCGTCGTCGTCGACTTCGTGCTGCGCCGCACGCCGTACGGCCGCCAGGTATTCGCGGTCGGCGGCGGCATCGAGGCGGCGCGTCGTGCCGGTATCAACGTGCCGATGATCCGGATCACCGTGTTCGCCATCTCCGGCATGTTCGCGGCGGTGGGCGGCATGTTCTTCGCGGGTCAGACCGCGAGTGCGACGCTCAACGCCGGTGGCGGCAACACGCTGATGCTCGCGATCGCGGCTGCGGTCATCGGTGGCACCAGCCTCTTCGGTGGGCGTGGGTCCGTGTGGTCGGCGCTGCTGGGTATGTTGGTGATCCAGTCGATCCAGACGGGTCTGGACCTGCTGAACATGAACACGTCGATCCAGTACATGATCACGGGTGCGGTTCTGCTGGGTGCGGTGGTCATCGACTCGGTGTCCCGTAAGAGCCAGAAAGCTGCGGGGCGCGCCTGAGCGCCCTTGGGGCGCGGGGTGTCCTGCGGGTGCCGGTTGTCCTCGGCTGGTCGCGCCCGCACTGCGGAGCCGCAAGTCGGCACAGCCCCACGCCCCTTCAGGGCACGTCAGTGCCCTCCGTTTGAACAAGTGCTCGGCGTCGAATCTGGCGTCGGGCACTTCTCTTTTGTCCCGGACGTTTCGTATGGGCACCTCTGTGCAGGATGATCTACGGTCGTTCGCGTGATGCAGGACCCCCCGCCCGGCCGTCGGCGGGAATCGCGGAACATTAGACTTCGACGAGCCAGGCAACGCTCGATCAGCACTATTGCAAGGAGGCACGGGTGCCGCTGCTGACCCGCATCAGGGGACCGCGCGATCTGGACCGGCTCAGCCTGGAGCAGCTGGACGAGTTGGCGGAGGAGATCCGGACCTTCCTCGTCGAGGCGGTGTCCAAGACCGGCGGCCATCTCGGCCCCAACCTCGGCGTGGTCGAGCTCACGATCGCCCTGCACCGCGTCTTCGACTCGCCCAAGGACAAGGTGCTCTGGGACACGGGCCACCAGTCCTATGTCCACAAGCTGCTCACCGGCCGTCAGGACTTCTCCAAGCTCAAGATGAAGGGCGGCCTGTCCGGTTACCCCTCGCAGGCCGAGTCCGAGCACGACGTCATCGAGAACAGCCACGCCTCGACGGTCCTGGGCTGGGCCGACGGCCTCGCGAAAGCCAACCAGGTCCGCGAACGCGACGACCACGTGGTCGCCGTCATCGGTGACGGCGCCCTGACCGGCGGTATGGCCTGGGAGGCGCTCAACAACATCGCCGACGCCAAGGACCGTCCCCTCGTCATCGTCGTCAACGACAACGAGCGGTCGTACGCGCCCACCATCGGCGGCCTCGCCAACCACCTGGCCACCCTGCGGACCACCGACGGCTACGAGCGGTTCCTGGCCCGGGGCAAGGACCTGCTGGAGCGGACCCCCGTCGTCGGCAGGCCGCTGTACGAGACGCTGCACGGCGCGAAGAAGGGGCTGAAGGACTTCATCGCCCCGCAGGGCATGTTCGAGGACCTCGGGCTCAAGTACGTCGGACCGATCGACGGGCACGACATCGAGGCCCTGGAGTCCGCGCTGTCGCGCGCCAAGCGCTTCGGCGGGCCCGTCATCGTGCACTGCCTCACCGAGAAGGGCCGCGGCTACCAGCCCGCCCTCCAGGACGAGGCCGACCGCTTCCACGGCATCGGCCCCATCCACCCCGACACCGGCCTGCCGGTCAAGGCCTCGGGTGCCGACTGGACCTCCGTCTTCGGTGACGAGATGGTCCGGCTCGGCAAGGAGCGCGACGACATCGTGGCGATCACGGCGGCGATGCTGCAGCCGGTCGGTCTGAAGAAGTTCGCGGACGCCTTCCCGGACCGTATCTACGACGTCGGCATCGCCGAGCAGCACGGCGCGGTCTCCGCGGCGGGCCTCGCCACCGGTGGGCTGCACCCCGTGTTCGCCGTCTACGCCACCTTCCTCAACCGCGCCTTCGACCAGGTGCTGATGGATGTCGCCCTGCACAAGTGCGGCGTGACCTTCGTGCTGGACCGGGCCGGTGTCACCGGCACCGACGGCGCCTCCCACAACGGCATGTGGGACATGTCGATCCTCCAGGTCGTCCCCGGCCTGCGGCTGGCCGCCCCGCGCGACGCCGAACAGGTGCGCGCGCAGCTCCGCGAGGCCGTCGAGGTGACGGACGCGCCGACCGTCGTGCGCTTCTCCAAGGGCGCCGTCGGCCCCGCCGTACCGGCCGTGGGGCGCGTCGGCGCCATGGACGTCCTGCGTGCGCCGGGCACCGACACCCCCGATGTGCTCCTCGTCTCCGTCGGCGCCCTCGCGCCGATGTGCCTGGAGATCGCCGACCTCCTCGACAAGCAGGGCATCACCACCACCGTCGTCGACCCGCGCTGGGTCAAGCCCGTCGACGAGGCCATGGCCCCGCTCGCCGAGAAGCACCGCGTGGTCGTCACCGTCGAGGACAACTCCCGGGTCGGCGGCGTCGGCTCGGCGATCGCCCAGGCGCTGCGCGACGCCGGTGTCGACCTCCCGCTGCGTGACTTCGGCATCCCGCCCCGCTTCCTCGACCACGCCTCCCGCGCCGAGGTCATGGCGGAGATCGGTCTGACCGCGCCGGACATCGCCCGCCAGGTCACCGGGCTGGTCGCGAAGCTCGACGGCAAGTACGGCGACGCCGCCGCCGAGGTGGAGCCCGCGCGCGACTGACGTAGCGGAAGCAGGGCCGGAAGGGCCGGTTTCACCATCCTTTACGGTGGGGAAACCGGCCCATTCGCGTGAAACCGCCGCGGCGGGGCAAACGCTCCCACAGTCTCGGCCTCGCTCGACCGGGGGACCCCATCGCCCCCTCTCGATCATGTCGAGGACGACAAGCGTGGGAGGTTCGCCCGTGAGCAGCACACTCTTCAGGACGAAGAAGGTCGAGCAGTCCATCCTCGATACGGAGGAGCCGGAGCACGAACTCAAGAAGTCCTTGTCCGCGCTGGATCTGACCGTCTTCGGCGTCGGTGTCATCATCGGCACCGGCATCTTCGTCCTCACCGGTACGGTCGCCAAGAACAACGCCGGTCCCGCCGTGGCCCTGGCCTTCATCGTGGCCGGCGTCGTCTGCGCGCTCGCCGCGCTCTGCTACGCCGAGTTCGCCTCCACCGTCCCGGTGGCCGGCTCGGCGTACACCTTCTCGTACGCCTCGCTCGGTGAACTGCCCGCCTGGATCATCGGCTGGGACCTGGTCCTGGAGTTCGCGCTGGGCACGGCGGTGGTGGCCGTCGGCTGGTCGGGGTACATCCACTCGCTGATGGACAACGCGGGCTGGGAGCTGCCGGCCTCGCTAGGCGCCCGCGACGGGGCCGACGGTTTCGGCTTCGACATCCTCGCCGCCGGGCTGGTGCTGATCCTCACCGGGATCCTCGTGCTCGGCACGAAGCTCTCCGCGCGGGTCACGGAGATCGTCGTCGCCATCAAGGTGACGGTCGTCCTGACCGTGATCGTCGCGGGCCTCTTCTTCATCGTGGGTGACAACTACGACCCGTTCATCCCGAAGACGCAGGAGGTGCCGGCGGGCGAAGGCCTCCAGTCCCCGCTCATCCAGCTGCTGTTCGGCTGGGCGCCCTCCAACTTCGGCGTGCTGGGCATCTTCACCGCCGCCTCCGTCGTCTTCTTCGCCTTCATCGGCTTCGACGTCGTCGCCACGGCCGCCGAGGAGACCAAGAACCCGCAGCGCGACATGCCCCGGGGCATCCTCGGCTCCCTCATCATCTGCACCACGCTGTACGTGGCGGTGTCGATCGTCGTCACCGGCATGCAGCACTACACGAAGCTGTCGGTGACCGCGCCGCTCGCAGACGCCTTCAAGGCCACCGGGCACCCCTGGTTCGCGGGCTTCATCAGCTTCGGCGCCGCCGTCGGTCTGACGACGGTCTGCATGATCCTGCTCCTCGGCCAGACCCGGGTCTTCTTCGCGATGAGCCGGGACGGGCTGCTGCCCCGCCTCTTCTCCCACGTCCACCCGAGGTTCAAGACCCCGCACCGGCCGACCATCCTGCTCGGCGTGGTCATCGCGATCCTCGCGGGCTTCACCCCGCTCAGCGAACTCGCCGAGCTGGTGAACATCGGCACGCTGTTCGCCTTCATCGTCGTCGCGATCGGGGTGGTCATCCTCCGTCGGACCCGCCCCGACCTGCACCGGGCCTTCCGCACGCCCTGGGTGCCGTTCATCCCGATCCTGTCGGTGCTCGCCTCGCTGTGGCTGATGCTCAACCTGCCCACCGAGACCTGGCTCCGCTTCGTCGGCTGGATGATCGTCGGCTCCCTGGTCTACTTCCTCTACGGCCGCTCGCACAGCCGACTGGGACGCCACGAGGAGACCACGGTCGACGATGTGGCGCACGGGCGGCCGCACCACGCGGAGTAGGCGACGCCGTCTCGCGTGCGGCTCCGGCCCCGGAGGTCCCGCGCAAGGTGCGAAGTCGCCGGTTCGGCCTTGAGTTCAGGACCGACCGTGCACCGTACGCGGGCCCGCGACCTCCGCGCCCAACTCACCGACCCGGCGCCGCAGTTCGCGGTCGGCGGTGACGACGAGGCAGGGGCGGCCCTCCTCGGTGTCGGCGACCAGCTCGACGATGCGGTCGTCGCCGCTGCCGAGGGCCGTGTCGACCCGTACGCCGGGCACGGACTCCAGGCCACGGGCGGCGCCCTCGACGACGAGGACGAGTTCCAGGGGGTCGGAGCGGCCCGGGACGCCGTCCCGCGCGAGCCGGTCCCGCAGACGCTCGGCCGCGCCCAGCCGGTCGCGCCACCAGCCGTCGGGTACGGATCCGATGACGTTGGCGGCGTCGATGATCACGAGTGTCGTCATGGTCCCCATTGTCGCGAGCCGGGTCATGAACCGGACGAAGTCCCGCCCGTCGCCGGGGACTTCTTCGCCGACCCGGGGATCTCGGAGTCCGTGCGGATCGCCTTCCACAGGGTCGTGGCCTGCGGCTCGGCGGCGACGACGCGGTTCGGGTCGGTCTTGTCGTAGGCGACCGGGAGCATGATCGTCTCCATGGTCGACGGGTCGACGCCGTTCATGCTCTGCGCGAAGTCGGCCAGGGCGGTGAGGGAGTCGAGCTCGGAGTCGGTGGTGAGGGCCTCGGTGAGCGAGTCGGCGATCTTGTAGGCCTTGGTGGGGCTGCCGAAGAGGTCCTGCTTCTTGATCTCGGAGAGCAGGGCGATCATGAACTGCTGCTGGAGGCCGATACGGCCGAGGTCGCTGCCGTCGCCGACGCCGTGCCGGGTGCGGACGAAGGCGAGGGACCGGGTGCCGTTCAGCTTGTGGGTGCCGGCCTCCAGGTCGAGGCCGCTGGACTTGTCGTGGATGGACTCGTCGACGGTGACCGTGACGCCGCCTATCGCGTCCACGAGCCCCTTGAAGCCGGCGAAGTCGATCTCGACGAAGTGGTCCATGCGGACCCCGGACATCTGCTCCACGGTCTTCACCACACAGGCCGGACCGGCCAGGGAGTAGACCGAGTTGAACATCACGCGCTTCGCGGAGGGCAGCGTGGAGCCGTCCGACTTGGTGCACTCGGGCCGGGTGACCAGGGTGTCGCGGGGGATGCTCACCGCGACGGCCTCGGTGCGGCCCTCGGGTATGTGCATCACGAGCGCGGTGTCGGAGCGGGCGCCGGAGACCTTGCCCGTGCCGAGGTCGGCGTTGGCGCCGGAGCGCGAGTCGGAGCCCAGGACCAGGATGTTCTGGCCGGACGTGGGCAGCTTCTCCGGGCGGTCGTCGCCGATGGCCTTGTCGAGGTCGACGCCGTGGATGTTGCCGTTGAGGTCGCTGTAGAGCCAGTAGCCGGCGCCACCGGCGGCGAGGACGAGCACCAGCAGGCTCAGCAGGATGACGCGGCCGGTGCGGCGGCGGCCCCCGTCCCGCTCCTTCTTGCGTCTGTGACTGCCCCGGCCCGGCGTCCGTTCGCTGTCGTCGCTGAGCTGTGGTGTCGAGACATGGCTCATCGGTGGCTGAGTCCTCGCATGTCGTGCCCGTGGTCGGGGCGGTGGAGCGGCGTGGGGACTCGGGTGGGGGTGCCGGTCCGGGTGCGGCCGAACTGAACCTGCACTATAGACAGATATTCGGCCACGCTCGGCCGAAATGGGATCTAAATATGACCTATAAGTGAATGTGAAGGAAAGAAAAGGTATGCGCCCCATGACTTGGTTGATCACGGGTGGTGCGGGGTTCATCGGGGCGCATGTCGTCCGCGCGATGCTGGACGCGGGCGAACGGGTCGCGGTGTTCGACGACCTGTCCACCGGCGACCCCGGCCGCGTCCCCGAGGGCGTGCCCTTCGTCAAGGGATCCGTGCTCGACGGCGGGCTGCTCCGCCGCGCCCTGACCGACCTCGGGATCGACGGTGTGGTCCATCTCGCGGCCAAGAAGCAGGTCGCCGAGTCGGTCGAACGGCCGCTGTACTACTACCGCGAGAACGTCCAGGGCCTCGGCACCCTCCTGGAGGCGGCCGCCGACACCGGCGTACGGCACTTCCTGTTCTCCTCCTCGGCCGCCGTCTACGGCATGCCCGACGTGAACCTCGTCACCGAGGACACGCCCTGCGCCCCGATCAACCCCTACGGCGAGACCAAGCTGGCGGGGGAGTGGCTGGTGCGGGCCACCGGCAGGGCGCACGGGATGCGGACCGCCTCGCTGCGCTACTTCAACGTGGCGGGCGCCGCCGACGAACGGCTCGCGGACGCCGGGGTGTTCAACCTGATCCCCATGGTCTTCGAGAAGCTCACCGAGGGCGCCGCGCCCGTGATCTTCGGCGACGACTACGCCACGCCGGACGGCACCTGCGTACGCGACTTCATCCATGTCGAGGACATCGCCTCGGCCCACCTGGCGGCCGCCCGCGCGCTGACGGCACGGGACCCCGGCACCGATCTGACGGTCAATATCGGTCGCGGAGAGGGCGTCTCCGTACGGGAGATGATCGAACTCATCGGGGAAGTGACCGGCTACGGGGCCGAAGCGGCCCCTGTCTCGGTCGCCCGCAGGCCCGGCGACCCGGCCAGGGTCGTCGCCTCCGCCGACCGGATCCGTGCCGAACTCGGCTGGTCCGCCCGGCACGACGTGCGGGCGATGGTGACGTCGGCGTGGGCGGGCTGGTGTGCCCGGCGTCCCGAGGCGCGTCGCACGGCGGAAGGCGTCGACTGACGGCCAGGTCCAGGTCGGCCGCGCGTGGGCAGGCGCCGGGTTTCGCTGCGCGATCCGCAAGCGGCCCGGCGGCCCGGCCGAGAGGACAGACATCCGGGCCGACAAGGCACAGGACGGGCAAGTGCGATCGCCTGCCGTCCAGCAGCCGCTGGTAGCTCGTGCATGAGCAAGGGCCTCCGCCATCAAGGCGGAGGCCCTCAGTCACGTGACTACGGTTACGCGGGCACCGAAGCCAGCCCCGGAGCCAGGAACTTCTTGCCGTTCACGCGCTCGGAGACACCCTCGCGGTCCAGGTACGGCGTGATGCCGCCCAGGTGGAAGGGCCAGCCGGCGCCCGTGATCAGGCAGAGGTCGATGTCCTGCGCCTCGGCGACGACACCCTCGTCGAGCATGAGCCCGATCTCCTGGGCGACGGCGTCGAGAACGCGCGCCCGCACCTGCTCCTCGGACAGGACGACGTCGCCCTGCTTGAGCAGCGCGGCGACCTCGGGGTCCAGCTCCGGCTTGAACCCGTTTTCTGCGGAGTAGACGTAGAAGCCGCGCTTGCCGGCCTTGACGACCGCGGCGAGGTTCGGGGACACGGTGAAGCGGTCCGGGAAGGCCCGGTTGAGGGTCTCCGACACGTGCAGACCGATGGCCGGGCCGACCAGCTCAAGCAGCACCAGCGGCGACATCGGCAGACCCAGCGGCTCGACCGCCTTCTCCGCCACGTCCACCGGCGTGCCCTCGTCGATGACGTTCTGGATCTCACCCATGAAGCGGGTCAGGATGCGGTTCACGACGAACGCCGGCGCGTCCTTGACCAGCACCGCGGTCTTCTTCAGCTTCTTGGCGACACCGAAGGCCGTGGCCAGCGACGCGTCGTCGGTCTGCTCGCCGCGCACGATCTCCAGCAGCGGCAGGATCGCGACCGGGTTGAAGAAGTGGAAGCCGACGACCCGCTCGGGGTTCTTCAGCTTCGACGCCATCTCCGTCACCGACAGCGAGGAGGTGTTGGTGGCGAGGATCGCGTGCGCCGGGGCGACCGCCTCGACCTCCGCGAACACCTGCTGCTTGACGCCGATCTCCTCGAACACGGCCTCGATGATGAAGTCCGCGTCGGAGAAGCCCTCGGCCTTGTCCAGCACACCGGTGACCAGCGCCTTGAGGCGGTTGGCCTTGTCCTGGTTGATCCGGCTCTTGAGCAGCAGCTTGTCGATCTCGGCGTGGACGTAGCCCACACCCTTGTCGACGCGCTCCTGGTCGATGTCGGTCAGCACGACCGGCACCTCCAGGCGGCGCAGGAAGAGCAGCGCGAGCTGGGAGGCCATCAGACCGGCGCCGACGACACCGACCTTGGTGACCGGCCGGGCCAGGTTCTTGTCCGGGGCGCCCGCCGGGCGCTTGCCGCGCTTCTGCACCAGGTTGAAGGCGTAGATACCGGAGCGCAGCTCGCCACCCATGATCAGGTCGGCGAGGGCGACGTCCTCGGCGTCGAAGCCCTGCTGGAGGTCGCCGTTCTTGGCCGCCTCGATGATGTCCAGCGCGCGGTACGCGGCCGGGGCCGCCCCGTGCACCTTGCCGTCCGCGATGAAGCGGCCCTTGGCGACGGCCTGGTCCCAGGCCTCACCTCGGTCGATGACGGGACGCTCGACCGTGACATCACCCTTGAGGACGTTCGCCGTCCAGATCAGCGACTGCTCCAGGAAGTCCGCGCCCTCGAAGATCGCGTCCGCGATGCCGAGGTCGAAGACCTGCTGGCCCTTGAGCTGCTTGTTCTGGTTGAGGCTGTTCTCGATGATCACCGAGACGGCCTTGTCGGCACCGATCAGGTTCGGCAGCAGCGCGCAGCCGCCCCAGCCCGGGACCAGCCCGAGGAAGACCTCGGGGAGGGAGAAGGCCGGGATGGCCTTCGAGACGGTCCGGTACGCGCAGTGCAGACCGACCTCGACACCGCCGCCCATCGCGGCACCGTTGTAGTACGCGAAGGTCGGGACGGCGAGCGCGGAGAGCCGCTTGAAGACCTCGTGGCCGCCCTTGCCGATGGCGAGCGCGTGGTCGTACTCCTTGAGGAGTTCGACACCCTTCAGGTCCGCGCCGACGGCGAAGATGAACGGCTTGCCGGTGACACCGACACCGACGATCTCGCCGGCCGCCGCCTCCTTCTCGACCTGGTCGATGGCGGTGTTCAGGTTCGCCAGCGAAGCAGGGCCGAAGGTGGTCGGCTTGGTGTGGTCGAAGCCGTTGTCCAGCGTGATCAGCGCGAAGCGCCCGGCGCCGTACGGCAGGTCGAGGTGGCGTACGTGCGCGGACGTCACGACCTCGTCGGGGAAGAGCTCGGCCGCGCCCTTCAGGAGTTCGGTGGTGCTCACTTGTCGCCTCCGTCGAAGTGCGGGTTCTCCCAGATGACCGTCGCGCCCATGCCGAAGCCGACGCACATGGTGGTCAGGCCGTAGCGGACGTGCGGCTGCTCCTCGAACTGCCGGGCCAGCTGCGTCATCAGCCGGACGCCGGAGGAGGCCAGCGGGTGGCCGAAGGCGATGGCGCCGCCGTACTGGTTGACGCGCGCGTCGTCGTCGGCGATGCCGTAGTGCTCCAGGAAGGCCAGGACCTGGACGGCGAAGGCCTCGTTGATCTCGAACAGGCCGATGTCGTCGATGGACAGGCCCGCCTGGGCGAGCGCCTTCTCCGTGGCCGGGATCGGGCCGTAGCCCATGACCTCCGGCTCGACACCCGCGAAGGAGTACGCGACGAGGCGCATCTTCACCGGCAGGTTGTTCTCGCGGGCGAAGTCCTCGGAGGCGATGAGCGAGGCGGTCGCGCCGTCGTTCAGACCGGCCGCGTTACCGGCGGTGACCCGCCCGTGGACGCGGAAGGGGGTCTTGAGGCCCGACAGGTTCTCCAGGGTCGTCCCCGGCCGCATCGGCTCGTCCGCGGTGACGAGACCCCAGCCGGTCTCACCACCCTCGGGGTTGGTGCGACGCACCGAGATCGGCACCAGGTCGGCCTGGATCTTGCCGTCGGCGTACGCCTTGGCGGCCTTCTCCTGCGAGCGCACGGCGTACTCGTCGGCGCGCTGCTTGGTGATGGTCGGGTACCGGTCGTGCAGGTTCTCGGCGGTCATGCCCATGAACAGGGCGGACTCGTCGACCAGCTTCTCGCTGACGAACCGCGGGTTCGGGTCCACGCCCTCACCCATGGGGTGGCGGCCCATGTGCTCGACACCACCGGCGATGGCGACGTCGTAGGCACCGAAGGCCACGGAACCGGCGACCGAAGTGACGGCGGTCAGGGCACCGGCGCACATACGGTCGATCGAGTAGCCCGGCACGGACTGCGGGAGACCGGCGAGGATCCCGGCCGTACGGCCGATGGTCAGACCCTGGTCACCGATCTGCGTGGTCGCGGCGATGGCGACCTCGTCGATCTTCGCGGGCTCGAGACCGGGGTTGCGGCGCAGCAGCTCCCGGATCGCCTTCACGACCAGGTCGTCGGCGCGGGTCTCGTGGTAGATGCCCTTCGGGCCCGCCTTGCCGAACGGGGTACGGACGCCGTCGACGAAGACGACGTCCCTGACGGTACGAGGCACGATGGCTCTCCTCCAGAGGTGCGGGACGGCACTGCTGCGAACGCAACCGCTGAGCGGGCGCTCAGTCCCCATGCTACTTGCGAGTAACCGCACTGCACACCCCTGGGCGAGGGAGCGGCGAAGGTCACACGGGCTCAACAGGTTACCGCCGGTTACATGAGCCCATCTTAGAGGCGCGAGGCCGTATCGATACGCGACACCGCCGCGTGGGCGCGACCAGCCCGATCGCACCCGCACCCCCGTACGGCGCTCAAGGGGCAGGCGCGGTGGACCCCCGGGGAACCAGCACAGGCGTGGCCACCGGATGCGAAGCCCCATCCCCCGCGATCACCGCGAACAACGTCCGGGCCACCTCCGCCCCGAACCCGTGCACGTCATGGCTCATCGCAGAGAGCGTCGGCCGGGTGAGCCGACAGAGCTGCGAGTCGTCCCAGGCCAGCAACGACACATCCTCCGGCACCCGCACCCCCATCTCCGTCGCCACCGACATCCCCGCCACCGCCATGATGTCGTTGTCGTACACGATCGCCGTAGGCCGATCGTCCCCCACCCCGGTCAGCAACGACCGCGTCGCCCGAGCCCCCGACTCCCCCGAGAAGTCGGTGGCCACCTGCCAGACCCGGGACAGCCCCAGCGAACCGGCCGCCCCCTCGAACGCCGCCGTACGGAGGGCCGAGTGCCCCAACGAGGCCGCACCCCCCACCCGGGCGATCCGCCGATGCCCCAGCGCCACCAGATACCGCACCGCCTCGGTCACGGCGGTCGCGTCATCCGTCCACACGGACGTGAGCCCCCCGGTCAGCGAGGGATGCCCGACGGCCACGACCGGCATCCCCAGCCGCTCCGCCGCCGCGACCCGCGGATCATCCGCGCGGAAATCGACGAGGATCGACCCACTCACCTGCCGCCCCCGCCACCACGCGTCCTGAAGCCCCACCTCCTCCTCCAGATTCCGCACCAGCCGCAGCAGCAGCGAGCAGGACCGCTCGGTCAGCACGCTCTCCACCCCGGAGATGAACTCCATGTAGAAGGGTTCGAGGCCCAGCAGCTTCGCCGGCCGGCAGATGGCCAGCCCCACCACATCGACCCGCTGACTCGACAGCGACCGGGCCGCCAGATTCGGCGCCCACCCCAGCTCCCGCGCCGCCGCGAAGATCCGGTCCCGGGTCGCGTCGGACAGCCCCGGCCGCTGGTTGAACGCGAGCGACACCGCCCCCTTGGACACCCCGGCGCGCGCGGCGACGTCCTTGATGGTGATGCGAGAAGTCGTCATCGGCCGGGCTCCAGGCAGTGCAAAGCGGATCGGGCGGTGTCCGGATCAGGAGTCTTCCAGCCACTGACCCCGATGGTCACCTGTTCACCGGGCAGCAGTGTGACGAGCCCCCGGTCGGCCCGTGCGTCCGGGTCCAGCCGGTCGGCCTGGAGCAGCAGGTCCCGTACGAGGGTGCGGGCCGTCACAGTCACCCCGCCCGGTGCCACCGAGACGTCGAACTCCGGTTGCGGGTAAGGGATTTCACGGTCCGTCGCAGGGAAGTGCAGGGCCCGCCGCCCGTCCGTGTCGGCGACGAGGAACTCCTTCGGCCCGACGGGTTCCAGCCCCTTCGGCACGCCGACCGGAGCCACCGTCCGCGCTCCGGCGGTGAAGCCCGCGTCCGTCTCGCCGATCACCACCCCGTCGACCGACATCCGACGCAGCCGCACCTCGCCCTTCCATGCCTGCGCCGCTTGATTGACGACAGCCAACACCAGCCTCCGCTCCCGGACTTGAAGCGTCAGCAACCGGTCCGCGTACAGCCGTCGCAACTCGTGGTACAGCGGCTTCTCCCTGCCGTCCCCGTCGATCGCGGCCCAGGAGGTCACCGGCCAGCAGTCGTTGAGCTGCCACACGATCGTGCCCGCGCAGACCGGCCAGTGCGACCGCCAGTGCTCGATGCCGGCGGCGACGGCCCGGGCCTGGTTGACCTGGGTCAGATAGTGCCAGCGGTCGAAGTCCCCGTCCGGCACCACGAAATGACGGGCGAGCCCCCGCTCCAGCTTCCCGTTCCCGTCCTCCGCCTTCTGGTGGTGCAGCATCCCGGGGGAGTCGGCGGCGAGCTCCTCCCCGAGATCGGCCAGCGCCCGCCGCAGCGTCGCGTACGCGGGCGGCGCCTGCCACCCGAACTCGGCGACGAACCGAGGCACTTCACGCCGGTACGCGGCGTAGTCCTCCCGGTTCCACACCTCCCACGAGTGATGCGTGCCGTACGCGGGATCGTTCGGATGACGCTCCCACGACCCCGACCAGGGGCTGCCCGCCGTGTACGGCCGCGTCGGGTCCGACTCGGCCACCACCCGCGGCAGTACGCCCAGGTAGTACCCCTCGCCCCACGACTCCCCGGCGAGCCGCTCCTCCCAGCCCCAGTCCTTGAACCCCCACAGGTTCTCGTTGTTGCCGTTCCACAGCACCAGTGAGGGATGCGGCATCAGCCGCACGACGTTCTCGCGCGCCTCCGCCTCCACCTCGCCCCGCAGCGGCTGCTCCTCCGGATAGGCCGCGCACGCGAACGGGAAGTCCTGCCAGACCAGCAGCCCAAGCTCGTCGCAGAGGTCGTAGAAGTCCTCGCTCTCGTAGATCCCGCCGCCCCAGACCCGGACGAGGTCGACCCCGGCGTCGGCGGCCTGGGTCAGCCGCTCGTGGTACCGCTCCCTGGTGACCCGCGACGGGAAGACGTCGTCGGGGATCCAGTTCACCCCGCGCACGAAGAGCCGTTCGCCGTTCACGACGAAGGTGAAGCCGCTGCCGTGCGCGTCGCGCGAGGTGTCCAGCTCCAGCGCCCGGAAACCGATCCGCCGCCGCCACACATCGAGCGCGTCCACCCCGGCGTACAGCGTCAACTCCACCTCGTACAGCGGTTGTTCGCCGTATCCGCGAGGCCACCACAGCTCGGCCCGGGGCACCTCCAGCCGTACGACCCCGTTCGTGCCGTCGACCTCCGCGACCGCCCGTACGTCGCCGATCCGGGCCTCCAGCCGCAGCCCGGGCTCGACCGCCGCCCGCTCCACGTCGACGAGCAGTTCCACGCAGCCGGTCGTCCCGTCGACCGTCACCAGCGGCCGTACCCGCGCGATCCGGGCCGTGGACCATCTCTCCAGCCGAACAGGCCGCCAGATCCCGGCGGTCACGAGCGTCGGCCCCCAGTCCCAGCCGAACGAGCAGGCCATCTTGCGGATGTACTGGAAGGGTTCCGGATAGGCGTTCGGCCGGTCGCCGAGCCGCTCACGCACCGCCTGGGCCTCGGCGTACGCCGAGGCGAAGCGTACGGAGAGCCGGCCGCTCATCCCGGTGACGTCGAAGCGGTACGAGCGGTGCATGTTCCGTACGGAGCCCAGGAGCCGCCCGTCGAGCAGGATCTCGGCGGCGGTGTCCAGCCCGTCGAAGACCAGGTCGGTCTGGTCGTGCCCGCCGCTCACACCGTCCGCCAGCTCGACCTCGTACGTCCACTCCCGTCGCCCGACCCACGCCACCTCGGTCTCGTTCCGCCCGAGGAAGGGATCGGGGATCACCCCGTGGCGCAGCAGATCGGTGTGCACGCAGCCCGGCACCTCGGCGGGCAGGTCCGTCCCGTCGTACCGGAGGATCCAGCTGTCGGTGAGCGGTGTGGCGTCCAGCATGCGCACTCCTAAACCGGTCCAGTTCATGAAGGGGCACTGTCGCGAAATCTTTCGACCGCCTTGGCCAAATCGGGACTTTACCGGTTCAGTGACGACTGCCAGAGTGCCGAACCAGCCAACCCACTCGTGCTCGTCCGTCCCGAACGGAGCTGGTGCACATGAACCACCGAAGGACACTCACCGGAACCCTGGTCGCAGCAGCACTCCTCGCCGCGGGCTGCACAGGCAGCGGCGGCAGCTCGAAGGGCGCGGACGCCAAAGCCGCTGACGACCCCGCATCCGTATCCGGCAGCATCAAGGTGCTCACCCACCGCACCGACATCGTGCAGGACGGCACGATGAAGAAGTACGCCGACGAGTTCAACAAGACCTATCCGAAGGTGAAGGTCGAGTTCGAGGCGCTCACGGACTACGAGGCCGAGGTCAAGATCCGTATGAACACGGAGAACTACGGCGACGTCCTCATGATCCCGGCCGTCATCAAGAAGAACGACTACCCCAAGTTCTTCGCCTCGCTCGGCAGCCAGAAGGAGCTGAGCGAGAAGTACCGCTTCACCGACTACACCGCCGTCGACGGCAAGATCTACGGCCTGACCACCAACGGCGGCACCCCCGGCTTCCTCTACAACAAGAAGGTCTGGGCCGAGGCCGGCGTCACCGACTGGCCCACCACACCCGCGGAGTTCCTCACCGCCCTGAAGGCCGTCAAGTCCAGGACCGACGCGGTGCCGTACTACACCAACTTCGCCGCCCAGTGGCCGCTGACCTCCTGGACGTACGTCAACGGCTCGGTCAGCTGCGACACCGACGCCACCACCAGGTGGACCGACAGCGACCCCTGGGCCGAGGGCGCCGATCTGCGTGTCGGCGACACCCTGCTCTACGACATCGTGCACGAGGGGCTGATCGAGAAGGACCCGACGACCACCAACTGGGAGGCGTCCAAGCCCCGGCTGGCCAAGGGCGAGATCGCCACGGCCTGGCTCGGCACCTGGGCCGTCATCCAGTTCCGCCAGGCCGCCGAGAAGGCCGGCACCGACCCCGACGACATCGGCTTCATGCCCTTCCCCGCCCAGGTCGACGGCAAGTTCTGCGCGGTCCTCAGCCCCGACTACCAGCAGGCCGTCAACATCAACTCCAAGCACAAGGAAGCCGCCCGCGCCTGGATCGACTGGTTCACCGAGAAGTCCGGCTACGCGGCCGACAACCTGCTGCCCTCGACCCTCAAGAACGCCCCGCTGCCCGAGGCCCTGAAGCCGTACGAGGAGGCGGGCGTGAAGCTCATCGAGGTCGACGACTCCAAGGGCGGCGTGGTCAAGGAGATCGACAACGCCTCGGAGGTCGGCCTCTACGGCCCCGCGTACCGCCAGGACCTGGTCGACCTCGCCAGGGGCGCCAAGGACGGCGACCTCGACGGCTTCCTCGCCGACCTCGGCAAGCGCTGGACCGAGGCACAGAAGACCGTGGGCTCCTGATGCCTCCCACGCACACGGACGGGCGTTCGGCCGCGAAGGTGGTGGGGCCCCCTGCGGCGGCCGCGCCCCCGCCGCCGACCCCGAGCCGGCCCCCACGCAGGGCGACCTTCTGGCGGAGGACCACCCCCTGGTTCTTCCTGGCCGCCCCGCTCGCCCTCCTCGTCACCTTCACCTACGCGCCGGTCGCCAACATGGTCGCGTACAGCCTCACCGACTGGGACGGCGTCAGCCCCGACCTGAACTACATCGGCGCCGACAACTACATCGAGATCTTCACCCGCCCCGAGCTGTTCCAGGTCTTCTTCGTGAGCGGCTACTACCTGGCCGCCTCCGCCGTCCAGATAGCCGCCGCCCTCTACTTCGCTACGATCCTCAGTTTCAACGTCCGCTTCAGGAACTTCTTCAAGGGCGTGCTGTTCTTCCCGTACCTGATCAACGGGGTGGCGATCGGCTTCGTCTTCCTCTATTTCTTCCAGGACGGCGGCACCCTGGACTCGGTCCTCGCCCTCTTCGGCCACGAGTCGGACCGCGCCTGGCTGGGCACGTCGAACTCGGCGAACATCTCCCTCGCCGGGGTGTCGGTCTGGCGCTACACGGGCCTGAACTTCGTCCTGTTCCTGGGCGCGATCCAGTCGATCCCGGGGGAGTTGTACGAGGCCGCCGAACTCGACGGCGCGAACCGCTGGCACCAGTTCCGCTACATCATCGCGCCCGGCATCCGACCGGTCCTGAGTCTGAGCGTGATCCTCTCGATCTCGGGCTCCCTCTCGGTCTTCGAGATCCCGTACATCATGACCGGCGGCGCCACCGGCACCGAGACCTTCGTGATCCAGACGGTGAAGCTGGCGTTCCAGTTCAACAAGATGGGCCTCGCCTCGGCCGCCGCGGTCGTCCTGCTGCTGATCATCCTGGCAGTGACCTGGGTACAGCGCCGACTGGTCCCGGACGACAGGGTGGACCTCGTATGACACCGACGTCCCCGACTCCGGTCGTACGCCGCCGAGTCGCCCGCACGCTGACGTACGCCTCCCTGGTCGGCGCGTCGGTCGTCGTCCTGCTCCCGCTCCTGGTGGTCTTTCTGACGTCGCTCAAGACGGAAGAACAGATGGCGGACGACAGCGGAGCCCTGTCCCTCCCCGACAACCTCTTCAACTTCGAGAACTACGTGACGGCCTTCCGCGACGGCGAGATGCTCACCGCCTTCGCCAACACGGCCTTCATCCTCGTCTTCGCCATCGCCGGAACGGTCCTGATCGGCTCGATGGCGGCCTACGCCATCGACCGCTTCACGTTCCGCTTCCGGAAACTCGTGGTGGCTCTCTTCCTGGTCGCCACCCTGGTCCCCGGCGTGACGACCCAGGTGGCGACCTTCCAGATCGTCGACAGCTTCGGCATGTTCGACAGCCTCTGGGCCCCGATCGCGCTCTACATGGGCACCGACATCGTCTCGATCTACATCTTCCTGCAGTTCGTGAGGTCGATTCCGGTCTCCCTGGACGAGTCGGCCCGCCTGGACGGCGCCAACGCCCTCACCATCTACCGGAAGATCATCTTCCCGCTGCTGAAGCCCGCGATCGCGACGGTCGTCATCGTGAAGGGGATCACCGTCTACAACGACTTCTACATCCCCTTCCTCTACATGCCCTCCGACGACCTTGGCGTGATCTCGACATCCCTGTTCCGCTTCAAGGGCCCCTTCGGCGCCCACTGGGAGACGATCTCGGCAGGAGCGGTCCTGGTCATCCTGCCGACCCTGATCGTCTTCCTCCTCCTGCAGAGGTTCATCTACAACGGCTTCATGAGGGGGGCGACGAAGTAGCCAAGGGGCGCGGGGGCGCCCCCCAAGGTCAGGCACCTCTACGGCGACTGGGCACCCTTGGCCTTGGTGGACAGCGCCCCCACCAACACCGGAGTCACCTGCTCCACCTG
The DNA here is from genome assembly GCF_030294945.1 of Streptomyces graminofaciens. Taxonomy (NCBI): domain Bacteria; kingdom Bacillati; phylum Actinomycetota; class Actinomycetes; order Kitasatosporales; family Streptomycetaceae; genus Streptomyces; species Streptomyces graminofaciens. The sequence goes on along the minus strand of NZ_AP018448.1, from coordinate 3,900,153 downwards.
CCAGGGCCGAGCACCGTACCCGGCCAGCGCGCCGGAGATCGACTCGGCGTCAGCCGTGACCGGCGGCTCCCAGCAGAGCCGCCGCACGGTATCGGGGGTGATCAGGTTCTCCTGAGGCATGTTGAGCTGCTCGGCGAGCGCGCTCACGGCGGCCCGCGCCGCGGACAGCCGAGCAGCCGCAGCCGGATCCTTGTCGGCCCAAGCCTTCGGCGGCGGAGGCCCCGTGACGGGCTGCCCCTGCGCGGGAAGCGCGGAGTCGGGCAACGCCTTGGCCCGATCGACGGCCGCCTGCCACTGCTCCAGCTGCCGCCGCCCCATCCGATGCCCGAACCCGTTCAGCGCGGCGAGGGCATGCACATTGGCCGGCAGAGCCAACGACGCCTCGACGATCGCCGTGTCACTGAGCACCTTGCCCGGCGAGACGTCCCGCCGCCGAGCGATCCGGTCCCGGGCCTCCCACAGCTCCCGTACGACGCCCATCTGCCGACGCCGCCGTACCTTGTGCATCCCGGACGTACGACGCCAGGGATCCTTACGGGGCTCCGGCGGCGGCGCCGAGGCGATCGCGTCGAACTCCTGCCGGGCCCACTCCAGCTTGCCCTGCCGCTCCAGCTCCTTCTCCAGGGCGTCCCGCAGATCGACGAGAAGCTCCACGTCGAGGGCGGCGTAGCGCAGCCACGGCTCGGGGAGCGGGCGGGTGGACCAGTCGACGGCGGAGTGGCCCTTCTCGAGGACGTAGCCGAGGACGCTCTCGACCATCGCGCCGAGGCCGACGCGGGGGAACCCGGCGAGCCGGCCGGCCAGCTCGGTGTCGAAGATGACGGTCGGGACCATGTCTATCTCGCGCAGACAGGGCAGGTCCTGGGTGGCCGCGTGGAGCACCCACTCCGCTCCGGAGAGCGCCTCTCCGAGGCCGGAGAGATCCGGGCAGGCGACGGGGTCGATGAGCGCGGTGCCCGCGCCCTCGCGGCGCAGCTGCACCAGATAGGCGCGCTGGCCGTAGCGGTATCCGGACGCGCGTTCGGCGTCGACGGCGACGGGGCCGGAGCCGGCGGCGAAGGCGGCGATCACCTCGGCGAGCGCGGCCTCGTCGGCGATCACGGGCGGAATACCGTCTCGCGGCTCCAGCAAAGGGATCGGCGCCCCCGCTTCAGAAGATCCGCCGTCGTCCGGAGGGGCGCCTCCGGTGGTTCGCAGGGTGCTGTCTGCTGCGGTCTCTTGGGCGTCGGTCACCTGTCAAGGGTATCTGTGTATGGACATGGCCCGCCGACGGAACGTTCCGCCGGGAGGCCTTGCAGGGGCGTAAACCGGTCACGTGTCACACGTGTCAGTGAATGTTTCCGGCGAAACGGGAAAAGCCGGGCATCGGCGAACGATCCCGGCCTTTCCCGAACCCGGTGTCACGGTTGTCACCCGTGCCGGGCGCCACGACTGGTCGCGGCTCTCAGTGGATGATCGGTCAGTGGATGATCCCCGTCCGCAGGGCCACCGCGACCATTCCGGCGCGGTCGCCGGTGCCGAGCTTGCGGGCGATCCGGGCGAGGTGGCTCTTGACGGTCAGGGCGGACAGGCCCATCGAGACACCGATCGCCTTGTTGGACTGCCCTTCGGCGACCAGTCGCAGTACCTCGACCTCACGGCCCGACAGTTCCCGGTAGCCGCCCGGGTGGCTCGGGGCACCCGGGGGGCGGCGGTGCATACGGGCGGCGCCGAGGGGAGCGGCGCCGGGACGGCTCGGCAGGCCGATGTTGGTGCGGGTGCCGGTGACGACGTAACCCTTCACACCGCCCGCGAGGGCGTTGCGTACGGCGCCGATGTCGTCGGCTGCGGACAGGGCGAGCCCGTTGGGCCAGCCGGCGGCGCGGGTCTCGGAGAGCAGGGTGAGGCCGGAGCCGTCGGGGAGGTGGACGTCGGCGACGCAGATGTCACGGGGGTTGCCGACACGGGGACGGGCCTCCGCGATGGACGAGGCTTCGATGACGTCACGGACACCGAGAACCCATAGATGGCGGGTGACGGTGGATCGGACGCGTGGATCGGCCACGACCACCATCGCCGTCGGTTTGTTCGGACGGTAGGCGACCAGGCTTGCGGGCTGCTCGAGGAGAACGGACACCAGGCCTCCTGGGTGCGGGGCGGCTTTCTAGGACACAGTCGTCTTCGGCATCAAACCCCTGCTCCTTTAGAGAATGATCACGATTTGGTGAGTAACAATACGTGCAATTCGGACACGCCTTCGATCATCCGATGACCGAACGGTGTCGATTCGCGTCAATACGCGGCCGAAAGTGGCCGTATCGACAAAGAGATGGTGATGACCGGCGCGCCCTCCATGGGCGCGGGGCTGTGTCGATCGTGCGGCTCCGCCGCGTGGGCGCGAGCAACCGCGGCGGACCGGCACACGAAGAAGGACCGCGGCCCCAACGGCGCGCGGTCCTTCGAGAAAGAACGAACTCAGCGGGACTGAGGCCCCCGACGCTGCGGCAACGTCACCACGGACGCGTCCCCACCCGCCCCGGCGGCCGGCGGCAGCCCCGCCACCTGCGCCAACAGATCGCACCACGCCGCCAGATGCGCGGCGGTGTCCGGCACCCCGCCCAAAGCCTCGCGCGGGGTCCAGGACGCGCGGATCTCGATCTGGGAGGCGGCCGGCCGCGTACTGAGCCCGCCGAAGTAGTGCGAACTCGCGCGCGTGACCGTGCCGCTCGGCTCCCCGTACGACAGACCCCGGGCCTGCAGCGCGCCGGTCAGCCAGGACCAGCACACCTCGGGCAGCAGCGGATCCGCGGCCATCTCGGGCTCCAGCTCGGCCCGTACGAGGGTCACCAGGCGGAACGAGCCCTGCCAGGCGTCGTGCCCATCCGGATCGTGCAGAAGGACGAGCCGGCCGTCGGCCAGATCCTCGTCGCCCTCGACGACCGCCGCCTCCAGGGCGTACGCGTAGGGCGCCAGACGCTGCGGCGGCCTGGTCGGCTCGATCTCGATCTCCGGCCGCAGCCGCGTGACCCTCAACGCGTCGACGGCTGTCCGGAAGGGCAGTGGAGCCGTCTCCATCGCATCGCGCTCCCCCTCCTTCGCGTCGTCCTTTTCGCCAGCGCCGTCCGACAGTCGTCCCTGAGCCGCAGCCATGCGGGGAAGATTAAGGGGAACGGAGCCTTCGCGCAGGGAGGGACACCCGTGCGCTCGGTCACGGTCGCATCGCGCTGAGCGAACGTACGGCCCCCTCGGGCGAGCTGTCCGGAGTTGTCCACAACCCGGGCCGTCGCTGTCAGGCAGGCGTGCGAGACTTTGCGTCGTGAGTGCCATCGCCAGCCCCTCGGGCCACCAGCCGACCGCCACGTACGACTCCGCGTTCCTGAAGGCGTGCCGGCGCGAACCCGTGCCGCACACGCCGGTGTGGTTCATGCGGCAGGCCGGACGGTCGCTGCCCGAGTACCTCAAGGTGCGCGAGGGCATCCCGATGCTGGAGTCGTGCATGCGGCCCGAGCTGGTCACGGAGATCACCCTCCAGCCGGTCCGGCGGCACAACGTGGACGCGGCGATCTACTTCAGCGACATCGTGGTCCCGCTCAAGGCCATCGGCATCGACCTGGACATCAAGCCCGGCGTCGGCCCGGTCGTCGAGAACCCGATCCGCAGCCGCGCCGACCTGGCCCAGCTGCGCGATCTGACCCCCGAGGACGTCTCCTACGTCACCGAGGCGATCAGGCTGCTCACCGCCGAGCTCGGCGGGACCCCGCTCATCGGCTTCGCCGGCGCCCCCTTCACCCTCGCGAGCTACCTCGTCGAGGGCGGCCCGTCCCGTACGTACGAGAACGCCAAGGCGATGATGTACGGCGACCCCGAGCTCTGGGCCGACCTGCTCGACCGCCTCGCCGAGATCACGGCCGCGTTCCTGAAGGTGCAGATCGAGGCGGGCGCGAGCGCCGTCCAGCTCTTCGACTCCTGGGCCGGCGCGCTGGCCCCGGCGGACTACCGCCGCTCGGTGCTGCCCGCCTCCGCGAAGGTCTTCCGGGCGGTCGAGTCGTACGGCGTCCCGCGCATCCACTTCGGCGTCGGCACCGGTGAGCTGCTGGGCCTCATGGGCGAGGCGGGCGCGGACGTCGTCGGCGTCGACTGGCGCGTCCCCCTCGACGAGGCCGCCCGACGCGTCGGCCCCGGCAAGGCGCTCCAGGGCAACCTCGACCCGACCGTCCTGTTCGCCGGCACGGCGGCCGTCGAGGCCAAGACCCGCGAGGTGCTGGACTCGGCCACCGGCCTGGAGGGCCATGTCTTCAACCTCGGCCACGGCGTCATGCCGTCCACGAACCCGGACGCGCTGACCCGCCTCGTGGAGTACGTGCACACGCAGACCGCGCGCTAGGGCGTGTTTCGAAAGTCCCGTCTGCCCCGCGACGCCTGGCACGGCGCCTCGCCGCGTTGTCGGGGTCGTCCGCGTACGCCCAGTACGCGGACGACCCTCCGCCTTGCGACGCACCGCACCGGACGCCGCGGGCCCCGCCCTCCGGGCGGACGACGCTACTTTCGAAACACGCCCTAGGGCCTGTCCGGGTCCGGGGGCCCGTCCGGCGGATCACGCCGCGGGTCTGGTACGCACATCTGCCGCGTCGTCGGTGGATCCGGCCGGTCCTGTGAACGCTCGTGTGCGGGCGTCCGTATGTCTCCTCAACCGCGGATCTACGTGAGGAACAGGCGATGAACGACCGAGTTACTCCTCCGATGCATGCCACGCCCGACGGTGAGGCGGAGATCGCTCTGGTGATCCGGCTGCCCTGGGAGGACGTCGCGGCGCTCGGCCAGGAGGCCGGGCGGCTGGCGGCACGGATGCAGCGGCCGGTGACGTTGGACGAGGCCGTCAGCCACCGGCTGCGGTCGGCTCGTCCTGCGGCCGCGCACGCGAAGCCGGCCGCGGCGCAGCCGGCCGCGGTCACCTCGGGTGTGACCTCGGCGGCGTCCGTGTCGTCGTTGCCTTCCAGGCCGCCGGCGGAGCAGGCGCGGCAGGTCATCGACCGCATCAACGGGTCAGCCGTCTAGCGGAGTCCCGCCGCAAGGGGTCCGTGATCGGCCGGCCGCGGGTGCTTCGCGGCTGGTCGCGCGGTTCCCCGCGCCCCTTACGGGGGCGCAACCCCTGCTACGAGGCGCTCGACCTCACTGCCGTCGCCGCCTTTCTCGCCGCCACCAGGATCGGGTCCCATACCGGCGAGAAAGGCGGGGCGTAGCCCAGGTCCAGGACGGTCATCTGTTCCACCGTCATGCCCGCGGTGAGGGCCACGGCCGCGATGTCTACACGCTTGCCCGCGCCTTCGCGGCCCACGATCTGGACACCCAGCAACCGGCCCGTGCGGCGTTCGGCGAGCATCTTGACCGTCATGGGCGCGGCGCCGGGGTAGTAACCGGCGCGGCTCGTCGACTCGATGGTGACCGTGACGTACTGCAGGCCCGCACGCCGGGCGTCCTTCTCACGGAGGCCGGTGCGGGCGATCTCCAGGTCGCAGACCTTGCTGACGGCCGTGCCGACGACACCGGGGAAAGTGGCGTAGCCGCCGCCGACGTTGGAGCCGATGACCTGGCCGTGCTTGTTGGCGTGGGTGCCGAGCGGGATGTGGCGTTCGCGGCCGGTGACCAGGTCGAGGACCTCCACGCAGTCGCCGCCCGCCCAGATGTCGTCGTGGCCGCGCACCCGCATGGAGAGGTCGGTGAGCAGGCCGCCGTGGTCGCCGACGGGCAGTCCCGCCGCCTTCGCCAACTCGGTCTCCGGGCGTACGCCGATGCCCAGGACCACCACGTCCGCCGGGTACTCGGCGTCGTCCGTGGCCACCGCGCGGACCCGGCCGTCGTCGCCGGTGAGCACCTTGGTGACCTCGGCGTCGTCGACCATCGTGATGCCCATGCCCGCCATGGCCCGGTGCACCAGGCGGCCCATGTCGGGGTCGAGCGTGGACATGGGCTCCTTGCCGCGGTTGACGACCGTGACCTCGTACCCCCTGTTGATGAGGGCCTCGGCCATCTCCACGCCGATGTAGCCCGCGCCGACGACCACCGCGCGGCGGCCCTTCGTGGTGGACAGTGTGTCGAGGAGGGCCTGGCCGTCGTCGAGGGTCTGCACACCGTGCACGCCCGGCGCGTCGACACCGGGGAGCACGGGGCGGATCGGGCGGGCGCCGGTCGCGATCACCAGCTTGTCGTACGACGTCCAGGACTCGGCCCCGGACTCGACGTCCCGCACGCGTACGCGTGCCCCCTCGACATCGATCTCGACGACCTCGGTACGCATCCGCAGATCGATGTCCCGGGCCCGGTGCTCCTCGGGCGTACGGGCGATGAGCCGGTCCCGCTCGGGGACGTCGCCGCCCACCCAGTAGGGGATGCCGCACGCGGAGAAGGACGAGAAATGGCCGCGCTCGAACGCCACGATCTCCAGCTCGTCGGGCCCCCGCAGCCGGCGTGCCTGCGACGCGGCGGACATGCCCGCCGCGTCGCCGCCTATGACCACCAGGCGTTCCCGTGCACCCTCAGGACGTTCAGTACGGCTCATGTTCATGGGAACACGCTACGGGCGCCTGGAATTTCAGTCCCGCTCCTCCGCGGCCGCCGCCACCTCCGGGCTCGTCCTGCGGGGGCGCACGAAGCGCAGCCACAGGGCCAGCAGGAGCGCCGCTGCCGCCGCGAACGGGAGGATCGCGGCGAGGCCGAGGCCCAGCCAGCGGAACAGAGTGACGAAGGCGCCCCAGCCGCCCTCCAGCGCGTCCACGAAGCCCGGGTCGTCGTCGTGCTTCTCCGCCTTCTTCACCGGGGTCTCGGACAGCGACAGCGTGATGGTGGCGAGGCTCGTGCGGTCCTTCAGGGACTCCTGCTGGGCGAGCAGGGACTCCAGATCCGACTGACGGGTGCTCAACTCGCCCTCCAGGGTGACCACATCACTGAGCTTGGTCGCCCGCTCCATCAGCTCCCGGATCCGTGCCACACTCGCCCGCTGTGTCTTGATGCGGCTGTTCACGTCGACGACCTGGTCGGTGACGTCCTCGGCCTTGGCCTTGCGTTCGATCAGCTTGCCGGTGCCTTCCAGTTCGGCGAGGACCTCGTCGTACTTCTCGGTGGGCACCCGCAGCACGACGCGGGTCCGCTCGCGGCCCTTGCCGTCGCGGGTCGTGGTCTCGCTGCCGACGAAGCCACCCGCGTTCTCGGTGCTGGTGCGGGCCTCGTCCAGCGCCTTCGGCACGTCCTTGACCTGCACGGTCAGGGAAGCGGTGCGGATGATGTGGCTCGGGGTGATCTTGACCGGCGCGTCCTCCCTGACGGTCGAGTCGGCGGCGCCACTGCCCGCGCCGTCCTGCTGCTCGGCAGGGGCGGCCTTGGAGTCGGAGAGCGAGCCGTCCGAGCTGGATTCGTCGCCGCCCGCGCTGCAGCCGGTGATCGTCAGGGCGGCCGCGATGAACAGGGCGGCCAGGGCCCCTGCGGGCCGGCGGGATCGTCGTACGTGGGTTTCGGCCATTGCGGGTCCCCCCGAGGGTCGTCGTGACTGACTGGCTGACTCACTCACTGACTCAGTGATGCTCCTTCGACGCCGGAGCGGGGCCGAACGTTGGCCGATTCCGGTCCCGAAGCGGTCACGGTCAGGACTCGGCGAGGGCACATGCCGCCGAGGTCACTGGCAGTGGTGTCTGAGAAGGTGGACGCATGAGCGGATCACGTACGGACGCGGGGCACGTCGTCGTCATCGGAGCCGGGATCGCGGGGCTGGCCGCGGCCCACCGGGTGCTGGACCGAGGCGCGAGAGTCACCGTCCTGGAGGCCTCGGAGCGGGTCGGCGGCAAGCTGCTGCCCGGTGAGATCGCGGGCGCGCGGGTCGACTTCGGCGCCGAGTCGATGCTGGCCCGCCGCCCCGAGGCGATCGCCCTCGCGAGAGAGGTCGGGCTCACCGACCGCCTCCAGCCGCCCGCGACCGCCGCGGCCTCGCTGTGGACCAGGGGTGCCCTGCGCCCCATGCCCAAGGGCCACGTCATGGGCGTCCCCGGCACCGCCTCCGCCCTCTCCGGCGTCCTCTCCGACGAGGGCCTCGCCCGCATCGAGCGCGACGCCGAACTGCCGCGCACCGAGGTCGGCGACGACGTGGCGGTGGGGGAGTACGTGGCGGCGAGGCTCGGCCGCGAGGTCGTCGACCGCCTGGTGGAGCCCCTGCTGGGCGGGGTCTACGCGGGCGACGCGTACCGCATCTCGATGCGCTCGGCGGTCCCCCAGCTCTTCCAGGCCGCCCAGACCCACACCTCCCTGACGGAGGCCGTGCGCGAGATCCAGGCCCGCGCTGCCGCCGCCCAGCAGACGGGCCCCGTCTTCATGGGCATCGAGGGCGGCGTGGGCCAACTGCCGCTCTCGGTCGCGGAGTCGGTGCGCGGGCGCGGCGCCGAGATCCTCACCCGGACCGCCGTCACGGAGCTGCGCCGCGAGGCGCCCGGCGGCTGGCGGATCACCGCCGGGGACCGGGTGCTGCACGCGGACGCCGTCGTCGTGGCCGCCCCCGCCCCCGTCGCCGCCGGGCTGCTGCGCCCCGAGGCCCCCGAGGCCGCCGCCGAGCTGGCGACCGTCGAGTACGCCTCCATGGCCCTCGTCACCCTGGCCTACCGCCGAGCCGACCTCACCCTCCCCGAGGGCAGCGGCTTCCTGGTGCCGCCGGTGGACGGCCGCACGATCAAGGCGTCCACGTTCTCCTCCCAGAAGTGGGGCTGGATCGCGGACGAGAACCCCGACCTGCTGGTCCTGCGCACCTCGGTCGGCCGGCACGGCGAGACGGAGATCCTCCGGCGCGACGACGCCCACCTCGTGGACGTGTCGCGACACGACCTCCGGGCCGCCACCGGCCTGTCCGCCGAACCCCTCGAAACCCGCGTCACCCGCTGGCACGAGGGCCTGCCCCAGTACCCCGTCGGCCACCACGCGCGCGTGGCCCGTGTCCGCGAGCACATCGCCAAGCTGCCCGGCCTCGCCGTCTGCGGCGCGGCGTACGACGGTGTCGGCATCCCGGCCTGCATCGCGAGCGCGTACGCGGCCGTCGACCAGATCGGCGGCGACCTGAGCGCCGCCCGCGAGCTCACCGCCAACCCGGTGCAAAGTCTGCACGGCGGAGCAGGAGAATAAGAACCATGAGTGACGACGCCCCCACCACCGAGGCCGGCCGGATCCCGAACAAGGGCAAGCTGGCCAAGGACCTCAACGAGGTCATCCGCTACACCCTGTGGTCGGTCTTCAAGCTGAAGGACGTACTGCCGGAGGACCGCACCGGATACGCCGACGAGGTCCAGGAGCTGTTCGACCAGCTCGCCGCCAAGGACGTGACGATCCGCGGCACGTACGACGTGTCGGGTCTGCGCGCCGACGCCGACCTCATGATCTGGTGGCACGCCGAGACCGCCGACCAGCTCCAGGAGGCGTACAACCTGTTCCGCCGTACGAAGCTGGGCCGCGCCCTCACGCCGGTCTGGTCGAACATGGCGCTGCACCGCCCCGCCGAGTTCAACCGCTCGCACATCCCGGCGTTCCTCGCCGACGAGACGCCCCGCGACTACGTCAGCGTCTACCCCTTCGTGCGCTCCTACGACTGGTACCTGCTGCCCGACGAGGACCGCCGCCGCATGCTCGCCGACCACGGCAAGATGGCCCGCGGCTACCCGGACGTGCGCGCCAACACGGTCGCCTCGTTCTCCCTCGGCGACTACGAGTGGATGCTCGCCTTCGAGGCCGACGAGCTGTACCGCATCGTCGACCTCATGCGCCATCTGCGCGCCTCCGAGGCCCGTATGCACGTCCGCGAGGAGGTGCCGTTCTACACGGGCCGCCGGAAGTCGGTCGCGGAGCTGGTGGCGGGCCTGGCGTAGGCCCTACTTCGCGGCGCTCGGTTCGGGGTCCGGGTGCGGAGCACAGCCCACGCTCCGCCCCGGCACCCGCCCTTCCAGCAGGTACGCCTCCAGGTGGGCGTTCACGCACTTGTTGGGCCCGCCCCCGACGCCGTGGTTCCCGGAATCCCGCTCGGTCACGAGCGCCGACCCCCACAGCCGCCGGTGCAGTTCGAGCGCTCCGTCGTACGGGGTCGCCCCGTCCCGCTCGGCGGCGAGGATCAGCGTGGGCGGCAGTTCACCGGGCTCGGTGCGTACGTCCAGCGGCCGCTGGCGCGGCCCCGACCAGTACGCGCACGGCAGGTTCGTCCACACGTTGTCCCAGGTCTCGAAGGGCGCGATGCGCGCCAGCCGCGTGTTGTCGCGGTCCCAGACCCTCCACTCCGTCGGCCAGGGAGCGTCGTTGCACTCGACGGCCGTGTAGACCGCGTTGCTGTTCTCCTGCTCGACGGCGGCCCCCGGGTGCGGACCGGCGAGCTGCACCAGAGGCTTCGCGTCACCCTTCAGATACGCGGACAGGGCCAGCGCGCGCTGCGGCCAGTACTCGTCGTAGTACGCGGCCTGCAGAAACGCGCCCTGCAACTGCCCCGGCCCCACCGTGCCGCCCGCCGGCTCACGGGCCAGCCGCGCCGCCACCCGCTCATAGCTCGCCAGCACCTTCTCCGGTGTGTCCCCCAGCCCGTACACGGCGTCGTGCTTGGAGACCCAGGTCCGGAAGTCCGCCCAGCGCCCCTCGAACGCGGCCGACTGGTCGAGGTTGTTCCGGTACCAGATCTGCTCCGTGTCCGGATTCACCACCGAGTCGAAGACCATGCGCCGCACATGCGACGGGAACAGCGCCGCGTACAGCGCCCCGAAGTACGTGCCGTACGACGCCCCCATGAACGTCAGCCGTCGCTCACCGAGCGCGGCGCGCAGCACGTCGAGGTCGCGGGCGTTGTTGAGCGAGTGGTAGTGCCGCAGCGCGCTGCCGCCCCTCTTGGCACACCCCCGCGCGTACGCCTTGGCCCGCGCGATCCGCTCCTTCTTGTACGACTCCGAGGGGTGCGCGGGTGCCTGTGAGGGCCCCCGGTGGAGGCGCTTCGGGTCCTGGCAGAACAGCGGCGCCGAACGCCCCACCCCACGCGGTTCGTACCCGACGAGGTCGTACGCGGCGGCGATGCGCTTCCACTCCGGCACGAACCCGATGACCGGGAAGTACAGCCCCGAGGCACCGGGTCCGCCGGGGTTGAAGACCAGGGCGCCCTGCCGCGCGACCTTCTGCTTGCCGACGCCCTTGCCGGTGGCCTTGACGCGGCTGACGGTCAGCGAGATCTGCTTCCCGAAGGGCCGGGAGTAGTCGAGCGGCACCTTCACCTTCCCGCACCTGAGATTCCCGGGAAGAACGTCGTCGGCACACTTCCCGAACCGAATCCCCGCGTCAGCAGCCCGCTCGGCGGCGACCACGGCTCCTTGCACCTCGGTGACGACGCCTGTCTCACCCCCGGCGGACCCGGCGGAGAGCCCGGCCAGGAGCACGGCTCCGACAGCTCCGTAGAGAACGACAGCTCGCATCAGGCACCCCTTCGAAGCACGGCGGCGACAAAGGGGATGTTTCGTGCAGAATGGGGTGATGTAAAGAACCCCGGCCCAGTGTCGCGCCTCTTGAGGGGCGCGAGGCTGTATCGATCCGCGGCTCGGCCGCGTGGGCGCGACCAGCCGCGAAGCACCGCAGCCGACCAACGGCCGAGCCCCCCATGGCGCTACCGATACCCGAACGCCGCCCGAAGCTCATCCGACTCGACCGCCCGCACCCCCCGCAGGGCAACCATGGCGAGACATTGATGATCACCACAGCCCCGCCCGACCCCCGCACTCCGCAGCAACCGCTTCCCCGCCGCCGACGCCCACACCGTGCCCGGCACCTCGACCCGTGCCACCAGGAGACAGCTCACCGTGAGTACGAAGGGCAACGCGAACCAGAGGGCCACCAGCCCACCCTGGTCCTGCGCCCCCAAGGGCATCACCAAGGCGAGGGCGCCCAGTACGGACACGGCCACAGAGGCGCCCCCCACCTGCCGAACCGCATCCGAAACGCCCGCCCGCGCCCCGTCCGGCACGGCCAGCCCCGCCGCCACGAGCCGATCGGCGAGCCGCCGTACGGCCTCGGCGGCGGCCGCCGTCTGCCGCACCGGCGCTATCAAGGACTGCCCGTCGGGCCCTATCGCGCCGATCACCGAGCGTTCCATCTCGTCCCGCCCGTCCGGGTCCACGACGGTCGCCCAGCCGGTGTGCGCGAGGAGGAGGCGCCGCTGGCGGGCCATGGAGACGAGGGTCAGATCGGCGACGCGCGCGGGCCCGCCGGAGAGGAACGCGGCCTCGTACAGGGTCAGTTGACGACCGGAGGACGGGACACCGTCGGTGTCGGCCTCGGCGGAGGCCGCACGCATCGAGGCCAGACACAGCCGGATGCAGGAGACACCCGCGACGGCCCAGGCGAGGAGCAGGAAGAGGACCCAGAGCATGGTCGTGTTCTATGCGACGGGTGTGCCGTTCCCCACCGGATGTTCGCCATCCGGACGGAAAGTGATCGGTAGATTCCGTTCCGGTACGGAAGATGGTCGGAAACGACGTGCCGGGGAACAGTCGGCGCCTAATTCTCCTCCGGCCCCCGAGCCGCCGGCGGCAGCGAGAACGACGGCGACGGTGTCACCGGCATCGGCGAGCCCGGGTCGTCCGACGGGCCGGGCGGGGCCGGGGAGTTGGTGATGGGCGGCGCGCTCGCCGACGCGGCGTCGCGGGCGATCGCGTCGTAGTCGACGAGCCCGGTGGCCTCCAGGACCTTGATGTGGTCGAGGACGGTGGTGTTGGCGTCGTCGGCGAGATCCCGGACCAGTGAGTTGCGGGTGGTGGCGCGGACCTGGGCGACGACGGAGAAGACCTTGCCGTGGGCCAGGCGCAGGATGTTGGCGAACTGGCGGTCGTACTCCTCGCCCTGAGCCGTGTTCAGGGTCTGCAGCCAGGCCTTCTGCTGGTCGCTCGGCTGGTTGGGCAGGGGCAGGTTGAGGCGCGCGGCGACATTCCGGACGCGGGCGTCGAGGAAGGTGTGGCCCTCGATGAGATGCTCCCCGGCCGTACGGACGGCCTCGGTGGTGCCCTTCACCTCGGCCTGCTGGCCGGCGGGCAGCTCCCACAGCCCCGCGAGCCGCACCTTGGTGATGAACTCCCGGTCCAGGCCGGACAGCGCGCCGTACTGCGTCGTCACCGTGGACGCGTTGAGCGTGTCGACGCCGGTGCCGGACCGGTCCGCGTACGACCAGATCGGGAAGATGAGCGCGATGAGCGTCGCCGTCAGCCCGGCGACGATGAGCCCTGTCCCGCTGAACAGTCCTCTGCTGCGGTTGTCGGATCGCATGGTGCCTCCTGCTTGCGGCACCGCACGCCGATGTGCTTCGGGTGCGGACTCGCCTTCAGGTTGGCATGTTACTCGCCGGTGTAGGGCAACTGCCGTACACGGAGGAAGGGTTGATGAGGGGACAAAGTGGGCGGGAGGGGGTGCTCGAAGTGCTGGACAGAGGCCGTGAAATGCCTGTGAATCGGGCGTGAAGCTCGTGTGTGGGGAACGGTTCTGTTAATCGCAGCACATCTGGGCGCGTGGACCGCCGTGACGTACGGCGCTCAACGGCGCAGCAGGACCCTGCGGGTGGCGCGGGCCAGGCGGGCCGTCGGGCGCTGGGAGCGCGGGGCCGGACCTGAGCGCTCCAGCCACCACTCGCGCAGCGCCCGCCGCGCGTCGGCGTCGTCCAGGCTCTGCTCCAGCAGCACGTGCTCGGCGAAGGAGAGGGCGTCGCGCCGGTAGCCGCCGGTCATGGGGTGGCCCTGCGCGTACGTTAGGAAGGCCGGGCGGTACGACTTCCCGAGGATCTCCTGCAACTCCGGCGCGATCTTCGCCACGACGTCCGACCGCTTGGCGGCGAGGGCCCGCGCCTGAACGCCCAGCCGGACCCGGTCGAACCCCTCGGGCACCGGTGTCCCGGCGACGAGCGCCGACAGCAGCGAAGCCTGCGCGAGCCCGAGCCGCTGCCGGACGGCGGGCTCGGTGTCGGCCACGACCACCGCCTCCTCGACCGGCCCGGCGCCCGACGAACCCCGTGTCTCCGTCGCTGCTCCGGGCGCCTCCGTCGCCCCCCGTACCTCCGCGCTCTCCAGCACCCCCCGGATCGCCCCCAACTCCCGCTCCAGCTCCTCCGGCTCGGGGAAGTTCTCGTCGCGCTCCAGGAGCACGCCGGGCGGGCTGACCCGGGAGGCGAGGTCGGCGAGCACGTCGAGTACCTGCTGCGGGACGGGGTGGGCGTGGCTGTCGTGCCAGACGCCGTCTCGCTCGAAGCCGCCCGCGACATGGACGTACGCGATGGCCTCGACCGGCAGCTCGTCGAGCGCCTTCGCGGGGTCCTCGCCCCGGTTGACGTGGTTGGTGTGGAGGTTCGCCACGTCGATGAGGAGCCGGACGCCGGTACGGTCGACCAGGTCGTACAGGAACTGGCCCTCCGTCATCTCCTCACCCGGCCAGTTGATGAGCGCGGCGATGTTCTCCAGGGCCAGCGGGACCGGCAGGGCGTCCTGGGCGATGCGGACGTTCTCGCACAGCACGTCCAGCGCGTCCCGGGTGCGCGGGACCGGCAGCAGATGCCCGGCCTCCAGGAGCGGGGACGCGGTGAGCGCGCCCCCCGCCCGTACGAACGCGATGTGCTCGGTGACGAGGGGAGCCCCGAGGGCCTCCGCGCGCTCGGCCAGGGACCGCAGCCGCTCCTCGTCGGGGCGGTCGGCGCCGCCGAGGCCGAGCGAGACGCCGTGCGGGACGACCGTGACACCGCGCTCGCGCAGCCGCGTCAACGACTCGGGGATGTGCCCCGGGCAGACGTTCTCGGCGACGACCTCGACCCAGTCGACACCGGTGCGCCCGGCCGGTCCGGCCCCCGCCGACGCGGCCATGCGCTCGACGGCCTCGGCGATCTCCGGCCGCCAGCCGATCCCCGTGCCCAGCCGCACCATCGACTGCGTGGACTGCTTCGTCTGCTTCGTCTGCATCATCGTCCCCCTCCTCGGTCACGCCGGTCGCGGCTGCACCAGGACCCTGTGCGTCATCTCCTCGCGCGGACCAGTGCCGGCGTGACGGTGTCATGGCCCAGGGATCGGGGGCCGAACCCCGCCGGAGGGACGTTCAGAGCAACATTTGAGGTTCCCGCGCCACCGGCGGCTACTGGATCGTCGGCTCGCCCTGCTCCTTGTTGAGCTCGTCGGGATCCGGGCGGCCGGTGTTGACCACGCCGGGTGCCGTCGGGGACGGCGTCGACTTGGTGTCGGGGTTGGTGCTCGGCTCCACGGGAGGCGCGGAGGGGGCCAGCTGGCCGGGCTGGGGCGGCGGCGGGCCGGTCGGGCTGGCGGTCGCGCCGACGGAGTTGTTGGCGATGTCCTCGAAGTCGATCTCGCCGGTCCCCTCCAGGATCGTGATGTGGTCGAGGACGGTCTGGTTGGCGTCCGAGGCCAGCTGGCGCACCAGTGTGTTGCGCGTGGTGTTCCGGACGGTGGCGATGGCCGGGAAGATCTTGCCGTGCGCTGCCCGCAGGAGGTTCGCCCAGGTCTTGTTGTACTCCGCCTCGGTCTTGGCGGCGGTCATCTCGTTCAGCCAGCCCTGCTGCTGTTCGTTCGGCTGGTTCGGCAGTTCGACGCCGAGCTTCGCCGCGATGATCCGGACCCGCTTGTCGAGGTCGGTGTGGCCGACGATCAGGTGCTCCGCGGCCTCCTTGACGGTGGCGCTGGAAGCCCGCTCCAGGGCCTGCTGACCTGCGGGAAGCTCCCACAGACCGGCCAGCCGCACGCGCACGATCAAGTCTCTGTCGGCGGCGGTCAGCGGTCCCCACTGGGTGGTCACGGTGTCGCCGGTCACCGTGGCCGCGTTCGCCGCGTCATTGCGGTGGGGGTACGAGTAGAAGACGGGGTAGGCGACTGCGGTGATGGTGCCGGCGATCGCCAGGGCGACAAGGATAGAGCCCTTTGAGCGTCGCAAATGAGCCTCCGGGAGGAAACCAACTGGATGTTGGGGACTGACTGGTGCGGGGGTGCGCCGCTACGGGCGCCTCGGATCAGATCGTGCCGTTGGCGATGGCGTCGAAGTCGATCTCGCCGGTCTTCTCCAGCATCGTGATGTGGTCGAGCACGGTCTGGTTGGTGTCCGAGGCGAGCTGGCGGACCAGGGTGTTCTGGGTGCCGTTACGGACCGTCCCGATGGCCGGGAAGATCTTGCCGTGCGCCGAGCGCAGCAGATTGGCCCACGTACGGTCGTACTGGTCGTCCGAGGCGTTCGTCATCTGCTGGAGGAAGCCCTGCTGCTGTTCGTTCGGCTGGTTCGGCAGCTCGACACCCAGCTGGTCGGCCACGGTGCGCACCCGCTGGTCGAGGTCCTTGTGACCGACGATCAGGTGGTCCGCGGCCTCCTTGACGGACGCGCTCTTCGACCGCTGCATGGCCATCTCGGCGGCGGGCAGTTCCCACAGCCCCGCGAGTCGTACGCGGATGATCAGGTCACGGTCGGACGCGGTCAGTGGACCCCACTTGGTGTTCACCGTCCCCGCCGCCATGTTCGCCTGTCCGGTGCCCGACCGGTCGGCGTACGACCATACGGGGAACGACAGCGCCCCGACAGTGACGACGAGTGCCAGACTGGCGATGACCGAACCGTTGATGCGCCGCAAATGTGCCTCCCGGGTGAAGCCAACTGGTCGTTGGGACTGTTGCTTGGCCAGTGCAGGGAAGTACGCAGGGGAAGCCGGGGTTGTTCAACGGCTCGGCACAGCAGTCGAAAAGCTTGGCGAATCCGCGACCATCGCATGGAGGATCCGTGACCGGCCGACGCTGACCGGGCGGGAGGCAGTGCCACAGACTGGTAACCGGTTTAAGCGGTTACGGGGGCGCCCGCCCACCTGTACGGCGGCGAGAAGGTCAGGTTCGCAACAGGCCCTGGAGGGCCTCAGCGGGTGCGGCGCAGCTCCGGGTGGTCCGCGACGACCGTGCAGGAGCCCGGGGCGATCTCCGTGAAGCCCGCGTCGCGTACGACCGGCAGGCCGGAGGTGGTGAGGGCCTGCCAGTGGTCGGGGGCGGCGGTGCGGACGGTGAGAGGGAAACCGGCCTCGCGCCAGGCGGTTCGGGCCTCGTCGGACAGCTCCCACCAGGCCAGCTGGGCGCCGTGGCCCGCCTGGGCCATGGCCTTGCCGGCGGACATGTCGAGGTCGGGGCTCATCCAGATGACGGGGGCGGAGAGGTCCGGGGCGACCGGCGGCTCGGGGTCGTCGAGGTCCGTGCCGGAGACCTGGAGGCGGGCCAGGTCCTTGGGCCAGCCGTCCAGCGGCACGGGCGGGAAGACACGTACCTCCGCCGACTTGCCCGTCACCGTGATGCCCGGCAGCGCCTCGGCCCGCCGCCACTCCGCGCCCCGGGCCCGCCGGACCACCTTGCGGATCCGGGCGTCCTGCCAGTCCCGCATGGCCTCGGCCCACTCGCCCTCACCCAACGACCGCTCGTCGGCCAGCATCACCAGCACCGCGCGCGCCGCCGTCTCCAGCGCGTCCGTACGAGCCGGGGGAGCGGCCTTCTCGATCCTCGCGACCAGCGGCAGCACGAACTGCGGCGCCTCGTCGCGGGCCGTCCGCTCATGCCGGAAAGGGCTGTCCTGGGTGTTCGGGTCGTGGTGGCCACCGGTGCTCATCCGTCCAGTCTGCCAGGCCGAAGATCCCTTCCTTCCCGGGCGCCGGTCACGGACGAGCGGCGGCTGTACGAAGATGGGGCCCATGGAACGCGAGTTACTGCTGAGCCTCGAAGGCGTCGGCCGCCGCTACGGGCTCCGCGGGCCCTGGGTCCTGCGCGGTGTCGACCTGGCGATCGCGCCCGGCGCGCTGATCCGGATCGAGGGCGCGAACGGCACGGGCAAGTCGACACTGTTGCGTCTGCTCGCCGGGATCGACGCCCCGTCGGAGGGCCGGGCCGTGGGCCGCCCCCGCACGGCGTACGTACCCGAACGCTTCCCGGCCGCGCTGCCGTTCACCGCCGCCGAGTACCTCACCCATCTCGGCGCCGTGCACGGCCTGGACCGCGACGCAGCCGCCGACGCAGCCGACGAGTGGCTGGAGCGGTTCGGGGCCGCCGAGTACGCCAATACACCGATGGCCGAGCTGTCCAAGGGCAGCAGCCAGAAGGTCGCGGTGGCCCAAGCGCTGCTGGCGGAACCGGAGTTGCTGGTCCTCGACGAGGCCTGGACCGGCCTGGACGCCGTAGCCCGCGAGGAACTGGAGCGCGTGGTCGTCGAGCGCACGGCCGCCGGGGCCGCCGCCGTGTTCGTCGACCACGACCCCCGCCGTCTGTCCGGGGTGCCGGACGCGACGTACGCGGTGGTCGGGGGCGCGCTCAGACTCCGTACCAACAGGGCGAGTTCGGAAGCGGGGGCCGACGTCCCTTCCGTGGTCGTGGAGGCGCGTGGGCCGTCCGGAGTGGGCCAAGTGCCCGAGGAAACGGAGAAGTTCGCGACGAGCGTCGAGGAAACGGCCTCCGGCACGCATCGGTTCGCCGTCCCGGAGGCGCGGTCCGACGCGCTGCTCAGGGCGCTGCTGGGAGCGAAGCCGCCATGGCACGTGGTGAGCGTGACACCGGAGGGGACAGCGGAAACAGAGACAGCGGAAACAGAGACAGCGGAAACAGAGACAGCGGAAACAGAGACAGCAGCGGCCGAGGCGGCAGTGACCGAGGCGGCAGTGACCGAGACAGAAGAACTGGAGGTCGAAAGCTCCCGATGACCGCTCTCCTCCGCTACCAGGCCTCCCTCCTCCTCCGCTCCCAGCGCTGGCTCCCGCCCGTCATCCTGTACGCCGCCTTCCTGGCTGTCGGCGTACAGAGCGGACAGCCGGTGCTCGACTCGCTCGGTTACTCGGCCGCCGCGCTGCTGCCCGTCTCCGCCTGGCTGGTACGGATCTGTGCCACCAACGAGCCACCGGCGGCACGGAGCTGTACGGGGGCCGCGGCCGGACCTGGCCGGGCACATCTGGCCTGCGTCCTGGTCGCGCTCTCGGCGTCCGCGCTCCTCGGCGCGGGGGCCACCCTGCTCGTCACGATCATCAGCGACTGGACGAGCACGGATCACCAGACCCGGATCTCGGCGGTCCCGGCGGGCCTCGCCGGCCTCCTCGCCGCCCTCGCCTGCGCCCTGCTCGGCACGGCCGTGGGCGCCCTGACGAACTGGCCCCTGCTGCGCTCGCCGGGCAAGGCGGTCCCCGCGCTGCTCCTGGGCGCGCTGCTGGCCCTGGTGGTCGCGGGCTCCCCGGCCAGGGCGGCGATCACCGCCCTGGTGGACGGCTCACAACGCGGAACCGTCCCGGTCCCGGTCCTGCCCCTGGCGGCAGCCGCCCTGCTCACAGCCGCCGCCACCGCGGGAGCCTGTGCCCTCACGACCCGCCGCTCATCCTGAGCAGGCGGACCGCTGGGCCTCCTGCCACTCGCACACCGGGCACAAAGTGATCCCCTTGTACGACTCCGGGTACTCGGTGGGCTTCCGGCACAGCACGCACTCGGCGAAGGGCTGCCCGTCGGCGGCGGGCGGCTCCGCCGAGGCCGAGGCCGAGGCCGACGGTTCGGTGGCGCAGTACTCGCTCATACATCCAGCGTAAATCGCCGCGACAGCTCCCGGCCTACTGCGCCGCCGCCTCCACCAGCTCCGACACCTTCACCAAGCGGAAACCCCGTTTCCGCAGCTCAGGCACGATGATCCGGACCGCCCGCTCGGTGACCGGCGCGGCGCTGCTCGTGCAGTGCATGACGACGACAGACCCCGGCCGCACCCCCTCCACCACCTCCCGGGCCACCGCGTCCGCGTCCGTCGCGAACGTGTCCCCGCTCGCCACGTCCCACTGCACCGCCGTCACCCCGGCCGCGCCCAGCGCCCGCAGCGCACGCCGGTCGTAGCAGCCGCCGGGGAACCGGAAGTACGGCATCGGGTCCCGTACGCCAGCCTTGCGGAACGCGCGGTACGCCCGCTCGACATCGGATGCGATCCGTCCCGCCTTCATGGTCCGCAGGCCGTGGCAGTCGTCGGTGAAGGCGTGGTGGCCGTACGAGTGGTTGGCGACCTCGAAGAGCGGGTCCTTGCCGATGTTCCGGGCCTGGATCGGGTACTCCTCCGCCCACCGCCCCGTCATGAACACGGTGGCCGGAACCCTCAGCCGCCGGAGCGTGGCGATCAGCTCGGGATTGTCGAAACGTTCGCCCGCGGCGGCCCTGGCCCCCTGGTCGGCGGTCATGTCCGCGTCGAAGGTGAGCGCGACGCTCTTGTCCGTGCGGCTACGGGGGCCGTGCTCGAACACCGGGGTGAGCCCGGCCGGGCCGGGGGCGAGCGTGGGCGGTCGCGAAGCGGCGGGGGCCGACGTCGTCGCCGTCGGCCGCGGCCTGGGCTGCTGGGTGCCACAGGCGGCGAGGGTGGCCAGCAGGCAGAGGGTGGTGACTCTTCGGACAGGAGTGATCACCGGACGAACGTAAACGGGCGGGGTGTGCGGATTGTCGGTTCAGCTGCCCGTTTCAGCTGGAGTCCGGCACGAAGTCACCCGCCTGGGCGACACCTGGGCACTGCTGTGGTGACCGCCTTTGCCTCCAGCTCGACCGAGGCGACGGTATGCGTACATACACGCGTCAGGCGAGAACGGCGGCGTCAGGCGAGAACGGCGGCGTCGGGGGAGAACTGCTGGTCGTCGGCGGCCAGGCGATAGCCGATGCCGCGCACGGTGGTGATGAGCGTGCGCTGGGAGTCGGCGAGCTTGCGGCGCAGATTGCAGATGTACGCCTCGACGATGTTGGACTCGCCGTTGAAGTCGTGGTGCCAGACACGGTCGAGGATCTCGCCCTTGGGGACGACCTGCCCCGCGTGCTCGACCAGGACCTGGAGGATGTCGAACTCCGTCGCGGTGAGGGTGACTTCGTGCCCGTGCAGCAGGACGCGACGACTGGCCGCAAGGACATGCAGTCCTGGCGCGGGAGCCTGTCGGGGCGTCGGCGGGGCCGGGTCCGAGGCCGAGCGCCGGGTGAGCAACACCTCTACACGCAGGGTCAGTTCGGCGGCGGAGCAGCCGTCGAGGGTGTAGTCGTCGGCCAGACTCAGATCCGTCGCCCGGCACGGGCCGCCGGTGAGGAAGAGGATGCCGGGCCGCACGGGCTGGGCGCGCAGCGTACGCGCGAGGGCCATGGCGTCCCAGGGGGACCTGGGCGAGGTGACGCCCAGCAGGACGACGTCCGGCCGGTACGCGTGGATCTGCCGCAGCGGCGAGACGCCCGGCCCCAAGCGGGGCGCGATGACATGCAGCCCCTTCGAGCGTAACTGCCGGTACAGCAGCATCGCCCGGGAGAGCTTCTCGTGGGCGACGAAGACCCGGGTGGTCCCGTCGCTGCTGGACACCGAGGTGGGGGGTGTGCCCATGTGGTTCACCGGTTCATGTCGAGCGGGCGTCCACGGACGCCACCGTAAACGCAGACTACGCACAGTGAAGCCCGGACTGATCAAAAGGACGTCGGAGAATTATCCGGAAGCGGACAGAAAAATCTACGCGGGGAGCACGGGCCAGGGCCTTGCGGGCCGGTCACCGGGGCCGCCGCTCACGCCGCTCACGCCGCTCACGCCGCGAACCAAGGCACTCGGCAGGTGTGCGGGGCCATGCCCTCCGGGCAGAGCGTTCTGATCAGCGTCTTGCGTATCGCCCGCCAGGTCCGCAGGGAGCATGCCAAGCGGACGCGCAGTTCCACCAGTTCGCGGGTGCCGGGGTTCCGGCCGGGGTTCTCGTAGCCCCACTGGTCGGCGAGGATGTCGTACATCTCGGTGGTCGGCATGCCGCCGGGGAGGGTGTGGGCGACGGCGGTGTCGATGATCCGGGCGCTTCGGGGAGTCGTCGCGTCGGCGACGAGCTGTCTGACCCAGGTCAGCCCTTCCTCGTCGGCGTACAGGCCGAACGTCAGGGTGCGCGTGTTCATCGTCTCGGGCTTTCTCGGGCTTTCTCGGTCGGCAGGTGGCTGCGGGGCCGACACCGGTCGGCTGGGATCGGTGTCGGCCCCGCACTCGAGGGTGTCGGAGGTCAGGCTGTCGTCAGCGGCGCCAGGGGCCCGTCACCGCGAACGTCGTTCCCGGGGTGTAGCAGTTGACGTACATCGTCCTGCCGTCGGGCGAGAAGGTCACGCCCGCGAACTCGCCCCACTCCGGCTCGGTGTCGGTGCCGATGTTCTGGGCGTTGCGGGCCATGGCGTAGACCTCGCCCTGGCGGGTGACGCCGTAGACGTGCTGGGCGCCGTTGCCGTCCTCGCAGACCATCAGGCCGCCGCTGGGGGCGAGGCAGATGTTGTCGGGGGACTCGCCGGGGAGCTGGATGTCGGTGTCGGGGCCGAACACGATGACCAGGGTGAGGGTGCGCTTCGCGGGGTCGTAGCGCCAGATCTGGCCGTAGTGGTCGGCCGCCGAGCCCTCCGCGCTGTGGGCGAAGGAGGAGACGAAGTACACGCAGCGGCCGCCCCAGTAGCAGCCCTCCAGCTTCTGCGCGTGCGTGATGCCCTTCGGGCCGAAGTCCTGGAGGCGGATGGGGGTCTGGGCGGCGAGCGGGTCCGGGACGTCCACCCATTCGACGCCGCTGAACGAGGCGCCCGTCTCCTGGATGGAGGACAGGTCCGGTACGCCGGGTACGCGCATCGCCTGGAGCCTGCCGCCCGCGCGGAGCGAACCGAGGCCGCCCTTCGGTTTGGCGGGAAGGAAGCGGTAGAAGAGGCCGAATGGCTTGAGGAAGGCGTCCTCGGTCTCGTAGACGATGCCGGTGTGCGGGTCCACCGCGATCGCCTCGTGCTGGAAGCGGCCCATCGCGGTGAGAGGGACGGCGCCCGAGCGGTGCGGGTCGGCAGGGTCGACCTCGAAGATGAAACCGTGGTCCTTGGTGTAGCCGTTGGTGCCGGCCTTGTCCTCGTTCTCCTCGCAGGTCAGCCATGTGCCCCAAGGGGTGGGCCCGCCCGCGCAGTTGACGGCCGTACCGGCGATGGCGACCCGCTCCGAGAGCACGTGGTTGCGGGAGTCCAGCGTCAGGGCCGTACAGCCGCCCTTGCCGGCCGGATCGTACGTCAGGCCCTCGATGGTGGGGACCGGGATACGGGCGCTGTGGCGGTTCTCGTGGTTGCGGACCAGGTGGACGCGGCCGTGTCTACCGGTGAAGGCGGACATGCCGTCGTGGTTGGTGGGGACCTGGCCCTCGCCGGAGCGGAGCTGGTCTCCCTCGCGGGAGAGGACCTTGTAGTGGAAACCTTCCGGCAGGTCGAGCAGGCCGTTCGGGTCGGGGACGAGCGGGCCGTACCCGCAGTGGCCGAGGGCGCTCTGTGCGGCGGCCGTGCCCTCGAAGAGTTCGGAGAGGGCTCCGGTGAAGGCGATGCCCGCTCCCAGGGCACCGGAACGGGCGATGACTTGACGACGTGTCACTGACACGGGGCAACCTTCCTGTTGGCGGACAGGATGTGATTCGCCTGTGTGTATCACGCGGTCACGGCGCCGGGAACCACGCGCGTAGAAGGTGATGGGGGCATCACTCGGTCGGCCTTGGTGGGGCGGGTGGGGTGTCGGGTGGCTGAAGGGGTGCCTTTTCGGGCTGCTGGTGGGGGGTGGAGGGCTGTTGGTGGGGAGCGAGGGGCTGGTGGTGGGGAGCAGCGGGGGGCTGGTCGCCTTGGGCCCGTTCCAGGAACCTCAGCAGCTCCACCGGGAAGGGCAGCACGAGCGTGGAGTTCTTCTCGGCGGCGACCGCCACCACGGTCTGCAGCAGGCGCAGTTGGAGCGCGGCGGGCTGCTCGGACATCTCCTTCGCCGCCTCGGCGAGCTTCTTCGAGGCCTGCAACTCGGCGTCGGCGTTGATGATCCGGGCCCGGCGCTCCCGGTCGGCCTCGGCCTGCCGGGCCATGGACCGCTTCATCGTCTCCGGCAGGGACACGTCCTTGATCTCGACCCGGTCGACCTGGACGCCCCAGCCGACGGCCGGGCTGTCGATCATCAGCTCCAGGCCCTGGTTGAGCTTCTCGCGGTTGGACAGCAGGTCGTCCAGGTCGCTCTTGCCGATGATCGAGCGGAGGGAGGTCTGGGCCATCTGGGAGACCGCGAACTTGTAGTCCTCGACCGTGACGAGCGCGTTCGCCGCGTCGACGACCTTGAAGTACACGACCGCGTCGACACGCACGGTCACGTTGTCCCGGGTGATGCCCTCCTGCGCGGGCACCGGCATCGTCACGATCTGCATGTTCACCTTGCGGAGACGATCGACGCCCGGCACGACCAGGGTGAAGCCGGGGGTGCGCGGCTCGCCCAGCAGGCGCCCGAGTCGGAACACGACTCCGCGCTCGTACTGCTTGACGACCCGTGCCGCCGCGGCGACGTACACGGCCCCGGCGGCACCGACCGCCACAGCCGCCGCCAGCAGTTCCTGGATCATGACGACCACCTTTCGAGCCGCCCCGTATCACCGCGAATACCACGATATGTCGGGGGTGGGGGCTGAGGCGACCGTCGATTCCGTAGGGGTAGGCCATGGGGCCACGCCTAGCCGCCCAGCGGCCGGTCCGGTGCCAGGGCGGCCGGGACGCGGTTGGTGATCGTCTCCGCCGTGTTGTTCTGGAACACCCAGCCGTAGATGTCGCCGGTGAGCACCGCGCCGGGGGCGGTGGACCAGGACGGGTTCCCGTACGGGGACTCCTCGTGGAGGCCGCGTTCGGCGTCGTAGGCGTGCAGCACGGGCTGCGGGATCTCGGGGGTGAAGCCGTTGCGGGGCTCGCGCAGATCCAGCGGGTCCATGACGTGTTCGCGCAGGAACTGCTCCAGCGGGGTGCCGGTGATCTTCTCCAACAAGGCGATGCCGAGGAGGACGAAGTCGGCGTGCGAACAGCTCCAGTTGATGCCCGGCCGGTACCGCAGGGCGTGACGGAGGGGGTGGCGGAGGGGGTGGGCGACGAGTTCGCGCGGGGTCCACTGCCGGAACGGGTGGGCGTACAGCTCCGTCAGGAAGGCCGCCCCGGTCACCGCCTTCCGGCCGCCGGTCGTGACCCGGACCAGGACTTCCTTGAGGTCGAGCCCCCGGCGGGCCTCGCGCACGACGTCCATGACCTGGTGCGCCTCGCCCCGCGGCTTGCCCGGGATGCTCGTACAGCGCTGTTCGTGGCGCGGGACGGAGGTGGGCGCGGGCATGGCCGTGGCCGTGGCCGTCGTCTGGAGGCTCGCGATGAGGAGGGCGGCGGCGCACAGGGAGGCCGTACGGGTACGCGTCATGACGGCACCATCCGGGGAGCCGTCGGTACGGGTGCGGGCAACACTCCGCCGGGCGGCGGCACGAGACCCGTACGGGCCTACGCGTGTACGCCGCCGCGTCTGGGCGCTGGCGCCCGCGGCTGTTGCTGGGCGGGGGTAGGTCGCGCGCGGCCCGGCGCCTACGGGGTGCCGCTCTTTGCGGGTCGGGTGCCCGCAGTCAGGGGCGGACGGGGTGCCGCCCCAGCGGCATGGCCGGCTGCGGCTGCGGCTGAGGCGGACCGTGCGTCGCCCCAGCCGCAGCCGCTTGGCCGGCCTGCGGCTGGGGCGGTGGTGGGCTCAGATCTCGGTCAGAGCGTTCCCGACGTCACCTTCACCGGTTCCGTTCCCGTCGCGCTGTGTCGTTCCGCCCAGGATTCGAGGGCGGTGCGGCAGGCGTGGTCGAGGTGGTGGAGGCCGGAGAGGTGGAGTTCGACGGGGCGGTCCTGGGGGAGCGACTCCAGACTGTCCAGGATCTTCGGCAGGCGGAGGAACGTGGCGTTCCCGGAGAGGTACGCCTGCACCGGGCCCGCGCCCTTGTCGATGACCTCCAGCTTGATGTGCGAGGCCTCCCACGCCGTCTTGGCGACGGAGAGGGCCAGACCGATCAGCACGCCCTCGAACATGTTGACCACGACGATCGCCACGGCCGTGGCGACGAGGATCAGCGCCTCGCCCCGGTGCGCCCGCCACAGCGAGACGACCTCACGGAACGGGATCAGCTTCCAGCCCGCGTGGACGAGGATGCCGGCCAGGGCGGGCAGCGGGATGAGGGCGAGAGCGCCGGGCAGCAGCGCCGCGAAGAGCAGCAGCCAGACGCCGTGCAGGACCCGGGACGCCTTCGTCTTCGCGCCCGCCTGGAGGTTCGCCGAGCTGCGTACGATCACCGCGGTCATCGGCAGCGCGCCCAGCAGCCCGCACACCGTGTTGCCCGCGCCCTGCGCCATCAGCTCCTTGTCGTACTCGGTACGCGGACCGTCGTGCAGCCGGTCCACCGCCGCCGCGCTGAACAGGCTCTCGGCGGAGGCGATGAGGGTGAAGGCGAGGATCGTGCCCAGCATGGCGGGGCTAGCCAGCTCGCCGAAGGCGTCCAGGCCCGGCGGCTGGATCGCGTCCAGCAGGCCCTTCACCTCCACATCGGCCACCGGCAGGCTGAACGCCAGAGAGACGACCGTGGCCAGGACGACCGCGGCGAGCGCGCCCGGCACCGCCTGGACCTTCTTCGGCAGCCGCTTCCACAGCACGAGTACGGCCACCGTGCCCGCGCCGAGCCCGAGGGAGGCGAGGGCGGCCGTGGAGCCCAGGGCGTCGACGAAGGCGCCGGGCAGGCCCGCGATCTTGTCCAGGCCGGAGGCCGGAGCCTTCAGCCCGGCGGCCGCGTACAGCTGGCCCGCGATGATCACGAGCCCGATACCAGCCAGCATGCCCTCGACCACGGACACGGATATCGCCCGGAACCAGCGTCCCAACTTCAGGGCGCCCATGGCGAGTTGCAGCAGACCGGCGGCCAGCACGATCACGCCGAGCGCGGGCAGCCCGAACTCGCGCACCGCCTCGAAGACCAGCACGGTCAGACCCGCCGCCGGGCCCGACACCTGAAGGCTGCTGCCGGGCATCAGGCCGGCGACGATGCCGCCCACTATGCCGGTGACCAGGCCCAGTTCGGCCGGCACCCCGGAGGCGACGGCCACGCCCACGCACAGCGGCAGGGCGACCAGGAACACGACGAGCGAAGCGGCGAAATCCTGCCGCAGATGAGGGAACCTGGTCCGGACGGAGGGGGTGGGGCTCGCGGAAGTCATCTTGGACATCCCGCCGCTCACAGCGTCTCGAACTGGTCGGTCTCCGCGCGGTGTTCGCGCACGGAGCCGGTGTGGACCTCGTAGTACCAGCCGCGCAGGCGCAGTTCACCCGCGGCCAGACGCTTCTCCACGCAGGGGTAGGAGCGCAGGCGCAGGAGCTGGCTGAGGACATGGCTCTGGACGCCCTCGGCCACCGTCGGGTCCTCGACCGTCCCTTGGGGGCGTGGAGTCGAACTGGTCAGCCAGTCCCGTACGGCCGGGACGGCGTCGAGGTCGTCGCCGCGCACCAGCGCGCCCACGGCGCCGCAGTGCGAGTGGCCGCAGACCACGATGTCCTTGACGCCGAGGACCTCCACGGCGTACTCGATGGTCGCCGTCTCGCCGGTGGGGCGGTCGGAGGTGTACGGCGGAACGATGTTGCCCGCGGTGCGCAGCTCGAAGAGCTCGCCGGGGCGGGCGCCCGTGATCAGTGCGGGGACGACCCGGGAATCCGAGCAGGTGATGAACAGGACCTCGGGGGACTGGCCTTCGGCCAGCCTGGCGAACTCCTCAGGGCGCTGTCCGAACGTACGGGCGTTGTCGATGAGGGGCTGCATGATGTGGTGACTCCTCCTGGCGCGCCGCAGCGGCGCGTCGGGTTGCACGACAGTGCACGACAGTGTGTGTGGGGGGGGGAAGGTGCTCCGGTCCGCTCAGCAGCGGAAGACCTGGAGCGCGGCCGGGGTATGGGCCGCGAGGGATCTCGACGTCCGGTGATGCCGGGCCGAGGGCCGTTCCGGTTCGCTCGCGGCCGCTGGGTTCTCCCCCAGCAGCGGGCGCGCGGGCTCGCCGGGAACGGTGTGGGCGACGGCGCGATGGCGGTCGCGGGTGCGCAGGGGACCGGTCGGGTCCTCCGAGTGGTCGCACTTGCGGTACGTGACTACCGTGTCACGCACCGGCTTGGCCTTGAGTGCCTTTCCGGGCTCTGCCTTGGCCATGACATTGCGGAGTGTGTGCGCGGCTGCGAAGGAAGCCGTGGGAGCGAAGAGCTGCAGCGCGAGCAGGACGGCGGCCAGGGCTGAAACGGCCGTTCGGATCGTCGTACGTCGCAACACAAGCCTCCCCCCTGGCGGTTCGCGGCCAATGACATGGAACCGGCAGTTGCTCGGTTTGGTCAACCGATGGTCAACCACTGGTCAAGAAACACGTTAACCCTGCAATGTTGTTTGCAGGGTTAACTTAACGTTTCGAGCTGAAGAGAGCCTGAAAAGCGAGGGCGGCTTGGCTTGAACAAGCCCTTGACCTGTGAGGTTTCGCGGGGTTAGTGCTCCACGAGTTGCTTCGCGTCGCGGGCGAGCGCGGTGAGGCGGGAGATCGCGCGGAAGTACTTCTTGCGGTAGCCGCCGTTCAGCATCTCCTCGCTGAACAGCTTGTCGAAGGGCAGCCCGGCGGCGAGCACGGGCACCTCGCGGTCGTACAGCCGGTCGGCGAGCACGACGAGCCGCAGCGCGGTCGACTGGTCCGGGACCGGCTGCACATCGGTCAGGCACACGGCCGTCAGGTCGTCCGTGAGGGCGCCGTACCGGCTGGGGTGGACCCGGGCGAGGTGGTCCAGCAACTGCGGGAAGTCGTCGAGCGAGGCGCCCGGCGTGGCGTACGCGGCCTTCGTGACCCTCTCGTCGGAGTACGGCGCCGGGGCCTCGGGCAGCCCGCGGTGGCGGTAGTCCTCGCCGTCGATGCGCAGGGCGCGGAAGTGGGCGGACAGGCCCTGGATCTCACGCAGGAAGTCGGCCGCCGCGAACCGGCCCTCACCGAGCTTGCCCGGCAGGGTGTTCGAGGTGGCGGCCAGCGCCACGCCCGCGTCGACGAGCTTGCCGAGCAGGGTGGAGACGAGGACGGTGTCGCCCGGGTCGTCCAGCTCGAACTCGTCGATGCACAGCAGCCGGTGACCGGACAGCGTCTGGACCGTCTTCTGGAAGCCGAGCGCGCCGACCAGGTTGGTCAGCTCCACGAAGGTGCCGAAGGCCTTGAGCGCGGGCTCGGCCGGGGTCGCGTGCCAGAGGGAGGCCAGCAGATGGGTCTTGCCGACGCCGTAACCGCCGTCCAGATAGACACCGCGCGGGCCTGCCGGGGTCTGCCGGGAGGCCTTGCCGAAGCCGAAGAACCGGCGCCTTCTGGCCGCCGAGGCGGCGTGCGCCCCGCCGAGCCCCGCGGCGAAACCGCTCAGGACGCGGACGGCCTCGGTCTGGCTGGGCTGGTTCGGGTCCGGTATGTACGTATCGAAGCGGACCGAGTCGAAACGCGGCGGCGGCACCATCTCGGCGACGAGCCGGTCGGCGGGCACATGCGGCTCACGGGCGCAGAGGGAGAGCGGGGCCGCATGAGGTATGGGGCCGATTCCGGACATGGTGGCTGAGGACGATGACACGGTTACCCAGTCTAAAGGTCGTGCCACACTGCACGACATGCGACGCCTGTTCCCTGTGACCGATCGAACACCGTCCGGCGGAGGCATGGAGGCCGTCCCCGACCTCGCGGACCGTGAGTGGAGCCTCGCCGAGCTGGCGTCGGCGTACGCCTATCCCGAGCCCCGGGCCGCCTCCGACGGCCCCATTCCCTGGCTGCGCGCCAACATGGTGTCCACGCTCGACGGGGCCGCCCAGCACGACGGGCGTTCCCAGCCCATCTCCGGCGCCGCCGACATGCGGATCTTCGGCACGCTGCGGGGGCTCGCGGATGTGATCGTGGTCGGTGCGGAAACGGTACGGCAGGAGGGGTACCGCCCGGCGCGCGCGCGTGAGGCCTTCGCCGAGGCGCGCGAGGCGGCCGGGCAGGCCCCCGTGCCCGCCGTCGCGGTGGTGACCGCGAGCCTGGACCTGGACTTCTCGGCACCCCTCTTCACCGAGCCCCTCGTCCCCACCCTCGTCCTGACCGGCGCCGCCGCGCTCCCCGCCCGGCTCGCCGCCGCCGAGAAGGCCGGTGCCCAGGTGCTGATCGCCGGAGAGGGTGCCGCCGTGGATCCCGCCCGGGCCGTACGCGCCCTCGCCGACCGGGGCCTGACCCGGCTGCTCAGCGAGGGCGGGCCACGGCTGCTCGGTCAGCTGGTGGCGGCCGGGGTGCTGGACGAGCTGTGTCTGACGGTGTCGCCGATGCTCACGGCCGGGGACGCGCAACGGATCGCGGGAGGGCCCTCGGTGGCCGTGCCCCGGCGGTTCGAGCTGGTGTCGCTCCTGGAGGAGGCCGGCTTTCTGTTCAGTCGCTACCGTCGTACCTGAAGTCGTACAGACGTACAGACGTACGGGCTGTCGGGGCAGGCGTACCGGCCGCCGCGCACGGGCGGCCAAACGGCCTCCGCACACGCGTACCGGCCGTCGTGCGTGCATACCGTCGTACGTGTAAACGGGCGGAATCTACCGTTCCGTTTCGCTTTCGCTGGGCACACTAGAACCCTGAGGAGTGAGGGCCCGATCGGTCCTCCGAGGAGAAGGGCGCCTGAGGTGTCGTTCACGAGCGTGTTGATGATCGAGAAGGCCCTGACGTCCGCGGACGTGGAGTTCGTCACCACCCTGCACGGCGACGAGCCGGTCTCCTTCCATGTGCTGCTCCAGCCCCGCGGTGACCAGGCGGACCGCCTGCTGCGGGCCATCGACGACCTCGCTCTCGGCGAGCCGGCCGCGGCGGCGCGCGAGGGGGAGACACCGGAGGGGGAGCAGGCGAGGGACGCCGGGGCGCAGGCTCTGGAGGTGTCCCTCCAGGCGCTGCGCGTGGCGGGCGGCGAGGCCGACGGGCGGCTGATCGAGGACCACCCGCTGGACGCGCTCAGGGCCCTGGTCGAGGAGGTCGGGGCGGACGAGGTCCTCGTCCTGACCGACCCGCACTACGTGGAGGAGTTCTTCCACCGGGACTGGGCGTCGAGGGCGCGGCACAAGGTGGGGGTGCCGGTGCTGAAGCTGTTCTCGCACAGCCGGGTGTAGGCACCCGCGCCGACCGTTGCTAATAGGGTGGTGCGCTGAACCTCGCCGTACCAGTACTTGGGAGACGCACATGGCCCCCGGCCTTCCTACCGCCATGGACCGACCGCACTTCATCGGGATCGGCGGCGCCGGGATGTCGGGGATCGCGAAGATCCTCGCCCAGCGCGGGGCCGAGGTCGCGGGAAGCGACGCCAAGGAGTCCGAGACGGCGGGCGCGCTGCGGGCGCTGGGCGCGACCGTGCACATCGGGCACGCGGCGGAGCACCTCGCGGACGACGCCACCTGCGTGGTCGTGTCGTCGGCGATCCGCGCCGACAACCCCGAGCTGGCCCGCGCCGCCGAGCTGGGCATCCCGGTCGTCCACCGTTCGGACGCGCTCGCCCGGCTGATGGACGGTCTGCGTCCGATCGCGGTCGCCGGCACCCACGGCAAGACCACGACGACGTCCATGCTGGCGGTGTCGCTGTCCGAACTGGGCCTGAACCCCTCGTACGCCATCGGCGGCGACCTCGACGCGCCCGGCTCGAACGCGCTGCACGGCGACGGCGAGATCTTCGTCGCCGAGGCGGACGAGAGCGACCGCAGCTTCCACAAGTACGCGCCCGAGGTCGCCATCGTCCTCAACGTCGAGCTGGACCACCACGCCAACTACGCCTCGATCGACGAGATCTACGAGTCCTTCGAGACGTTCGCCGGGAAGATCGTCCCCGGCGGCACGCTGGTCATCAACGCCGACCACGAGGGCGCCCGCGAGCTGACGAGCCGTATCGAGGGCGTGCGGGTGGTCACGTACGGCGATGCCGCCGACGCCGACGTACGCGTCCTGTCCGTCGTCCCCCAGGGCCTGAAGAGCGAGGTCACGGTCCTGCTGGACGGCACGGAACTGACCTTCGCCGTCTCCGTCCCCGGCCGCCACTACGCCCACAACGCGGTAGCCGCGCTCGCGGCGGGCGTCGCGCTCGGCATCCCGGCGGCCGAACTGGCGCCGGCGCTGGCCGCGTACACCGGGGTGAAGCGGCGCCTCCAGCTCAAGGGTGAGACGGCGGGCGTGCAGGTCATCGACTCGTACGCGCACCACCCGACGGAGATGACGGCGGACCTGGAGGCGATGCGGGCGGCGGCCGGCGACGCCCGCATCCTGGTCCTCTTCCAGCCGCACCTCTTCTCCCGCACCCAGGAGCTGGGCAAGGAGATGGGTGAGGCGCTGGCGCTGGCGGACGCGTCGGTGGTCCTGGACATCTACCCGGCCCGCGAGGACCCGATCCCGGGGGTGACGAGCGAGCTGATCATCGGCGCGGCGCGGGGGGCGGGCGCGGACGTCACGGCCGTCCACGACAAGTCCGAGGCGCCCGCGACGATCGCGGGAATGGCGAAGCCCGGTGATCTCGTTCTCACCATGGGCGCGGGTGACGTCACCGACCTGGGCCCGCTGATCCTGGACCGCCTGGCGCAGAGTTGAGGGGCTGAGTTTCATGTCGTACGACGTAGAGAAGCCGGACGAGCAGTGGCGGGCGGAGCTGACGCCGGCCGAGTACGCGGTCCTGCGCCAGGCCGGCACGGAGCCCGCCTTCGTCGGTGAGTACACCGACACCAAGACCAAGGGTGTCTACTCCTGCCGTGCCTGCGGCGCCGAACTCTTCACCTCCACCACGAAGTTCGAGTCCCACTGCGGCTGGCCGTCCTTCTACGACCCCAAGGACAGCGAAGCGGTGGAACTGATCGAGGACCGCTCGCACGGCATGCTCCGCACGGAGGTGCGCTGCGCACGCTGCGGCTCGCATCTCGGGCATGTGTTCGAGGGTGAGGGGTATCCGACGCCGACGGATCAGCGGTACTGCATCAACAGCATTTCGTTGCGGTTGGCGGCGGAGCAGGGCTGAGGCTCAGCGGATGTTCTGGAAGCGGGCCCCTGCGAGCAGCGCCGTCACGCTCAGCAGGGAGACCGCCAGGAGGTAGTACGCCGGGGAGACCTGGGAGCCGGTCGAGGTGACCAGGGCCGCGGCGATCGTCGGGGTGAAGCCGCCGAAGAGGGCGACCGTGGTGTTGTAGCTGAAGGAGAGGCCGGTCGCCCGGGCGGTGGTGGGGAACGCGTCGGACATCACCGAGGGCAGGGCGCCGAAGTACGCCGCCTTGAGCAGGCCGAGGAGCGTCATGCAGAGGGTGAGCGTCAGGAACGAGGGGGACGCCGTGAGCCAGTGGAAGAGGGGGACGGCCGCGGCGCCGATCAGCAGGGCCGACGGGAGCATGATGCGCAGCCGGCCGTAGCGGTCGGCCAGCAGGCCCACGACCGGGGTGCCGAAGGTCAGGATGGCGCCGGTGATGAACAGGGCCACGTAGGACAGGGAGTCGTCCAGGCCCAGTTCCTTGATGCCGAAGGTCGGCAGGTACTGGAGGATGAAGTTCAGTGCCGTCGACACGATCAGGACGCCGCCCGCGATCAGCAGGCCCCGCCAGTGGTCGCGGAAGACCGTGCGGACTGGGGACTTGGGGGCCGGTTCCGTTGTCAGCGCGGGGGACTCCCCCACGTATCTGCGGACGAAGTAGCCCACCGGGCCGATCAGCAGGCCGAACACGAACGGCACCCGCCAGCCCCATGACGTCATCTGGTCCTCCGACAGCACGGCCGTGAGGCCGGCCGCGAAGCCCGCCGCCAGCAGTGTGGACAGGCCCTGGCTCGCGAACTGGAAGCTGCCGAAGAAGCCCTTGCGGCCCGCGTTCTGCTCGACCAGGAACGACGTGGCCGCGCCGAACTCACCGCCTGCCGCGAAGCCCTGGAGGAGGCGGGCGATGACGATGCCGAGCGGCGCGGCCAGGCCGAGGGTGGTGTAGCCCGGCATGAACGCCATCAGCAGGGTGCCCACCACCATCAGGCGGATGGAGAGCATGAGGGCCTTCTTGCGGCCCTGGCGGTCCGCGTACGCGCCGAGCAGCAGGCCGCCGATGGGGCGGATCAGGTACGTCACGCCGAACACCGCGTATGTCTGGACCAGTTGGACGCCCGGGTCGTCGGCCGGGAAGAAGGTGCGGCCGATGTAGGTGGCGAGGAGGGCGTAGAGGAGGAGATCGAACCATTCGAGGGCGTTGCCGATGGTGGCTGCGGCGATGGCTCGTCTGGTGGCGGGGGGTGTGGGGGGTGTGGCGTGTGCGAGGGGTTCGGTGGGGAGGAGGGGGACGAGGGCGGGTGGGGGTGCTGGACCGTCATGGGGGCTTCCCTTCGCGGTGTGACGAGCGGGGCTCGGAGCGGGGACGGGGGAGGTCGCGAGTCCCGGCGCTCACGGGGTGCCGCTGCGCCCCTCCGTGCCGCCCTCAGCGGCACGATTGCCCGGCGCGGAGTCAGTGGTGCGGGAGTCGGTGGCCATCACACGGTGGCCCGAGAGGTCGCTCGGATTGGTAACCGCTTTAAGCGGTTACCAATCCGAGCGACCGGCGGCGACTCAGGCCACCCCGACCGGTGCGGGAGTCAGAGGCGTCGGGCTCGGCGGGGGAGTGGGACTCGGCCCAGTTGGGGGCGGCCGGGGAGGGGATGGGTCGGGGTGGGGTTGCCCAGGGTGTGGAAGAGGGTGGTCGCCAGGGTCAGGCCCTCTCGGGCTGTTGCCGCGAGGAGGTGTTCGTCGGGGGCGTGTTGCAGACAGCCCGGGTAGGAGTGGGGGAGCCAGAGGGCCGGTAGGGCGAGGGTGTCCGTGAAGACGGCGTGGGGGAGTGAGCCGCCGATGTTGGGCAGGACGGTCACCGGGCCCGGGGACACCTGTTCCAGCGCGGACTTCGCCCAGGTCACCCAGGGGTCGTCGAGCGGTGTGCGGGCGGCGGGGAAGTGGCCGACGACGGTCGCCTCGACCATGGGGTAGCCGTGGCGGACGAGGTGCTCGGTGAGGATCTCGCCGGCCCGGCTCACGTCCGTGCCCGCCACGTACCGGAGTTGGAGGACCGCCCGGGCCCGGCCGGGGATCGCGTTGACCGGACGGTCGACGTCGGCCGCGCCCAGCGAGAGCACCTCCAGCGTGTTCCAGGCGTAGAGGCGTTCGGCGGCGGTGAGCGTGAGGTCGCCCCAGTCCTCGTCCGGGGTCGGGTCGCCTGGGCTCGCGGCGACCGTGATGCCGGTGAGCGACTGCCGTACGGCGTCCGGGATCTCGGGCGGCAACAGCTCCGGTACGCGGATCCGGCCCTGGCCGTCGACGAGGGTGGTGATCGCCCCGGCCAGGGTGGTCGCCGGGTTGCGCAGGATGCCGCCCCAGTTGCCCGAGTGGTAGGAGTCGGGGCGCAGGTTCACGTCCAGGGCGAGCTGGACGCCGCCGCGGGCACCGAGGAAGAGCGTCGGGGTGGCCGCGTCGACGCGCGGGCCGTCCGAGGCGATCAGTACATCCGCCCGCAGTTCGGCGCGGTGTGCGGCGGCGAACTCCGCGAGGCCCGGGGAGCCGATCTCCTCGCCCGTCTCGAACAGGAAGGTCAGGTTGAAGCCGAGCCTGCCCTGCTCGGCGAGGAGCAGCCGCAGGGCGGCGAGATTGACCAGGTGCTGGCCCTTGTTGTCGGCCGCGCCGCGCCCGTACCAGCGCTCACCGTCGGCGGTCGTGTCGGCGGTCAGCGTCCACGGGTCGCGGCCCTCGCTCCACCGGCCCGCCTGCCCGTCGACGACATCGGCGTGGCCGTAGCAGAGGAGGGTGGGCAGGGCCGGGGACTCGACGCGGCGGCCCACGAGGAAGGGGCCGCCGCGCGGGTCGGGGTTGTCGTACGTCCGTACCGAGCAGCCGAGGCCGACGAGGGCAGGGGTCAGAATCTCGTCGAGGTATGCCTTGACGGCAACGCCGCCCTCGGGGCGGGTGCTCTCGGTGGGATACGCCACCATGGCGGCCAGCTCGGCGAAGAAGGCGCCCGAGTCGACGAACTCCTCGGCCTTGCGGCGCAGTTGCGCGGGGATCACGGCGGAGTCTCTCCAGGGTGTCGCAACGGATCAGGGCGTGGGCGAAGCGTGATCGGACACGGCGAGGGGAGGGGGCGGAGGAGGGAGAAAGGGTGTTGGCTCAGCAGCGTAGGGGTGATTCCGGACGGCGACCATTGCCGTTTTCGGGCCCCGGTGTTCTCATTTCGGCAAACCTGGACGTGGTGGTGGGAGGGGGACTTGTGCAGCTCGTGCCGGTGAGCCTCGCGTACTTCCTGGAGGTCGCGCGGACCGGGTCGGTGAGTGAGGCGGCCCAGGTGCTGAACGTCGCCCCGTCCGCGATCAGCCGACAGATCGCCAAGCTGGAGGCGGGCATCGGTGTACCGCTCTTCGTCCGGCATCCGCGCGGGATGACCGTGACGGACGCGGGTTCACGGCTGCTCGGGCACGCCCGCCGCAGCGAGGTCGAAACGGCCGCGCTCGTCGAGGAGTTGCGTACGGGGCGGGGCGCCGATGTGCGCACTGTCGCCGTCGCCTGCTCGGAGGGGTTCGCGCGGCGGGTCGTACCGGGTGCGATGGCCGCGTTCCGGCGGGCGTACCCGGACGTCACGTTCCGGCTCGACATCGTGCCCCGGCAGGAGGCGACCCGGCGGGTGGCCGAGGGGATCGTCGATGTGGCCGCCACCTATGCGATGGGCCCGCAGCACGACGTACGGGTCGAGTGCGCGGTCGTCATCCCGGTCGCCGCGATCGTGCCCGTGGGCCACGAACTGGCGGACCGACGACGGATCACACTGGCGGAGCTGTGCGCCCACCCGCTGGCGCTCGGCTCGGCCGGCACCAGCCAGCGGGAACTCTTCGACATCGGCGCGCAGTTGGAGGGCCTCACGGTCCGCCCGGCCCTGGTGTGCGACGCGCTCGCCCCGCAGTACGAGTTCGTACGGTCCGGGGGTGGCATCGCCCTGGTCGGCGATCTCGGAGACCTGGACGAGGGCGCGGCCACGGAGGGCGTCGCCTACGTCCACGTCGACCATCCGGTGTTCCGGCAGCGCGAGGCCCAGGTGCAGACGATGCTCGGGCGACGGCTGCCGTGGGCGGCGGCGCAGTTCACGGAGTTGTTGGTGGGGAGGTTGCGACCGCCGCACACTGCCGTGGGGCAGTAGAGGCGGGTCGGGTTGTCCCCGTCTCCGGCTCCGTCGGCGTGGAGAAGCATGTACACGGCGGCCCAGCCCATGGGGCACTCGTCGAGCAGTTCGTTCAGGACTGGGCGTCACCTTAGGGGGAGGCACTGACATCGGTACCCGCCGTCCAAATGTGATCGTCTCGACCCGCCATGGGTGAATACTGATGTTGGTCGAACCAATCTCCGACACGGGGGGATGTGCTCAGTGAACTCGGTGCGAGGGACGAGCCGTTGGGATGAGGGCGGCGCCGGTGGCCCGGAGAGCTCGCGCGGGCGGCACGTGGTGGTCGTCGGGGGCAGTCTCGCGGGGCTGCTCGCGGCGCATGTCCTCGCCGGGCACGCCGACCGGGTGACCGTCGTCGAACGGGATCGATACCCGGAGGGTGCCGGACCGGCACCCCGGCCGGGCGTACCGCAGAGCCGCCACCCGCACGTACTGCTGGAGGGCGGGCAACTCGCCCTCGAAGCACTGCTGCCCGGGTTCATGGAGGAGCTGCGGGAGGCGGGCGCGCCGCGTGTCGGCATGCCGGAGGACATGGTGCAGTGGCAGAGCGGACGCTGGTTCCGGCGGCTGCCCGCGTCGACGTACCTACACACCGGGTCGCGTGCGCAGATGGAGAGCCTGATACGGGGGCGGGTGCTCGCCAACCCCGCCGTCACCGTGATCGAGGGGACCGACGTCGTCGGCCTGCTCGGCGACGCCACGCGCGTACGGGGCGTACTGCTGCGGGAGCGCGGAGCCGGAGCCGGAGCCGGAGCCGGAGCCGGCGGGGACGGCATCCGGGCCGAGCAGCGTGAACTCGTCGCCGATCTCGTCGTCGACGCCTCCGGACGCGGCACGAAGGCCCCGCGCTGGCTCGCCGCGATCGGCGCGGACGCCCCGCACGAGGAGACCATCGACACCGGCCTCGCCTACGCCTCCCGCGTCTACCGCGACACGAACGGCACCCTCGGCAGCGAGCGCTCCGCCGCCGACACCCTCGGCTTCTACGTCGTCCCCAACCCCGACCAGCCCTACGGCGTCGTCGTCCTGCCCCTGGAGGACGGCACCCATCTCGCCACCTTCTCGGGGCTGCGGGGCGAGGAACCGCCCACGAACGAGGCGGAGTTCGAGGCGTACGCCAAGCGGATGCCGCACCCGCTCGTGCACCAGTGGCTGCGCGCTGCCGAACCCCTCTCGCCGGTCTCCGGCTTCCGGCGGACCGCGAACGTACGGCGCCGCTACGACCTGCCCGGCCGCCGCCCCGCCGGGTTCCTGGCGACCGGCGACGCCCTGTGCACCTTCAACCCGATCTACGGGCAGGGCATGGCCGTCGCCGCGATGAGCGCCGTCGCCCTGCGTGACGCCCTCGCCGACCCGCGCCGTACGCCCACCACCCGCAGGGTGCAGTCCGCGCTGCTCGCCGCTTCCCGCCAGGCGTGGGACATCTCGGCCGGGGCGGACAAGAAGATGCCGGGCGCGATCGGCAACGCGGTCGAGGCAAAGGCCGCGGACCGGGTCGCCGGGTGGTATCTGCGCCGGGTACAGGAGCGCACCCCGGGCGACCCCGTCGTGGGCCGGGCCTTCCGCTCCGCCCTGACCCTCACCGCACCGATCGGCGTCCTGTTCGCCCCGGCCGTGGCCCGCGCGGTCCTCTTCGCCCCGGTCAGGCCGACGCCTGCGGAGCCGCCGATGACGCGGGAGGCGGTCGGCGACTGAAAAGAGGCGTCAGGCGTCGGCCGCCGTCCCCCTTGACGCTGATGGAAAGCGCTTGCCACACTCGCGGCCCACCCTCCCCCCACAGGAGAAACCACCATGGGACGCATTGCCCCAACTCCCCCCACAAGCAAGCCGATCATCCCTGGAGCCCACCGGAGGTCCCTCGCGGCCGCCATCGGCGCCACCGCCCTGCTGGCCGGCGCCCTCTCGCTGGGCGCCCCCGCGCCCGCGAGCGCCGCGGCCTGCGGTGAGGGCTCGTACCAGGCCGAGGCCGTACTGAACGGCAGCACCTGGACCGCCCGGCGCGGCGGCACCGTCACCTACACCGGCACCGATATGCGCACCGCGATGCAGACGGCCGTCAACAGCCTGACGTCGGGCCGGACTTCGAAGGAACGGGTCGTCGTGCGCGGCTCGGGCTCCATCGCGGCCGGGGCCCGGGTCTCGCTGCCCAGTTACACCGTGCTCGACGCCTGCGGCACGATCAATGTCACCGGCACGGGCAGTGGCGACCAGGCCCCGGTCTACTCCCGCGGCACCCGTGACATAGAGGTCCAGCACCTCAACCTCACCGGCACCCCGCTCTACGGGATCTTCCTGCGCAACGTCCAGAACGTCGTCCTCGGCCAGCTCGACATGCGGCTCTCGCGCGGCCTCGGCGTCCGCGTCGACAACCGGGGCGACACCAGCCAGTGGACGCGGAACGTCCGTATCGACAACGTGTACGTCTCCGGCGCGAGCAGTCACGCGGTCGAGACGTACGGCGTCGACGGCCTCACCATCGGGACGGTCACGGCCCGTAACGTCGGCGAGTCGGGGCTGCTGCTCAACCAGACCGTCAACGCCACCGTCACCAAGGTCGACGCGGACGGCGCGGGCGCCGGCACCGGATACGCGGCCTTCCGCATGGCCAACCGCAACGGCCGGGTCGGCAGCTCCTACCCGACCAACATCCGCGTGGGCGAGGTCGTCGCGCGCGGCGGCGGACGCGGCGTCTTCTGTGTCTCCGAGAGCGGTGGCGCGGTCATCGACAGGATCACCCTCTCCAACACGGGCAACAACGCGATCCTGATCGAGAACTGCTACAACGTGAACCTCGCCGCCCAGAGCGGCACGGTCACCGGCGGTGGCGAGATCCGTCTCGCGGCCCGCTCCGAATTCCCGAACAACCGGGACATCACCGTCCAGAACCTCACGGTGACCAACTCGGCCATCCGGGAGAGCCCGTGCGGAGAGAACACCACCTTCCGCGGCAACCGGTTGGTCAACAGCACCGAGAACGTGTGTTGAGCCGTAGTCGTACCTGATCCAAGAGCCCAAGAGCCCAAGAGCCCAAGAGCCCAAGAGCCCAAGAGCCCAAGAGCCCAAGAGCCCAAGAGCGCAAGAGCGCATGAGTACGTAAGTGCATAGGTACGTGAGTGCATGAGGACACCCGGTAGCTGAAAAGCCGCCGGGTGCCCTCTGCGGTCGCGCGCCCGAGGGCGGCCGTAGCGCCCGTTCCGGGCGGTCGTGACGCCTCTCCCGTCCCACCCTCACCAACCCGCGCGGGGGATCTTGACGACGGTGATGTTACCGGTAACACTTCCATGGTCCCAGCCATGACGAGGTGGAGTCCGGGTGTCCGACATACCGACCGCGCAACAGGCGAACCAGGCTCAACTGGTCGCGGAGGCAAGGGTGTTCAGCCCCACCGCCGTGGTCGCCTCATGCGCGGGCTTCGTCCTCATCGGCGCGCTGCAGGCGTTGTACGGACCCGCGATCCCGGCGTTCCGCGAGGAGTACGCCCTGTCGCCGTCGGCCGCCGGGCTGGGGCTGAGCGCGCACTTCGTCGGCGGTGTCGCCGGAGTGCTGCTCTTCGACCGGCTGTACGGCCGCCTCGGCAACCGGCAGATCCTCGGCACCTCGTATCTGCTGATGGCCGTCGGCGCGGCGGGCTTCGCCCTCGCCCCGAACTGGCCCGTCGGCCTCGCCGCCGCGCTGCTCGCCGGGCTCGGCTTCGGCGGTATCGACTACGGCCTCAACCAGCTCTTCGCCGTCGGCTTCGGCCACCGCTCCACCGCGATGCTCAACATCCTCAACGCGCACTTCGGCATCGGCGCGATCCTCGGCCCCGCCCTGGTCGCGGCGGTCGGCGCCGAGCACTACCCGGCGCTCTTCCTGGCCTTCGCCGCCGCCAACCTGCCCCTGCTGCTGTGCCTGCGTGGCGTACGCGACCGGGCACCCCGGCCGGCCGGCGGCGCGGCCTCCGTGGAGACCGGCGGGACGGCGCTGTCCCGCAGCCTCGGCTCGGTGCTCGCCGTGTTCGTCACGCTCTACGTCCTGCACGTCGGCATCGAGGCCGGCGTCGGCGGCTGGGAGCCGACGCACCTGGAGACGGTCGGGTACGGCGCCGGGGCCGCCGCCACCGCCACGTCCGTGTACTGGCTGATGATGACCGTCGGCCGCTTCCTGGCCGCCCCGATCGCCCTGCGCTTCTCGCCGCAGACGATCATCACCGTCTCGTGCGCGGGCATGACGGTCTGCCTGCTGCTCGCCTCGGTGCCCTGGCTCGCCCCGTACGCCTACGCCGGTGTCGGCCTGTTCATCGCACCGATCTTCCCCACCGGCCTGCCCTGGCTGAACGCCGCCGCGCCCCGGGCCCGCCGGGCCGGAGCGCTCGTCATCGCCGCGTCCATGGTCGGGGGAGTGGCGGCGGGCCCGGCGCTCGGCAAAGCCATCGAGTGGTCCGGCGTCCGCGCCGTACCGCTGCTGCTCTGCGCGATCTCCGCACTGTGCCTGCTCGCCACCCTGTGGCTGACCAGGGCGACGCGCACCGCCCCCGACTTCCCGTCCGCATGAACCAGTTGTCCTGTCCCCTCCAGTCCCCCCTCTCCCCCCGAGCCGAAGGGAAGCACCCTTGCGTACGCCTGCTCTGACCACGTCGTCCGACGGTTTCCTGCTCCACGACGAGCCGTTCCGGATCATCTCCGGTGCCATGCACTACTTCCGCATCCACCCCGATCTGTGGGCCGACCGGTTGCGCAAGGCCCGCCTGATGGGTCTGAACACCGTGGAGACCTACGTCCCCTGGAACCTCCACCAGCCCGACCCCGAGGGCCCCCTCGTCCTTGACGGCCTCCTCGACCTGCCCCGCTACCTGGACCTCGCCAAGGCCGAGGGCCTGCACGTCCTGCTGCGCCCCGGCCCGTACATCTGCGCCGAGTGGGACGGCGGCGGCCTGCCAGCCTGGCTCACCTCGGACCCGGACATCCGGCTGCGCACCAGCGACCCCCGCTTCACGGACGCCTTCGACCGCTACC
Source organism: Streptomyces graminofaciens (assembly GCF_030294945.1). Classification (NCBI taxonomy): domain Bacteria; kingdom Bacillati; phylum Actinomycetota; class Actinomycetes; order Kitasatosporales; family Streptomycetaceae; genus Streptomyces; species Streptomyces graminofaciens. Next base: position 3,858,105 of record NZ_AP018448.1, on the reverse strand, counting down.
TCGACATCCTCCTGCCCCCGCTGCTGCCGCACATGGCGGCCGCCGGCGGGTCGATCATCGCCGTACAGGTGGAGAACGAGTACGGGGCGTACGGCGACGACACCGCGTACCTCAAGCATGTGGAGCAGGCGCTGCGCTCGCGCGGTGTCGAGGAGCTGCTGTTCACCTGCGACCAGGCGGCGTCGCCGAAGCACCTGGCCGCCGGAAGCCTGCCCGGGGTGCTGTCCACCGCGACCTTCGGCGGGAAGGTCGAGGAGTCGCTGCGGAAGTTGCGGGAGCATCAGCCGGAAGGGCCGCTGATGTGCTCGGAGTTCTGGATCGGCTGGTTCGACCACTGGGGCGGGCCGCACCACGCGCGCAGCGCCGAGGACGCCGCCGCCGACCTCGACCGGCTGCTCTCCGCAGGTGCCTCCGTCAACATCTACATGTTCCACGGCGGCACCAACTTCGCCTTCACCAACGGCGCCAACCACCACCACACCTACGCCCCGACCATCACCTCCTACGACTACGACGCCGCGCTCACCGAGTCCGGCGACCCCGGCCCGAAGTACCACGCCTTCCGCGAGGTCATCGCTCGCCACGCGGCCGTGCCGGAGGAGGCGGCCCCGGCACCCTCGCCCAAACTCCCGCTCACCACGGTCGAGTTGGACCGACGGGCGCCCTTGTTGCCGCACGCCGAAACCCTCGGTGAACCGGTCGTGAAGGCCGAGAACCCGCTCACCATGGACGAGTTGGGCCAGCACTCCGGCTACGCCCTCTACCGCACCACCCTCCCCGAGGCCGGCGACGGGCTGCTGCACTTCTCCGGCGGTGTCGGCGACCGCGCCCAGGTCTTCGTGGACGGCGCCCCCGTCGGCGTACTGGAACGCGAACGCCGCGAGGAGTCACTGCCGGTCCGCGTCCCGCACGCCGGGGCCACGCTGGACGTCCTCGTCGAGAACATGGGCGGCGTCAACTACGGGCCCCGCATCGGCTCCCCCAAGGGCCTGCTCGGCCCGGTCACCTTCAACGGCACCGCCCTGCACGGCTGGGACTGCCACCGGCTGCCGCTGGCCGGCGACCTCGACGCCGTGCCCTTCGCCCCGGCGGACACGACCCCGATCACCGTGCCGGCCTTCCACCACGGCACCTTCGAGGTCGAGACCCCCGCCGACACCTTCCTGGCCCTGCCCGGCTGGACCAAGGGCCAGGCCTGGATCAACGGTTTCCACCTCGGCCGCTACTGGAGCCGGGGTCCACAGCAGACCCTGTACGTGCCCGGCCCCGTGCTGCGCCCCGGCACCAACGAGCTGGTCCTCCTTGAGCTGCACGCGACCACCGCGCCCCGCGCCCGGCTCACCGACACACCGGACCTCGGCCCGGTGAACCCCTGATGCCCGGCCTCCACCTCCGCGTGCCCCCGCCCGCCGCGCCACCCCTGCGCGGTCGTCTCCCCTTCGCCGACGCACCCGGGGCGAAGGACCCCATCGAGGTCAACAGCCGTTGGCTCACACGCGGCGGGCGGCCGTGGTTCCCGGTCTCCGGCGAGTTCCACTACTCCCGCTACCCCGCCGGGGAGTGGGAGGAGGAGCTGCTGAAGATGAAGGCGGGCGGGGTGACGGTCGTCGCCGCGTACGTCATCTGGATCCACCACGAGGAGGTGGAGGGCCGCCTCCGCTTCGACGGCGACCGCGACCTGCGCCGCTTCGCCTCGCTGTGCGCCCGCCACGGCCTGGACTTCATCCCCCGCATCGGCCCCTGGGTGCACGCCGAGGTCCGTAACGGCGGCCTGCCCGACTGGGTCCTCGCCCGCACGGCCGCGACCCGCACGGATGATCCGGCCTATCTGGAGCCCGTACGTGCCTGGTACGCGGCGATCGCCGAGCAGCTGCGCGGTCTCGACCGGGCGAACGGCGGCCCGATCGTCGCGATCCAGATCGAGAACGAGCTGTACGACGGTCCGGGCCACCTCCTGACCCTGAAGCGGATGGCACAGGAGGTCGGACTGTCCGCGCCGCTGTGGACGTCGACGGCCTGGGGCGGCGTCCGGCTCCCGCCCGACGAACTGCTTCCGCTGTACGGCGGCTACCCGGAGGCCTTCTGGACCGAGGCGGACGGCGGCTGGCCCGACACCTGCCGCAAACACTTCTTCTTCACCCACCAGCGCGACGACGAGGGCATCGGCGCGGACCTCCGCCCGACGGCCGTGGGCGGCGGCGAGCCCGGGACGCCGACGGGCCGATTCCCTTGGCTGACTTGCGAGTTGGGGGGTGGCATGGCGGTCGCTTACCACCGTCGGCCGCGTGTCGAGGCGGCCGACATCGGGGCGCTCGGCCTCACGAAGATCGGCTGCGGGTCGGTCTGGCAGGGCTTCTACATGTTCCACGGCGGGACGAACCCGGAAGGGGAGACGACGACCCTTCAGGAGTCCCATGCCACCGGCTACCCGAACGACCTGCCCGTCCTCACCTACGACTTCCAGGCCCCGCTCGGCGAGTACGGCCAGTACCGGCCCTCGTACGACGAACTCCGCCTCCAGCACCTGATGCTGGCGGACTTCGGCGAGCGGATCGCGCCCATGGATTCGGTGCTGCCGGCGCGGCGGCCGACGGGGCAGGACGACCGGGAGACGCTGCGGTGGGCGGTACGCGGGGACGGTACCTCGGGATTTCTCTTCGTCAACAACCACCAGCCGCACGAGGCGTTGCCGTCCCACGAGGACGTGTCGTTCGAGGTGGAGTTCGCGGCGGCCCCGACCCTGACGCTGCCGAGTGCGCCCGTGACCGTACCCCAAGATGCCTATTTCTGTTGGCCGTTGCGGCTGGACATGGGTGGGCTGCGGGTGGACTGGGCGACCGCGCAGCCCATGTGTGTGATCGAGGACGACGGTGGTGACGGTCGTCGTACGGTGCTGGTGCTGGCGGCGACGGAGGGGGTCGAGCCTGAACTCGCCCTGGACGCCGGGACGGTGAGCGCGGTGCGTGCCCCCACGGGGGTGGACGTCTCCGCCGGGGACCGTGTCCTGGTCACGGGGCTGAGGCCCGGCACGGACGCGCTCGTGGAGGTGGACACCGTCGACGGGGGCCGTGTGGCCGTGCTGGTCCTGGACGCGGCGACCGCCCGTACCGCCTATCGGGGACGGGCGTGGGGAGCGGAGCGGTTGGTGCTCTGCGGGGGTGGGGTCGTCTTCGACGAGCCCACGGAGGAGATGCGGGTACGGGGCTCGGCGACCGGGGTGTCGTTCGCGGTGCTGCCCGCGCCGGAGGTGGTGCCGGTGGTGGCCGGGGGGACGGTGAAGGAGACGGCGGACGGGGTGTTCGCCCGGTACACGGTTGTGGACCAGGAGGGCGGGGAGGGCGGCGGCGCGCTTCCGGTCGAGCTGGTGCGGGGGCCCGGTGAGGCGCCGCCGACGGTGACCGGTGTGCTGGGGCGGGCGAGTGTTCCGGCGGATTCGTCCTTCGACAGGGCGGCCGCGGAGTATCGCGTGGACGTACCGGAGGGGCTGCCGCCCGGGGCTCTGCTGCGGGTGCGGTGGAGCGGCGATGTGGCGCGGGCGTATGTGGGGGAGCGGCTTGTCGCGGATCAGTTCTACTCGGGGCGGGTGTGGGAGATCGGGGTGGATCGGTTGCCCGTCGGGGGGTTGCGGATCCGGGTGCTGCCGTTGGCCGCCGGGGCGGCGGTGTATGTGCCGGGGTGGACGGGGGAGGGGGAGATTTCGGCGGAGGTGGTGGGGGTGGAGTGGCAGGTGGATCGTTGGTGGGGGGTTCGGTCGGGCGGCCGATGACCAAGGGGGGCGCAGCCCCCGGCTGGAGATGGGGCGGGTAGGGGCGGCGGGGGCGAGACACAACACACACCCGGAGCCGCCCCCACCCCTCCCCCTATCCTGTGGGCCAACCACGCCGCACACGCCCCCCCGCACGACCTCGAAGGAAGCAGACGACATGCCCCGACGTGCCCCGGACGGCACCGCGGCCGACAGAGCCGGTGCGGCCACCGGCGCGACCGGCACCGGCACCCGCAGCCGGCGCAACTTCGCGGGATCACGCCCGGTGATGGACGACGTCGCCCGCCTGGCCGGAGTCTCCAAGCAGACCGTCTCCCGGGTGCTCAACGACAATCCGGCGGTCCGGGCCGAGACCCGCGCGGCCGTGCTGGAGGCGATGCGGACCCTCGGCTACCGCCCCAGCCGCAGCGCCCGCTCCCTGGCCAGCGGCCGTACCCGGATGCTGGGGGTCATCTCCTTCGACGCGGCCAGATATGGTCCCGCCTCCACCCTGACCGCCATCAACACCGCCGCCCAGGAGGCCGGCTACCTCGTCAGCTCCATCGCCCTCGACACCGCCGACCGGGACACCGTCGTCCAGGCCGTCGACCGGCTGTCGGCCGAGGGCGCGGACGGCGTGATCGCCATCGCCCCGCAGCGCCCGGTGGCCACCGCCCTCGCCCAGGCCCACCTCGACACCCCACTGGTCATGCTGGACAACGGGCTGGGGGACGACACCCCCGTCGTCTCGTCGGACTTCCACGCCGGGGCCCGGCTGGCCACCGGGCATCTGCTCCGGCACGGCCACGCGACCGTCTGGCACATCGCCGGTCCGGGCGGCTGGACCTCGGCCGACCGGCGGGCCGCCAGTTGGCGGGAGACCCTGGAAGAGGCGGGAGCGGTGGTCCATGAGCCGCTCGTCGGGGACTGGAGTGCCGACTCCGGATACGCCCTCGGCCGGGAGCTGGCCGCGAACGCCGACGTCACGGCCGTGTTCGTCTCCAACGACCAGATGGCCCTCGGGCTGCTGCGCGCCCTGCACGAGGCGGGTCGCAGGGTCCCCGACGATGTCAGCGTGGTCGGCTACGACGACATCCCGGAGGCCGCCCATCTGCTGCCGCCGCTGACCACCATCCGTACCGACTTCTCCGAGATCGGCATCCGGTCCCTGCGGCTGCTCCTCACCCAGCTCGATGGTGATGACACGAACGGCGCCACGGAGATCGAGCCCGTCGTCCCCGTCGAGCTCATCGTCCGCGACAGCACAGGCCCGGCACCGGGACGCTGAACGCGCCGCGGCACCGGGCCGGCACCCTCACCCGGTCCCCGGGAGACCGTCACGGCTTGCGGGCCACCGCCCCGTACATCGCGATGTCCTCGTCGCGGATGCCCTGCTCGCCCGTGCCGTCCGGGAGCCACTTGTGGACCTGGACGATGCCGGGCTCGATCAGCTCCAGGCCCTCGAAGAACTCGTGGGCCTCGTCGATCGTGCGCAGCCGCATCGGCATGTCCCGGGCCGCGTACTCGCGGGCGACCCGGCCGACCTCCGTCGGCGCGAACTCGGCGGTGCCGATGGTCATCGCCAGATAGCTGCCGGACGGGAGCGGTTCGAGGAGGCGGCGGACGATACCGACCGCGTCGTCCTCGTCCAGGACGAAATGGACGATCGCGATCACCGTGAGCGCGACCGGCTTGCTCAGGTCGAGGGTCTCCAGGAATTCGGCCGAGCCGAGGACCGTCTCCGGGTCCTGGAAGTCGGCCTCGATGTACGCCGTGCGCCCCTCGGGGGTGCTCGACAGCAGCCCCTGGGAGAGCGTGAGGACGATCGGGTCGTTGTCCACGTAGACGACCCGGGACTCGGGCGCCACAGACTGGGCGATCTCGTGGAGGTTGGGGGAGGTGGGGATACCGGTGCCGATGTCGAGGAACTGGCGCATGCCCGCCTCCTCGGCGAGCCAGCGCACGGCCCGGTTCATCCAGTCGCGGTTGGCACGCATGTGGATCGGCAGCGCCGGCCACTCGTGCGCCATCGCGTCACCGGCCTCCTTGTCGGCCGGGTAGTAGTCCTTGCCGCCGAGGATGTAGTCGTAGATGCGCGCGGAATGCGCGTGCTCGGTGTCGATCCGGTCGGCCGGCCATCCGTTGTCGGGCAACGTCGCCCCTCCCATCAAGTCGTCTGTTCCAGGTGTCCAGGTGCACGGTCGGGCATAACAGGGGATTCGCAGAAGTCACAGCAGCAGCAGGGTCGTTCACGGCAGGGGCGTTCAGAGGAGGAAGTCGGCCTCGCCCGCCTTCACACCCGTCAGGAAGCTCGTCATCTCGCGCGGGGTGAAGACCAGCGCCGGGCCGTCGGGGTCCGTCGACTGGCGTACGGCGACCCGGCCGTCGGCGAGCCGCATCACCTCCACGCAGGCCCCGCCCGCGTCGTCGCTCCACGGCCGCAGCCAGTTCTGCGTACCGAGGTCGCGGGCCGGCATGCCGTTGCGGATGTCCGGTGTGCCTGTCCGGAAGTCCGGGGTGCTTGTGCGGAAGTCCGGTGTTCCCTTTGATCCCTTGGGTATGTGGTGGTGCACTTCAGAGCTCCTTGCGTATCGCACCGAGCAGAGCCTCGGTCTTTCCGGCGGGCGCCGACTGCGCGCCCAACCGGTCCAGGGCCTCGCGGTAGACGACGACGTCGTCGCCCTTGTCGAGGTACACGGCGCCCACCAGACCGTTGAGATACACGATGTCCGGCAACTCGCGTGCCCTGAACCGGAAGAGATGGAACGCGCCGGCCCGCATCGCGGGATGCGGCCCGTTGCGGAACGGCATCAGCTGGACCGTCACATGCGGCAGCCGGTTCAGCGCGATCAGATGGTCGATCTGGGCGCGCATCACGTCCGGCCCGCCGACCGGCCATCTGAGCACCGTCTCGTCCATCACCACCCACAGCCGCGGCGGCTGCTCACGGGTCAGCAGCTCCTGGCGCCGCATGCGCAGCGCCACCATCCGCCCGGTCGCCTCGGCGGAGGCATGTGGATTGCCCGCGCTCAGCAGGGCGCGCGCGTACTCCTCGGTCTGCATCAGTCCGTGCACGAACTGCGGCTCGTACGCCCGGATCTGCAGCGCCGCCTGCTCCAGACTGAGATACGCGGCGAACCAGTCCGGCAGTACGTCGCGGTAGGTGTGCCACCAGCCGCGCTTGTTGGCCTCCCGGACGGACTTCAGGAAGGTCTCGATCTCCTGCTGGTCCTGTACGCCGTAGATCTGGAGCAGTTTCTCGACGTCCGGGAGGCGGAGCCGGGCGACCTTGGCGGCCTCCATCCGGCGGATCGTGGAGTGGCTCACCCCGATCGCCTCGCCCGCCTGCTCGAAGGTCAGCCCGGCGCCGGTGCGCAGTTCCTCCAGCTGTCTGCCGAGGATCATGCGCAGCACGGAGGGCGCGCCGCCCCAGTCGGTCTCCGCGGTCACGCCCACACCTCCAACCGCTCACCTGTTCGGCCGTGTTGAGATCGCAGTCTCGCACGATCTTCGGGGGACGGGAGAAAGCATGGGCCCGATGAATTGCAAATTTCAACTTGCTGGTTGCGAGGTGTTGTTCGCGGGTGCCACAGTGGACGTACCGTCACGGCTTCGGTGAACGCTGGGGCTGCGCGGCCAGGTTGGGGGAGATCGTGGCCGCAACTCAGCGCTGTGCGCCGCGAATTGCTCAAGACTCGCGGCGGATGGCGCGACGGCCGTGGCACCGGCACCACCTGGTGCGAAGAGCCCACGAAAGGCATACGGCGATGGCGCCGCCAACCCCCCTCCCCCATACATCGGACCGATCCACACCTGACCCGTACCAACCGCACAGAGCCGGTGTGTTCGGACTGCCCGCGGCACCCGCCTCGGTCGGCGAGGCGCGCCGGACGGCGCGCGAGCTGCTCGACGAGTGGGGTGTCCACCCCGAGACCTGCGAGGACGCCGTCCTGGTGATCTCCGAACTCGTCACCAACGCGCTCACCCATACGGCGAGCGAGTGGATCGTGTGCCGGCTGCGCGTCACCGGGGAGGGACTTCACATCGAGGTCGAGGACCAGAACAGCGGGCGAGTCCTGCCCGCACGGCGTCGACCGGGACCCGACGACCAGAACGGGCGTGGGCTCATGCTGGTCGGCGTGCTCAGCAGCGACTGGGGGGTCAGAGACACCCCACAACGGTCCGGTCGCGTCGTCTGGGCAGAACTGCCGTCGGAGGGCCGGGAAACCGCCGAGACCGACCCTCCGACGGCTCCGTACGCCCTGCCCACCCCGACGAACGGGGCGGGCGTACGCCTGGTGGACCCCTCCTGGACCTGATCGCCGACCTACGCTCGCCTCCCGCGGGCGGCCCGTGCCGGCGATTCGCACCGCACTCCGAGAGCACGCACCGGACGCCTTGACCGATCCGTACGACTGGGACGGCGTCAACCCGTACCACGAGCCCTTCGCGTACGCCGCCGACCCGCTCTTCCGTCCGCCGCTCGGCTGACGGGCCCGTAGGGGACCATGCGCGGGCCCGCCGCGCGGGGCCGCGTCGAGGCGGTCGTCGCCACCGCCGGGGACGCCCTCGCATCGGGCCATCTCTTCGGCCGGCCGACCGGCGAACCGCCGCACAGATGCGGTCTGTGCGACGCGATCGCCGGCGCGTACGCCCGCACCGTGCCCTCGGCGCGCGCCGACCACGCCGTCAGCCGCACCGAACTTCTCATCCACGCGGCGTAGTTGGCGTCCTGAGAGGCGTCAGAAGGATCCGCCCGCCGAGGCCAGCCGCTGCTGGGCCTGATCGCGTGCCGCCTCCAGCACGGCCAGGAGCACGTTCTTGCTGGAGTGCCGCTCGCGCACATCGCAGAGGACCACCGGCGTCGACGGGTCAAGGTCGAGGGCCTGGCGGACCTGCTCTGCGCTGGCCTCCCGGCGGCCGTCGAAGCAGTTCACGCCCACGGCGAAGGGGATGTCACGGGACTCGAAGAAGTCGATCGAGGCGAACGACGCGTCCAGCCGCCGGGTGTCCGCGAGGACGACCGCCCCCAGGGCACCGGTGGACAGGTCGTCCCACATGAACCAGAAGCGGTCCTGGCCCGGCGTACCGAAGAGATAGAGCACCAGTTCGGGGGAGATGGTGATACGCCCGAAGTCCATGGCGACCGTGGTCGAGGTCTTCTTCTCGACACCCGCCAGGTCGTCCACGCCCACGCTCGCCGTGGTGATGCGTTCCTCGGTCTCCAGGGGGTCGACTTCGCTCACCGAGCCCACCATCGTGGTCTTGCCGACGCCGAAACCGCCCGCGATGAGGATCTTCAAGGCGGTGGGAAGGATCGGCTCAGAGCTGACGGATACCATCCATCACCCTTTCGATGAGATCCACGCTCGGCTGCTCGGTCAGTGCGGGCGGGGACTGGACAATGATCAGCTCGGCGTTGAGGAGGTCACCACAGAGCACCTTCACCACACTCACAGGCAGATCCAGAGTCCCGGCGATCTCGGCCACCGCGACGGCGCGGTCGCGGCAGAGCGCGAGGATCGCCATGGCCTCCGGCTCTAAATGGTCCTGGTCGGACTCGTGGATGAACCGCGAGACGACCAGGGTGATCAGCGTGAAGTGATGCTGACTGTGGCGGGTGCGGCCACCTGTGATGGCGTACGGCCGGACATGGCGTCCGGCCTGCTCATCGTCGAGCCACCGCGGTTCACGCATCCTGCGAGTAACCGGACGGGGCCTCCACGCGAGGTGCGGCACTCAGGTACTTGCCGACCTGCTTGACCAGGGTCCCCATCTCGAACGCCATCATGCCGACGTCGACCTCCTCGGAGGCGATGGCGGCGAGCCGCGCGCCCCGGCCGGCGGCGGTGACGAAGAGGAACGCCCGTTCCATCTGGATGACGGTCTGCTGGACCTCGCCGCCGTGGAAGTGGCGTGCCACGCCCCGGGCAAGGCTGTGCATGCCCGAGCCGACCGCGGACAGGTGCTCCGCGTCGTCCCGGCGGATGTCCCGCGACTTGCCGATGAGGAGGCCGTCCCCGGACAGCACGACGGCGCAGCGGATCTCCGGTATCCGCTCCACGAGTCCGTCCAGGAGCCAGTCCAGTTGGGGACCGGGTTGTACCTGCTCAGTCATTCCTGATTGTTCCTCACAGTAAGTCGGCGCCAGGGGAGTGCGCCGGGCAGATGGCGCCCATGGGGGGTTGCGTCGAAGCATTGGGCGCTGGGAGAGCGCTCCTCAGAGGGCGCCCGGGTCGTGCGGTGGTGCCGGCCGGTGGTCGGTTCCGTTCGGCTCGCCCGACTCGTCGAGACGGGCCCGCTTCAGCCCCTGCTGGATGGCCATCATGGCGCGGGCGGACGCGTCCGGGGAGAGACCGCCCTCCCCGGGGCCTTCGCCCACGCCGTCCGCGGCCTCCTTGCGGAGCTGCTGTGCGAGGCTCGCCCCCCGGGTCCGCTGGGGCAGGACCTGCGGCGTGGCCAGGGATTCGGAGGCCTCCCGGCCCGCCGACGGGGGCCGTGGCGAGGCGGGCGCCGGACGCCCGTTCCCACCAGCCGAGTCGGGACGGGCCCCGTACCCCCCTCCCGCACCGGGCACGGCGCCACCGCCGAACCCGTCCCGGGCACCGCGCGCGTCCCCGGCGGAGAACCCGTCACCGGCACGCGTCGTGCCGGCGCCACCGTCGTACCCGGCACGCGTCGTGCCGGCGCCACCGTCGTACCCGGCACGCGTCGTACCGGCTCCGCCGCCGTACCCGCCGCCCGTCGTCGTACCGCCCGCGTCGCCGTACCCGCCGACCGTGCCACCGGCACCCGGCTCCGCGTGGCCGCGCACACCACCGGTCATGTGGTGTGCGGGGTGCTCCTGGGAGGGCGGGGGCGACGAAGCGGGTGACGGCGTCCAGGAGGCCGAACCGGAGGCACCGGCGGCCGGGTTGTCCACCGGGGGCAACAGGCCCGCGCCCCCGTAGTCCGGGAACCCGCTGTAGTCCGGCACCCGGGTGTGCGTCAGCACGTCCCCGGCGGCACCGCCGAGCGTGTGGTCGGCCGCGCCGGAGGAGACCGTGGCGCCGACGCCCGCGAGAACGCCGGAGATCTCGGGCTCGGACACCTCGGAGACGCTCCGGCCCGGCGCCGTGCCGAGCCCGGGGCGCTCGCCCGAACCCGTGGAGACCATCAGGTTGGACGCGGCGGCGGCCGCGGTCAGCTGGTCGAGGACCGGGGAGTCGATCTCTTCCAGCAGGTCGCCCGGCAGCAGCACCACGACGAGCGTGCCGCCGTACACCGACTCGCGCAGCTCCACCTTGATGTTGTTGCGCTCGGCGAGCCGCGCCACCACGAAGTGGCCGAGGCGCGGGTCCTCGCCGAGGGCCGTCATGTCGACCTTCGGCGGATGGGCGAGCAGGTGGTTCGCCTTGTGCCGCAGCTCCTCCGGGACACCGAGGCCGTGGTCCTCGACATGGATGGCGAGACCCTTGGCGACCTTGGTGGCGCTGACGGTCACCTGGGTGTCCGGCGGCGAGAAGCTCGTGCCGTTCTCGATCAGCTCGGCGAGCAGATGGGTCACGTCCGAGACGGCCCGGCCGGTCAGCGCGAGCCGCCGGTCGGCGGGCTGGTTCTTGATCTTGACCCGGGTGTACGCCTCGGTCTCCGCGACCGCGCTGCGCATCACGTCGGTGATGGAGACCGGCGCGGTCATCCGGCGGGTGGGCGGCGAACCGGAGAGGATCACCAGGTTCTCCGCGTGCCGGCGCACACGGGTGGCGAGGTGGTCGACCTTGAAGATGTCCTTCAGCAGGTCGGAGTCCTCGTGCTTGCGCTCCAGGTCGTCCAGGAGCGAGATGAGGCGGTGGATCAGGATCTGCGTACGCCGGATGAGCTGCGCGAAGACCTTCTCCGAACCTTCACGGCCGAGGCTCTGCCGTACGGCCGTCTCGGCGGCCACCCGGCCCAGGGTGTCGATGGCCGTGGCGAGCCGCTCCATCTCGTCGGCCGCGGAGTGCCGCTGCGGGGCGAGCGGCTGTGGGTCGATCCGCTCGCCGCGCTCTATTCGGGACAGCAGCTGCGGCAGCCAGACACCGGACAACTCCTCGGCACGCTGCTGGAGTTCGGCGATCCGGCCCAGTGCCGAGCGTCGGCCGCGCACGGCGAGCAGTGCCCCGGTCAGCAGCGCGACGAGCGTGGCGGCCGAGCCGAGCAGGGTGGCCACCAGCAGATCGTCGGCGCGCTCCGAACCGGCGTCGGCGTGCCCCCGGACGACCTCCGCGCCCAGCGCCTGCAGATCGCCCACGACCAGCGCGCTCGCGGCCGGCCATGACGGGGCCTGCCGGGGCAGGTCGGTGCCCTCGCCGTTGGCCATGGCGTCCTCGACGACGCCGATGGAGGTCCACTGCGCGCTGTCGGTGATCTCCCCGTAGGAGGCGGCACCGCCCGCGGGCAGGTCACGCACGCCCAGCGCGGCCCGGATCGACTGCTGGACCGCCAGGTACTGGGCGAACTGGGTGCGGGCCTGCGCGGTGATCCTGCGCGAGGGCAGTGCGCCGGAGATCAGCGCGTCCTCGCGGGAGAGCATCTCGGTGAGCCGGACGACCGCCGAGGTGGCCTCCGCACCGTGGACCAGGTCGGCGTCGTCGCTGCGGACGGCCGTGGTGAACAGGTCCATCCCGCTGGAGACGGCCCCGGTGAAGTACTGGAACGCGTCGGCGGCGTTCAGTTCGCGGTCGTCGATCGCCTTGCGTCGCTCCGCGAGGTTGTCCAGCGCCTCGTCGAGCTTCTCGGCGCGGCTCTGAAGCGTGCCGGTGTCCAGCGCGGACATGGACGCCTTGCGATACGACGTGACGGCGGAGTCCGTCTTCTCGCGGGCCGCCTCCAGCTTCGTACGGTCGGAGTCCGTACGGCTCGTCTGCCAGACGGCGGTGAGCCGACGCTCCTCCTGGAGCCGGGACAGCAGGGTCTGCGTGGGGGCGGCGACGGAGGTGGCGCGGTCCGTCTCGGCCCCCAGCCGGATCTGCTCGTCCACGAGCCCGGCCGCCGTGTAACCCCAGATCCCTGTGGCGAGGACCGCGGGCACGACGAACGGCACGACGAACGAGTACCGGAGGGATGTGCGCGAGGCGGACCTGTGTCGTGTCCGCCGGTCGCGGGAGCCTGGCATCTGATTCCTCGTACGACAGCGAAAATCTGATGGCGATTAGGGGTGGAGCGGTTTGCCCGACATCTCCCCCTGTGCGCCGACTTGACACGCCGTCGGCAAATGTCAGCGGCCGAATGGAACCGTATCAGGCCCATCGGCAGACCGTCAGCATCCGCTTGACCACAACTACCTGCACAAGCTCTGCAATTGACGAAGATCACAAAAGGGCCAGCAACTTGGGGGTGTACAGGGCGCTGGCTGTGCCTATTCCGGCGACCGTGTCGAAATAGATCGAGGTGAGTTCGGAGTCCTGCCGTACCGCCCGCAACAGGGACAATCGCTGTTCGTGCGGATCCAGTCGGGCCACCGAGAGTGTCGCCTCGTAGCCCGGGACCAGGGTCGCGTCCCGCTCCTCGCCGTAGGACGTAAGGGCCTTGTCCAGGTCCGCGGGATCGCCGCCCAGCCGCTCGCCCGCATGTTTCACAAGGCATTCCGCTTGCAGGAAGGCGTCGCTGATTCCACGGGCGGTGATCGAGTCCTTGTGGTGCCCCGCGTCGCCGACGAGCGCCCACCCGGGGCCCGCCGCCCGCCGGAAGAAGTTCTGCTGGTCGCCCGTCCCGCGCAGCCGCTCCACCGGCTCCCGGCCGTCGATCCGCCCGTACAGGCTCGGCGCGGTGGTGCGGATCTGCTCCAGGTACGCGGCGTGCGCGTCGGCGCGGATCTCGTCGAAGCGGGACTGCGGGAAGTACGCGAGCACGAGCGTCGCCTCGTCGTTGGTGGCCACGGCGGCGACCCAGGACCCCGCCCGCTCGTACAGCTCAAGGGTCGCCGGTACGCCCGTGTAGTAGGCGTAGTACGCGCAGGTCAGCCGCTCGTTCAGGATCGTGTACGGCGCCTCGGCCAGCTCGGCGACGGTGGAGCGCATCCCGTCCGCGCCGATCACCAGACGCGCCCGCTCCGTGAACCCGCCACCCCCGCTGTACTTGCCCCTGACCCCGACGACCCGCCCCTCCTCGTCGTACAGCAACCCCGTGACCTGGCATTTCTCCCGGTACTCGACACCGGCCGCGATCGCCGCCTCGACCAGGACCGGGTCCAGGACCCGGCGCCGGGGCGCGTACCCGGCGCGCTGGCCCTCCACGCCCCGGGCGAGCCCCTCCAGCCGGATGTCGGCGACCTCGTACGACACCGGGTCCAGCGGTGGGCAGCCGGTGGCGAGCACGGTGTCGAGCAGGCCCCAGCGGGCGAGGGCGGCCACGCCCGGCTGGTGGATGAGGTGGGTGGACAGGACGTCAGAACCGAAGGCCCCCTTGTCGAGCAGGAGGACGCGATGGCCGGCGCGGGCCAGCAGCATGGCGGTCGGGGCTCCGGCGCAGCGCGCCCCTACCACTATGGCGTCGAACATGTGGGTGCCTCACTACGGATATGGGTGTCGGGCGGGCGAGCGGCGTGCGGCGCCCCGTGCGGTGGGTGCCGTAGGGCATGGGAAAACCCCCGAGGGGCGCGTGGGGTCGCCCACAGGGTGCGCGCTCGTGCTCCGCCGGGCGGCGGGCTTCGCGGCAGCGTGTGGGGGGATCCAACGGCTTCGGGGGTTCATTTCGGGGGAGGGTGGTGGAGGGTGTCGGGGCGCGCGGCGGTGGGGAGCGCCGGAGCGCGGGGCGGACGGGGCGGGGCGGGGTCGAGGGATGGACGGACCGGGGAGCGAGAAACGTCGGTTTCATCGCTCCCCATGAGGGACAGGATGGGGATCCTAGGCGGACGTGAAGGTTCCGGGGAGAGCGAGGAGATGTCTATCGCATCGGGGAGGGCTCAGCGCGGGCGGGTGAGTTCGGTGAGCAGAGCCCGCCGGTCGATCTTTCCGTTGGCGCCGAGCGGCAGTTGACCGAGTGCGGTGATGCGGCGCGGCAGCATGTACGGCGGCAGCCGGTCGCCGAGCCCCGCGAACAGCCGGTCGGGGTCGCAGTCGGTGCCGCTGACGACGGCCTCCAGCTCCGGTTCGCCGTCTTCGGCGGGTACCGCGAGCACGACGGCCTCGCGGACCCCGTCCTGCTCGCGCAGCCGGGCCTCGATCTCCCCGAGTTCGATCCGGTGGCCGCGGATCTTCACCTGGTGGTCGGTGCGCCCCAGATGGACCAGACAGCCGTCCAGGAGGGCGACGCGGTCGCCGGTGCGGTACCAGTGCGCGTCGGTGGGCCGGGTGGCACTGTCGTCGATCCCCACGAACCGGCCGGCGTTGTTGTCCGGATCCAGATAGCCGGGGAAGCGCTGCGGGCCGCGTACGCACAGCTCTCCGGTGTCGGCCTCCCCGCCCTCCTCGTCGAGCAGCAGGAAGTCCAGCGTGGGGAAGCAACTGCCGATCGGGGCCGTGCCGTTGGGGGTCTCGGGCCAGTCGGCGGGGTTCGCCGGGAAGCGGTAGCCGGTGCAGGAGATGGTCAACTCGGTCGGCCCGTACAGCACTTCGAGGTCGCTGTTCGGGGCCGCCTCCTGCCACTCGCGGGCCGCCGCCAGGGTCAGTGGTTCGCCGCCGAAGACCGTCCATCTCAGCGTGGGCATGCTGCCGGGCTTCAGGGTGCCCAGGCGCGAGGCGAAGCTGATCAGCGAGGGCACCGAGAACCAGTGGGTGAGCCCGAGCTTGTTGACGGTCTTCACCGGCGACAGCAGCTGGCTGCGGGCCGGTACGACCAGCGTGGCCCCGCCCGCCCAGGCGACGAACAGATCGTGCACCGAGGCGTCGAAGGTCAGCTCGAAGGTCTGGGACATCCGGCTGCCGGGCCCGATGCCGTACCGGGGCGTGATGTACGCGAGGTTGGCGGAGACGTTCCGGTGCGTGATCGGCACGCCCTTGGGGGCGCCGGTCGAGCCGGAGGTGAAGATGATGTACGCCAGATCGTCGGCGTCGGCCCGGGGCCACTCGGCGTCGGGCCGGGGTTCGGCGGCGATCTCCGCCAACTCCGCCTCTCCGAGGATGAGCCGAGGCACCCCGAGATCCGCCCCCGGGGCGTCGGCCAGCACCAGCTCCAGCCCCGCCGTCCGAACGATCTCCGCCGTGCGGGCGGCCGGATGCTCCGGGTTGAGGGTGACGACGGTCGCCCCGGCCCGCAGGATCGCCAGATACCCGGCGTACGCGGCCACCGACCGGCTCGCCAGCAGCCCCACCCTCTTCGGCGGGGCTCCCCCACCCGCCGCAGAGAGCAGCCGTACCGCGATCCCCTCGGCCAGCCCCCGCAACTCCCCGTAGGCGAGCCGCTCCTCCCCGACCTCCAACGCCACGCAGTCCCCGAACTCCTCGGCGGCTCGGGCGAACCAGGCGTAGAGGGTTTGGGGGGTGGGTGCATGGCCTGGCGGCTCGGTCGTACCCGGGGCCGAGGTCCGGTCGGGTGGCTCCCCATGGGCCGCTTCCTCGGTTCCGGGTCCGGCCGATGCCGGGCGGCCGGGTGGCTCCGGGTGGGCTGCTCGTGCGGTTCCGGGTCTGGTCGGTGGCCGACGGGGCGGTGTCCGGTCGAGCTGCTGGGCCCCGGTTGCCGGGTCGGTCGCGTCGTCGGTGCCGTGTGCGGGCGGTGTCGGGCCGGGCGGTTGTCTGGCCGTCGTCTCCTCGGTCGTGCGCGTGGTCGATGCCGGGCCGGGTGGCTCCCGGTGGCCCGTTCCCTCGGCGTCGGTTGTGGCATGGCCGGGGGTGCTCGGGGCGGCGGCCGCGTCCGGCGCCCGAGGGGCGGGGTCCTCGCCGGTGCCGTACTGCTCTCTCATCGGGTCGCGTCCTCCAACTCCCGCGTCCACGCGCGTAGTTCGCCAACGGTACGAAGGCGGCCGAACTCCTCCGGATCGACCTCCTGGCCCGACCGCTTGGTCAGCTCCACGACGATGCGGAGCCTGGCGAGGGAGTCGATGCCGATCTCGGTGAGCGTGGAGCCGTCGTCGAAGCCGGTGCGGGCGTGCTCGCGCAGCACCCAGGACGACAGGTCCGCCTCGCCGACACCCTCGCCCGAGGCGTTCTCGCCGGGCCAGTACCGCTTCGTCTGCCACGGATAGTGGGGGAGCGGTACGAAGTGGGCCCCACCCCTTCGGAACTCCTTGAACTCCTGCTCCCAGTCCACGTTCTCACCGGCGCGGTAGCGCTCGGCGACCTCGGAGTCCCCGCCCGCGCCCGGCGCCCCGGTGAGCGCGGCGACCAGCTCCTCGTGCGAGGCGCCGACCACGGCCGTCCGGTGCTTGTGGTGCTGGCGGCGCAGGGCCGCGCTGAAGCAGATGTCCCGCACCGAGTACGCGGCCCCCGCGCCCTCGCCGCCCAGGTACTCGGCGTACGAACGGACCAGCGCGTCCAGCGCGGCGGGCGTACGGGCGGAGAGCGGGAGTACGTACGTCGTGCTCGACAGCACCGCCTTCAGCCGCTCCTTGAAGCTCTCCTTGACGACCTCGGCCTGGCGGATCACCACATGGGCGTTGAGGGCGGAGGAACCCTGACCGGAAATGCCCATGACAGCCGGACGGCCGAGGTCGGGGAGGGCCCGGAGCTTGCCGGGTATCTCCAGCGGCAGCTTGTCCCAGGCGACCTCGGGGTTGGGGGTGGCGACATGCAGGCTGGCCGGGACCTGACCGTGCTCCAGGCACAGCACCGTCTTGATCATCCCGGCGAGCCCGCCCGCGGCCTCCGCGTGCCCGATGTTGCTCTTCACCGAGCCGACCAGCAGCGGCCGGTCCGCCGGACGCCCCTCGCCCAGCACCTCGCCGAGCGCGGTGAGCTCCAGGGGGTCCAGCGCGGGGGAGCCGGAGCCGTGCGCCTCGACGTAGTCCACGTCGGCGGGGTCCAGCCCGGCGTCCTCGTACGCCCAGCGCAGTACCTCCAGCTGGCCGGTGAGCGAGGGATTGAGCACCGACTCGCTGGTGCGGCCGTCGTTGCCGACCGCGCTGCCCTGGATGACCGCGCGGATGCGGTCCCCGTCCGCGAGCGCGTCGGTGAGCCGCTTCAGCACGACGACGGCGACGGCGTCGCTGGGCGCGTGTCCGTCGGCGCTCGCGTCACCGAACTTGCTGCGCCCGTCGGAGGCCATGCCGCCGGCCGCGGTCATCACCTGCCCTTCGTCCGGGCGGAGTTTGAGGTTCACCCCGGCGACCACGGCCAGTGGACTCTCCCCGGCACGCAGGCTCTGTACCGCGCTGTGCACGGCCGTCAGCGAGGACGAGCACGCCGTGTCGACGACGACGCTGGGACCACGGAGGTCGAAGAAGTGGGACAGCCGGGCGGAGAGCAGGGAGCGGAAGTTCTGCAACTGCGCGGCCGACGCCCCCTCGGGCCCCTGACGCAGCGCCAGCTCGAGGTAGTCCGCACGCGTGTTGCCCACATAGACCCCGGCGCGGCTGCCGGCCAGCACGTCCGGCCGCTGGCCCGCGTCCTCCAGTGCCTCCCAGGCCGTCATCAGCAACAGTCGCTGCTGCGGGTCGAGTTCGACGGCCTCGGTGGGGGACAGGCCGAAGAACTCGGCGTCGAACTCGGCGACCTCGACATACCCGGCGCGGCGGCTGGCCAGCTTGCCGGGCCCTGGGTGGGGGTCGTGCAGCGCGTCCACGTCGTAACGTTCGGGCGGCGTCTCGCTGGTGGCGTCCACACCGTCGCGCAGCAGGGACCACAGTTCGTCGGTCCCGGAGGCCCCCGGTAGCCGGCAGGCCATGCCGATCACTGCCACGGACCGTGCGTCCATGTCCGACTTCTTCAACGGACCTCTCCTTCGCTGCTTCGTCGATGTGCCTGCGTGATGGCGCGCTTGACGTCCGCGCGGCGCCGGGATCCCCGGGGCGGGCGGATGCTGAACAATTTTCAGGTTCACGAGTGGTGTAAGAGTCTGAAGTGGCCCCCCGGACGTCCTCGTACCGGGGTCCCCCCACTGGAT
Source organism: Streptomyces graminofaciens (assembly GCF_030294945.1). Taxonomy (NCBI): domain Bacteria; kingdom Bacillati; phylum Actinomycetota; class Actinomycetes; order Kitasatosporales; family Streptomycetaceae; genus Streptomyces; species Streptomyces graminofaciens. Next base: position 3,839,366 of record NZ_AP018448.1, on the reverse strand, counting down.
CAACCGGGCAGGGCGCCCTCATCCACGGCCCTGTGATCGCCAGGACCAGGGAGCCCATGGCCGAACCCCGGCCGGGAGCCGGCCACGGACTCGGACACAGGCTCTAACCGGAACGGGGTGATCCCGCACCGGATGCTGTACTTCGGCGCTGTGCGCTCAGTGGATCTTGGCGTGAAAACGTCTCGGGCGGAAGGGTGTTCCAGCCCACATGTGAGACAGGGCGCTCGCAACCCGAACCGCACTCGCCCCACCGCTCTGCACCCTCTCGTTCAGCCGGAATCGCACGCGTGACCGTCGAGAACCGGACCACCGCACGATTGTCGTACGCAAAATCGTTTCCGCTCGATTGTCGTTCAAGGATTGGCGGGAAGTGATCGCCGGAGGTTGAAACCTGGAAATATTTGGACAGTCTCGGAGATTGGGCATCCGGGTGGGGCGTCGGAGGCGGGACTGTCATGCGAGGCCAGGTGAGGTGTCTCTGCCCAAATGAGCCTAGGTGGACACGCGTTGACAGGGGGGTCGGACGAGGCAGAATTTAACGACCGCGGTGAACCGCGGAGTCCGAGATTCTGCTTTGATCTGCCTCATGGATCCCTCGACCTCATCCGACCAGTCACTGCGCGCGGCCGAGCAGCGCAGACTACGGCTGCAGGTGCTCGGCCTCAACAGCGTCGAGGCGGAGGCCACGTTCGACCGGGTCGCCCGGCTCGCGGCCACCTTCACGCGCTCGCCTCTGGCGATGGTGAACTTCATCAACGACGAGCGGCAGATGTTCCGTGGTATGTACGTGCCCACGTCGTCGCCCGACGACAAGGTGGGCCCGGACAGCGGTGCCATCGCCTTCGACCTGAGCGAACTCTCCCGCGAGGCGCCGGCCGACTACGGCTTCTGCCCGCACGCGGTGGCCCAGGGGTCCCAGCTGGCCCTGGACGACGTCTTCGACTACCCGCGCTTCAAGGGAAACCCGCTCGTCAACGACCTGGGAGTGCGCTCGTACCTGGGCACTCCGCTGCGCGACAACACGGGCATGATCCTCGGCACCCTGTGTGTGGCCGACATGAAGCCCCGGACCTGGGACCGTCAGATACGCGAGGGCATGCAGGAGCTCTCCGAGACGCTGCTGGCGGACTTCAAACTGCGCGACAGCCTTCTCGCCCAGCAGCAGGAGCTGTTCGCCGTGTTCGACGGCGCGCCCTTCCCCATCATGCTCACCGAGGGCGCCAGCCATCTGCTGCGCTACGCCAACGGCAAGCAGGGCCAGTCCTTCGGCATGGTCCCGCAGTTCAGCCCGGGCCGCCTCGCTCTGCCGCATCTGGAGGCCATCGGCGTCTTCAACGCCATGGACGAGGCCTTCCACAGCGGTCGCGCGGCCACGCTCGCCCGGGTGCGGCTCGGCACCTACGACTTCCCCCAGCCGCAGGAGTTCGACTTCCTGTGCACGCCCGTGCGCACGTCGCCCGGCGCCCCGATCAGCGGGGTGCTGACCGTGGCCATGAACGTCACCGGCCAGGCCTATGCCGGCGCCGAACAGCAGGCCTTCGCCAGCAACGTCCAGGAGCGCTTCGAGCGGCTGGGCACGAGCGGGTTCCCGGGGCAGCACATGTGAGGTCATAAGGCGGGCAGAGCAGAACTCAGCTGATTCCAGGCCGACACGCGAAGCATCTCGGCCAATTTCGGGATGCCCACAATCGGGGCAATACGGTGCCCGGGCGAGCCGCTCCGTGAGCTTCGTGTCCCCGCTGTGTGTCCGGTCCACGCCGGTCAGCGCATGCTCTGCCGCATCTCCCGGGGGCTCACCCCATAGCGTCGGCGGAAGGCCGTACTGAGGGAGCTCGCGGAGGAGAAGCCGGAGGCGTACGCCAGGTCGGTGATCGTCATGTGCACGCAGTCGGCGCACAGCAGCCGGTCACGCACCAGCCGCAGCCGCTCCTCGCGGATCAGCTCGCGCGGGGTGGTGCCCGCGCGTTGCAGGGCGAGCTGTATCTGGCGCAGCGACCAGCCGAGGGCGCGGGCCATCGTCGTACCCGTGAGGTCCGGGTCGGCCGCGTGCTCGCGCGCGTAGCGGCGCACCATCGTCTCGACCTCGCCGAGCTGCCCGGGGACCTCGGGTCGGTCGTCCCCGACGGCGAGCATGCACACCAGCTCCACGATGCGGTCGGAGACGGCGTTGAACTGGGGGTCGGTGAGGTGCTCCCGCTCCTCGTGCAGATCGTTCAGCATCGAGCCCACGATCCGGCCGAGCCCCCGGGTCAGGTCGAGCCCGGCGGCCACCGGCGACCTCGCGTTCAGCCGCTCGTTCACCTCGCGGGCCGGGATGGTGAGGATGTACGCGTCGATGGCGTCGCTCTGCAGGCACTGGAACGGCGAGGCGAAGGTGACCAGCGCCCCGGTGCCCGGCGTCAGCCGGGCCTCCTCACCGGCCTGGCGCAGCACGATCTCCCCGCCCACCGGCAGGAGTAAGCGGTAGTCCTCGTCCGGGTCCTGGCGCGCATGGTGCGGGGTACGGGTGTACTCGACCTGGTCCGACTCGTACCTGACGAGCTGGTAGGTGTCCGTGCGCTGACGGACCGTCCTGCCGAGGAAGTTCTCCGTGCGCGCGTATCTGTAGCCCATCCGGGACTGGTACGTGCCCATCTGATCACTCCAGAAGTCGGCACGCTCGCGCGGGGCCAACTCCTCGGTGGTCAACGCGTCCACGACATAGCTTCCCGCGGGCAACGACTTCCCTCCCCTGCGACGGACCCCGACGGTTTCCTCACGGTCTCTTACGAACCGTGCGCGAAAACCCCTCAACTCAGGAACGACACAGACCAGTTGCTGCACGGTCGTCGTCGGAGGGCACACCCTAGCGCGGCAAGCGATTGCAGTGCGGGGCGGCCTGTGCGAATGCATATGCCCCGGGCAATCTCGCGAGGCGTGCCCGCGCACAGCGAATGTCCATTGCCGAGTCGGAGCGACGCCAGGGCCCGGCCCGTTCCGCCGCGGACCCTGGCCGCCCTCCCGGTGAGGCCCGGTCCTTCAGGGGCGCGGGGATCTGCGCGACCAGCCCCCCACGCACCCGCGGATCCCTACGACCTCTACCGTCAGCCCCTGCGCACCGGCAGGCGACGATGGCCGTTGGAGATGAACGACTCCACGTACCCCAACTCCTCGCCCGTTGCGGCAAGTTCGAGTGAAGGGAAGCGCGCGAAGAGAGCCGGAAGCGCGATCCGGGCCTCCATACGACCCAGCGGAGCGCCCAGGCAGTGGTGCACCCCGTACCCGAACGCCAGATGTTCCTTGTCCACACGGGTGACGTCGAAGACGTCCGCGTCCTTCCCGTGCCGCTCAGGATCGCGCCCGGCGGCGGCGTACGCGGCCAGGATCGCCTCACCCTCGCCGATCACCACCCCCTCGGGCCCGCCGAACTCGCCGAGGTCGAGGTCCTCCACCGCGTACCGCAGCGGCAGACTCGCCACCGGCGCCTCCACCCGCAGCGTCTCCTCCACCACGTCGTCCCAGCCCGCCCGGCCCTCCCGGACATGCGCGAGCTGCTCGGGGTGGGTCAGCAGGGCGTGCACCGCCTGGTCGAGGAGGTTGACCGTGGTCTCGTGCCCGGCGCTGATCATCAGCACCAGCGTGTCGAGCAGTTCCTGCTCGCGGAGCCGGGTGTCGCCCTCCTCGTCCCGGGCCGAGATCAGCCCGGTGGTGAGGTCGTCACCCGGTGACTCCCGCTTCGCGGCGACGAGTTCGCCCAGCACGCCGTACAACCGCCCGTAGGCGGCCGTCATCTCGCCGGGATCGGCGGACGTGTCGAAGAGCCTGTCCACGAGCTCCCGCAGCTCCGCCCTGCGGTCCTCGGGCACGCCGAACAACTCGCTGATCACCTGGATCGGCAGCGGGTAGCAGAACTCCTCCCGCAGATCGACCGTCTCACCGCGCCCGAAGGCCGCCTCGATCCGGTCGAGCAGCTCCTTGGTGATCTCCTCGATCCGCGGCTGCAGCGCGGCCGTGCGGCGCGCGGTGAACGCCTTGGCGACCAGGGTCCGCAGCCGCTTGTGGTCCGCGCCGTACGCGGTGAACATGTTGCTCACCGCGACCCAGGTGAACAGCGGCCACTCCGGGGTGATCTCCCCGGCGATGAACCGCGGCCAGTGCTGCTTGGCGTCCTTCGACACCCGAGGATCGGTCAGCAGCCGCTTCAGCAGCTCCGGGCTGCTCACCGCCCAGGCCTCCACCGCGCCCGGGCCCGGCAGGACGACACGGGTCGCCGGACCCGCCTCACGGATACGCGCGGCCTCACCGTGGATGTCACGGCCGGTCGCGTCGATGACTAAGGGGTTTGGGTTGCCCATCGGGCCCTCCCTGGCACTCGTAACGGTAAGCAGTCCAACAGCACAACGAACAGCACAACGAACAGCACAACGTGGAAGCCCGGTAACGCTACGTCCCGGTAGTGTCGTTGGGCGAGATCGCGTGCCGCGCGTTGCGTACGAGCGCAACTTCCCTGCGCGTATCCGCAAGTCGGGCGGAGGGGCCCCTTCTAGGATCGGGCCCACCCCCCTCAAGAGCCGGTGAGTGCCATGACAGTCAGCAACAGGGCCCCGCGCTGGATGTGTTCCTACAGCCCCGAAGTGCGTACCGTACCGGCCGGCCGCTGGTGGAACGCCGTACGTGTGCCACTGGCCCTCGGTACCCCGGCGTTGCTGTCCTTGGGGGACGACACCGGTGCCGTGATCAAGGACGGCTACGGCAAGATCCTCTACTGGCTGATACCGCCGGGTGACGCGGGCGACTGGCGACTGCCCGACGTCCAGGTCCTCGGCCCGGGCAGCCATGTGGCGGTCCCGCCCCTGCGCCGTACGTCCGGCCCCGGGCTCTACTGGCGCGTCCCGCTCTCCCGGGACCGCTACTGGACCGACTCCGAACTCCTGCGCCAGGCCCTCAGCGCGGCAGCCGTGGCCTCGGCTCTGTGAACGCCTGACTCCTCCGGACGCCGGACACCTCTGGCCCCGGCACGCTCCGAACCCCTCGGGCCCGGCCTGCGTACTACGACGCGGCACGCACTCCGCCCCGGCCGAGGCTGAGCCCGGCCGGGGCGGTCGTCGTCCACGTGCGTACGGCACGCACGTACCTGCGTACGGCGCGGAACGGTCGTACCCGTGACGGTACGGCCGGCCGTGTGCCCAGCCGCGTACTTCTAGGCGGGCAGTTCGTACGACTGGTGCTTCTGCTCCTGCTGCTGCTCCGCCCGCTCACGGGCGCGGTCCTTGCGGTTGCGCCGGGGTTCCTGGTCCGGGAGCCAGCCGAAGGTCAGCGTGCTGCCGATGGCGCCCATCAGGAGGCCGATGACGAAGCCGCCCAGGTTGGACGTCAGCCAGGTGCCCAGCGAGAGCAGGATGCCGATGACCGAGTAGAACAGCCGCTGGGCGGGGTTGAACAGGATCAGCAGACCGCAGGTCAGCATCAGCGTGGGCAGGAGGTAGCCCGCCAGCCCCTGCATGCCGATGTGCAGGATGACCGGCAGCGGCGCCTTCATGGTCACCAGGATCTCGGCGCCACCCAGGGTGAGCAGCAGCCCGCCCGCGAAGGGCCTGTGACCCCGCCACTCCCGGAAGCGACTCATCGCGGGCAACCGTCGCTGTCGAACCGCATGTGCAGGTCGGGGAGCTTGAAGACGGCGGCCGTGGCGGCGTAGTTGTGCTGGTAGAGATCGGTGATGGTGACCTTTTTCGCCTGCTGGCCGTAGACACCCTCCGGGCCCTGCTGGTCGACCATGTTGAAGGTGCTGGAGTCGCGGCCGATCTCGATGTCGTTGAACGAGGCGTCGCCCTTGATCTCGTCGGAGTCGATCGCCAGGTTCTTCACGCTCACCGGGGTGCCCTCGCCGCCGGCGGTGAGGACGAGCTGGATGCCGCCGAGGTCCACGCTCTGGCAGAGCGAGGTCAGCTCACCCTTCTTCACCACCGAGGTGACGACCAGCACCTGCCCGCCGGTGTCGCCCTCGTTGGGGCTGTTCTCGATCATGTGGTCCAGCGCGCCGAACTGGGCGAAGCCCTCGCCCTCCAGCTTGTCGGCGGTGACCACGAACGGCATGCCGGAGATCGCGAACTGGACGCCCAGGGCGCCCTGCGCGGTCGCGATCATGAGGCCGGCGGCGATCGCCGTGGCCGGCACCGCCATCACGGCGGCGCGCTTGAGACGAACCCGCCCGCGTCTTTCCGACACTTGGGGACCTTCGGGTCTTTCGTTGGTGGACGCCGCGGCGTCCGAGGACGAGGCCATGTGTGCTCCCTGGACTTTCCTGTCATTGCAGATGGGGCTTCTACGGCGCGTTGTCCTGGCGCGGACAGCGGTTGCGACGCAAGGCCGAGCACCCCCGTCGGGTGCGAGGACTGATCGCTACGTCGCAGTAGCCATTCGGAAGTTACCGGGGGTTACATTCAAGGGTCAAGGCACGTGTGGGCAAAGGATGTTGGATGTGGGTCACTTGTGAAACATGAACATCTCTCACCTTTGGTTTTACCGTCCCCAGCCGCTGATTCCGCCTGCTCCCCGGCCCGCACCGGTGTTCCGGTGATCGCTCAACTTCCTTTCAATGCCTTGACGTTGACGCTCACTCAGGTCTACAACTCATCCGGGTTTCACCCGTGGATCCGTGGCGCCGGATCCTTCGCGCAGCGCCCGTCACCGTCCCGAGCTCCCTGACGTCCGACCCGTCCTTCGACCCGTCGTGCGACGCGGAGTGGTGGCATTCCCGAAACGCGCTGCGCGGTACTTCCGCGGTACCGGCACGGTCGCCTTCCCCTCCACTGGGCCGTGCCGGAAGCCCGCGTTGTCGCTGTCGGCCCGTGACGTACGGAGAAGGCGTCACGGTCCGGCGGCGTCCCCGCACGGCATGGCCGTGTCCCCGCACGGCTTTCGCTGTGATCCCGCAGCTCACTTCCTGAGAAGAGGCACCCCCATGCGTACGCGATCCCTGCTTGCCCTGGCCGGAACCACCGCAGCCCTCCTGGTGTCGGCCGTCAGCCCGGCGTCCGCCGCCGACACCGTCCTGACCACCGGCGGCCTCGCCGGTGACGCCGTCGTGCAGGGCGACGTGCTGAGCGCGTCCCTCGCGTCCGGCACCGCCGCCACGTTCCGTTCCAGCGCGACCGGCACGAGCGGTGTCTCCTGTGCCGCGTCGACCTTCGTCGCGTCGGTCGAGGACAACCCGGCGGCGCCCGGCACGGCCACCGAGTCGGTCACGGCCCACACCTTCGGCAACTGCACCAGCAACGTGGTCGGCGTCCTCGGCGTCACCGGCGTCACGGTCAACAACCTGCCGTACACCACCACCGTGACCTCGGAGGGCGTGGTCACCGTCACGCCGGCGGCCGACTCGGTCCTGCAGACCACCGTCGTCCTGCGCACCCTGCTGGGCACCATCAACTGCGTCTACCAGGCGTCCAGCATCTCCGGCACCGCGAGCAACACCGACAACAGCATCAACTTCACCAACCAGGCCTTCACGAAGACCTCCGGCTCGTCCCTGTGCTTCGCCACCGGCTACTTCACGGCGAAGTACGCACCGGTCGCCGACACCACCCAGGGCGGCGCGACGGTCTTCGTCAACTAGGGCCTGCCCGGCGGGGTACGCCGCGGACTCCCGCGCCCACCTCAGTGGGAGCGGGAGCGGCGCCCCCGTCGGCGAAGGGCCAGGGCGGTACCCGCGGTGAGCACCAGGGCCGCGGCGCCGCCCGCCAGCAGAGGTACGGACAGCCCGGTGCCGTCGGACGTCGACGCCACCGGGCTGCCCGGCACGGTCGCCCGGGCGCCGTCGGCTTGGGTGCCGACGGTGGACGCGGTGGCCCCGTCGGCGGACGGGGTCTTCGTGGCCGGTGCCGTCCCGGACGAGCCCTCCGCCGAGGAGGATCCCTCGACGGAGGACTCGCCCGAACTCTTCTTGGCGTCACCGGAGTCGTCCTGCGAGCCGTTCCCCGAACCGGCCTGCGAGTCGCCCTGCGCGTCACCCTGCTTCGCGGCCGGGAACACCACGTCCGAGCACGAGTAGTACGTGTCGACCGTGCTGGTGTTCTGCCAGATCGTGTAGAGCACGTGATGCCCCGACCGGTCCGACGGAAGCTTCGCCGAGAAGTGGTACGAGCCGTTCTCCAGCGGCGGGTCCGTGACCGTCGCGAACGGCTTGTCCGCCAGATCGGACCACTTCAGCGGCTCGGCCGGGTCGTACCCCGGCTTCGTCAGATAGAGCTTGAAGCTCCCGGTGTGCGGGATCGTCGAGCGGTACGTCAGTTCGAGCGTGGCGCCCGGCTTCAGCCGCGTCGAGGGCCAGTCGCCACGGGCCAGGTCCAGCCCCTTGTAGGCCGCGAGCCCGCCGCTGCACAGCTGTCCGTCGGGGACCACCTGCCGGTCGCGGCCGTTCACCCCGGCGACCCGGAGGTTGTCCCACGCGGTGAAGGGGGCGCCGTTCGCGGCGACCGCCGCCTTGCACGCGGCCGACTTCGCCGGGCTCCCGCCCTCGGGCGAGCAGGCCGACACCCGGCTCACCGGATCCGTCGGCGCCCCGTGCGACCACGCCGGGGCGGCGGCCGTCAGCAGCAGAGGGGCCGCGAGGGCGACGGTCGCGACCGTCGCCGCGGCTCGATGCGCGGAGAAGGTGCGGTGTGCGGACAAGCGGTCCATCCGAAACGTCCGATCCATCCGGTGAGACACGGCCTAGCGGTGCACCGAGTCGTACGGGGCGGGGGAGAGCCGCGTTCAATGGCGCAAGGTGCTGTCGTAGGTGGTGGGGAGAGCCGCGTTCAATGGCGCAAGGTGCTGTCGTAGGTGGTGGGGAGAGCCGCGTTCAATGGCGTACGGCGCTGTCGTGCGGGGTGGGGAGCGCCATGCTCTCTGGCGTACGGCGCCGGCGAGGGAGCCCCGGCGGACCCCGGCACACGAACCCCTCTTCCTTCGTTCGACCGGCCGAATCCAGCCACTCGCCCCCCGGTAGCAGCTCCTCCGCAATCCGGGCGAAGGGGAACATGCGGGGCCGACTCCCCTGTGTCGTGGGGGAGTTCCCTCACCGATCGAGGGTTTTCCCCGTATCCCCATGACCAGCGCTTTGCCTAATGTGCTGGCACAGCCGAACCACAGGTAACCCCTGGTGAGCGGCTTGCGCCTGGCCGGCCTTCGCGCCATCCCTTTCTGGACCCCCCCGCCGCTTCGACGACGAAGCGTTTCACCGCCGCTCCTCCCCTGACATGAGCAGGCCACGAAAGGCAAGCCCTTGCGTATCTCCCCTTCTCGTACCGCCGGACGGAAGCTGATATCCGTCGCCGCGGTCTCCGTCGCCCTGGTGGCGGGCATGACCACCTCCGTCGCCGTCGCCGAGACCCCGACCGCCAAGGCCGACACCGCCCCCGCTCTCGCCGGTGTTACCGAGGCCGCCCCCGGCACGCCCGCCGAGCGCCTGATCGTCGGCTACAAGTCCGGCGCCGCCGAGGCCAAGTCGAACAAGGCCGCCTCCGCCGACGCCGAGGCCAAGGGCGAGAAGGCCGGGGAGAACCTGGACTTCCAGCGCAGGCTCGGCACCGGTGCCGCCCTCGTCGACTTGGGCGAGAAGGTCACCAAGACGGACGTCGCCGACGTCATCGCCCAGTACAAGGCCGACCCGCAGGTCGCCTACGTCGTGCCGGACCGCCTGAACAAGCCGAAGGCCGACCCGAACGACACCGAGTACAGCAAGCAGTGGGACCTGTTCGAGTCCACCGCGGGCATGCGCGTGCCGGGTGCCTGGGACGTCGCCACCGGCAGCGGTGTGACGGTCGCCGTCATCGACACCGGCTACGTCACCCACAGCGACCTCGCCGCGAACATCGTCGGTGGCTACGACTTCATCGCCGACACCGCGGTCTCCGTCGACGGCAACGGTCGTGACAGCAACCCGGCCGACCCGGGCGACTGGTACAACGCCAACGACTGCGGTTCCGGCATCCCGGCCAGCGACTCCTCGTGGCACGGCACGCACGTCGCCGGCACCATCGCCGCGGTCACCAACAACAGCAAGGGCATCGCGGGTATCGCGTACGGCGCGAAGATCTCGCCCCTGCGCGTCCTCGGCAAGTGCGGCGGCTACGACTCCGACATCATCGACGCCATCACCTGGGCGTCCGGTGGCAGCGTCTCCGGCGTCCCGGCCAACACCAACGTCGCCAAGGTCATCAACATGAGCCTCGGCGGCGACGGCGCCTGCACCTCCGCGACTCAGAGCGCCATCACCGCCGCCGTGAACCGCGGTACGACCGTCGTCGTGGCCGCGGGCAACGAGAACGACAACGTGGCCAACCACTCGCCGGGCAACTGCAACAACGTCATCTCCGTTGCGGCGACCAACCGCTCCGGCGCCAGGGCCTCGTACTCCAACTTCGGTTCCCTCGTCGACATCGCGGCTCCCGGAGGCCAGACCAGCACCGGCACCGCGAACGGCATCCTGTCCACGCTGAACGCGGGCGCGAAGACGCCGACCTCGGAGTCGTACGACTACTACCAGGGCACCAGCATGGCCACCCCGCACATCGCGGGCCTGGTCGCGCTGATGAAGTCGGCGAACTCCTCGCTGACCCCGGCCCAGATCGAGTCGGCCATCAAGTCCAACGCCCGTGCGCTGCCCGGCTCCTGCTCCGGCGGCTGCGGCGCGGGCCTCGCGGACGCGGCCAAGACGGTGCAGGCGGTGAGCGGCTCCGGCGGCTCCACGGGGGGCACCACCTTCACCAACACCACGGCCGTCTCCATCCCGGACAACGGCTCGGCGATCGAGTCCTCGATCTCCGTCACCGGCCGCTCCGGCAACGCGCCCTCGACCCTCCAGGTCGGCGTGGACATCACCCACACCTACCGCGGTGACCTGGTCCTGGACCTGGTGGCCCCCGACGGCTCGACCTACCGTCTGAAGGCCTCCAGCTCCTCGGACTCCGCCGACAACGTGAACACCACGTACTCGGTGAACGCGTCCAGCGAGACCGCGAACGGCACCTGGAAGCTCCGCGTCCAGGACGTCGCCGCCTCGGACACGGGCACCCTCAACAGCTGGAAGCTGACCTTCTGATCCGGTCCCACCGGTGACGAACTGAAGGCAGTCCCACCGACCGCCACCCCCCACTGCCGGCGGCCGGCCGATGCGAGCGTGCATCGGCCGGCCGTTAGCGTATGCGCATGTCTACACAGAAGGCCGAGGGGCCGGTAGCGGTGATATGCCCGGGTTGCGGCGGCGCGGCGGCTCGAACGGTGGCGGAGACCTGCGCCGACCCGGAGTCCCGGAGCTCGGGGCTGACCGACCGGCTCGCGAGGTCACCGGGCGCGGCGTCACGATCCGACAGCGTGACGCACTTCGTCGAGGGCATGGTGCTGACCTTCATCGGCGCGGCCCTCGCCTACGAGGGCGTCCGCAGCGACAAACCCCTCTACACGATCGGCGGCTCCCTGCTGGCGATCCTGTTGTTCGTCGGCACGATCGTCGTGATCCGCGGCGAGGCACGCGACCGTTCCCTCACCTCGGCGGGCAAGGCCCGCACCGACCGGCTGTGGCGGACGGCGTCCTACTGCCCGTCCTGCGCGTCGGTGTTCTTCCCCGGCGGCAGCCCATGGCAGGGTCTGCTGACGCCGGAGCAGTTCAAGAAGTACATCTGGACCGAGGCCGGCTTCGCCGAGCAGCTGGAGGAGAAGGACAAGGACGTGGCCCTGCCTCCCGGGCTGCCCGCCATCGGTCCCGGAGGAACCCCCGACCATGTCTGACGCACCCGTGATCCGCGGCACCGACCCGCACTCCTTCCCGCACAGCGTGCTCGCCGAACGACACCCCGCCCTCATCCGCAAGGTCCAGGGCGCCTTCCCCTACGGCCCCGAACAGCGCCGCGCGCTGGAGGAGCTGCTGAAGAGCGCGGTCGACGGCGTCGTCGAACCGCCGGACGACGACGAGTGGTGGGACACCTGGGACGTACGGCGGTACGCCGGCCGCTCCTGGTTCGACCTCCCCTTCCTCGCCGCCGAGAGCTGCTTCTACCGCCGACTCCTCCACGCGGTCGGCTACTTCCGCCCCGGCCCCTGGCAGGGCGTCGACCCGTTCCGCCCCTTCAAACTCGCCGAACTCGACACCCCCGAGGCGGCCGCCGAACTGACCGCCCTCGACGCCCTCGCGGAACAGCCGCCGCGCGAGCAGCTGAGGGCCCTGCTGCACGGCTCGCTCTGGGGCAACCGCGCGGACCTCGGCTTCCGCATCCAGTCCGCCGAGGAGACGGAAACCGCCTCCCAACTCGTCGCGGACGACACCGAGCAGCTCACCTCACTGCTCCTCGGCGCCGATGTCCTCTGCCTGGTCGCCGACAACGCGGGCCGCGAACTGATCCCCGACCTCCTCCTCATCGACCACCTCCTCGCCCACGGCCTGATCGACCGCGCCGTACTGCACCTCAAGCCGTACCCGTACTTCGTCTCCGACGCCACGACCGCCGACACCCTCGATGCCGTACGTCACCTGGTCGCGGCCGAGGCCGCCGCCGGGCACCGCCTGTGGTCCGCCCTGTCCGACGGCCGCCTCGCCCTGCGCGCCCACCCCTTCTCCTGCGCCCCCCTGCCCTACGCGGACATGCCGGACGACCTCCGCGAGGAGTTCGCGTCGGCCGACCTGACCGTGCTGAAGGGCGACCTCAACTACCGCCGCCTGGTGGGCGACCGCCTCCGGCCGCCCACCACACCCTTCGCCTCGACGACGGCGTACTTCCCCGGCCCGGTGGCCGCCCTGCGCACCCTCAAGTCCGACGTGATCGTGGGCCTGGCCGAGAAGACCGAGGACGCCCTGGTGAAGGCGGAGGGCCGACGCTGGCGCACGAGTGGAACCCACGCGCTGATCCAGGTGAGGCCCTGACGGGCCGCGCCCCGTGAGGGGCGCGGGGAACCGCGCGAGCAACGACCCGGATTCACGCGATGGTGTGATCATGTGTGCCTCGACGGATGCCCGCCGAAGCCCCCGGGTAGGGCCCGGCCATGACGCAGCCGTTCGAACTCCCGCACTTCTACATGCCATATCCCGCACGCCTCAACCCCCACCTCGAAGAGGCCAGGACCCACTCCACCCGGTGGGCCCGCGAGATGGGCATGCTGGAGGGCTCCGGAGTCTGGGACCAGAAGGACCTGGAGGCGCACGACTACGGCCTGCTGTGCGCCTACACCCACCCCGACTGCGACGGCCCGGCCCTCTCCCTCATCACCGACTGGTACGTGTGGGTCTTCTTCTTCGACGACCACTTCCTGGAGCTGTTCAAGCGAACCCAGGACCGCGCCGCGGGCAAGGCCCACCTCGACCGCCTCCCGCTCTTCATGCCGCTGGACCTCTCGACGCCCGTACCGGAGCCGCAGAACCCGGTGGAGGCGGGCCTCGCCGACCTCTGGGCGCGCACGGTGCCGTCGATGTCGGACGACTGGCGCCGGCGTTTCGCGGTGGCCACCGAGCACCTCCTCAACGAGTCCCTCTGGGAGCTGGCCAACATCAACGAGGGCCGGATCGCCAACCCGGTCGAGTACATCGAGATGCGCAGGAAGGTGGGCGGCGCCCCCTGGTCCGCCGGTCTGGTCGAGTACGCGACCGCGGAGGTCCCGGCGTCCGTCGCCGAGTCGAGGCCGCTGCGCGTACTGATGGAGACGTTCTCGGACGCCGTCCATCTGCGCAACGACCTGTTCTCGTACCAGCGGGAGGTCGAGGACGAGGGCGAGAACAGCAATGGCGTACTCGTCCTGGAGACCTTCTTCGGCTGCGGCACCCAGCAGGCGGCCGAGACGGTCAACGACATCCTGACCTCGCGCCTGCACCAGTTCGAGCACACGGCGCTCACCGAAGTGCCCACGCTGGCCCTGGAGCACGGCCTCAGCCCGGCCGAGCTCGCGGCCGTCGCCGCGTACACGAAGGGGCTCCAGGACTGGCAGTCCGGGGGCCACGAGTGGCACATGCGGTCGAGCCGCTACATGAACGAGGGCGCCGCCTCCGCACGCGGCCCGCTCGACCTCGGCGGCGCGGTACTCTCCGGCCCGGCGCTGGTGGGCAGGCCCGGGTTCGGCACGTCCGCCGCGCACGTGGGGGCCATGTTCGCGGCCGCCGCGGCCGAGCGACTGCGCTCCCACACCCACCGCCCTTACCAGAAGGTCGGCCCCTCGCAACTTCCCGACTTCTACATGCCGTTCGAGGTCCAGCTGAGCCCGCACCTGGACGGCGCCCGCCACCGCCTCACCGGCTGGATGCACACCGTCGGCATGCTCAGCGAGGGCGTCTGGGACGAGGCGAAGCTCGCCGCCGCCGACCTCCCGCTCTGCTCCGCCGGCCTCGACCCGGACGCGACACCCGAGGCCCTCGACCTCAGCTCCCAGTGGCTGGCCTGGGGCACCTACGGCGACGACTACTACCCCCTCGTCTTCGGCCACCGCCGCGACCTGGCCGCCGCCAAACTGATCACGTCACGGCTGTCGGACTGCATGCCGCTCGACGGCGAGGAGGTCCCCGTCCCGCTCAACGCCATGGAGCGCGGACTGATCGATCTCTGGGCGCGCACGACGGCGGGGATGACCCCCGCCGAACGGCGCCCCCTGAAGGACTCGGTCGACAAGATGACCGAGAGCTGGGTGTGGGAGCTGGTCAACCAGCTCCAGCACCGCGTCCCCGACCCGGTCGACTACCTGGAGATGCGCCGCGCCACCTTCGGCTCCGACATGACCCTCAGCATGTGCCGGATGGGCCACGGCCCGAAGATCCCGCCGGAGGTCTACCGCAGCGGCCCGGTCCGCTCACTGGAGAACGCGGCCATCGACTACGCGTGCCTCATCAACGACGTCTTCTCGTACCAGAAGGAGATCGAGTACGAGGGCGAGGTCCACAACGCGATCCTTGTCGTGCAGAACTTCTTCGGCTGCGACTACCCGACCGCGCTCGGCGTGATCCACGACCTGATGACCCAGCGCATGCGCCAGTTCGAGCACGTCATCGCCAATGAACTGCCGGTGGTCTACGACGACTTCGAGTTGTCGGAGGAGGCGCGCGCGATCATGCGGGGGTACGTCCTCGACCTGCAGAACTGGATGGCGGGCATCCTCCACTGGCACCGCACGGTGGACCGCTACAAGGCCGAGTACCTGGCCGGCCGCACCCACGGCTTCCTGCCCGACCGGATCCCCGCCCAGCCCTTCGGCCGCTCCCTGACCCCGATGGGCACCCGGCCATGACCGACACCATCGAGAGGGCCATCGAGAGGGCCGGCTGGACGACCGGCGAGGAGGCCGAACCAGGCCGTGACGGCGCCGCCCCCGACAAGAACGTCGCCGCCCTGCCCGCCTGGTCGCTGACCCATGTCCACGGCGCAGGTCACGGCGCAGGTCACGGGGGTCACACGGGCTGACGTGCCGCCCGGGTCGCGTGCTCGACCGCGGCCCGGGCCAGCGCCCGGACCACGGCGTGCGGGCGGCTGCCGTCGCCGGACAGCTCGGGCTGGAAGAGCGTGGCCAGGAAGAAGGGATGGCCGGGCAGCTCGGCGATCCGCACGTGCCCGTCCTCGTCGTGCCCCGAGAAGCGCAGCCCGTGCGCGCGCAGGGTGTCCAGGTGCCGGGTCGGGCCGTACGCGCAGAAGTACCGCTCGACCGTCCGCTCGGCGCCCGTCACCGACTGTGCCAGCGAACCGGGCTCGATGACGACCGCCGCCTCGTGGCCGACCAGGGAGCAGGCGAGCGGCTCGATCAGGAAGTCCTCGGCGTCGGGGTCGTTCTCGGCGTGCGCGACCTGAGCCAGACCGCACACATGGCGGGCGTATTCCAGGAGCGCGTGCTGGAAACCACCGCACGTGCCGAGGAACGGGATGCCCTCCTCGCGGGCGGTGCGGATCGCGGCGAGGACACCGGCCTCGCTGCGGTACGGGCTGCCGGGCAGCACCCACACCGCGTCGAAGCCGCGCACGGCCGCCGGGTCGGCCGCGGCGTCCTCGGAGGGGATCCAGTAGGCATCCAGCACGAGCCGGTCCCGCTCGGCGAGCGCCTCCAGGAGGAGCGGGACCCGGCTGTGGGAGACGACGTCGGGGGAGCGGTCGCCGACGAGGGCGAGACGGGCGGTCCGGGCCGCCCCGGCGGGCTGGCTTGAGTTCTTCGTCATGCCGTCATCCTGGGCGCGGGCCCAGGTTCACGTCCAACGATGATTTCTGCACTATCGATAAGGGATGCTGATGGAGTGGGGGATGCTGGTCGCCATGGATCCGCATCTGCTGCGTACGTACGTCACCGTGGCCCGGCTCGCGTCCTTCTCGGAGGCGGCGCGCGAGCTGGGCTACACCCAGTCCGCGGTGTCCCAGCACATCGCCGCCCTGGAACAGGACCTGGGCGCCGCACTCCTGACCCGCCGCCCGGTCACGCCCACCACCGCCGGCGAACGGCTGCTGGAGCACGCGGGCCCCCTGCTGCTGCGGCTCGACGCGGCCCGCGCGGACGTCGTACGGATGGCGTCGGCGCCCGAGCACGGGCTGACGCTCGCGGCGACACCGACGGCGCTCGGCCCCCGCGTGCTCGCCGCGCTGCCCGCGGCCGGTGTGACACTGCGGGCGCTGGCCCGCGACGACATCCCCGTGGCCGTCGCCACCGGCGCGGCGGACCTCGGCCTGGTCGACGGTCTGGCCGCGCCCAGCGATCCGCTGCGGCTGCCCGACGTGGCACCGCTGAACACCTGCGGCGTCGGCGAGGAACCCGTCTGCGTCCTGCTCCCCGAAGGCCATCCGCTCGCCCGGCGCCCCGGACTCCGGCTCGCCGATCTCGTCGACGCCCGCTGGCTGGACGCCCCAGGCGCGGGCCTCCCGCTGGACCGTCTACGCGCCACGAGCGGTACCGGCGCCGTCCGCACCGCCCTGCGCTACGAGGGCACCGACCTGCGCACGCTCACCACCCTCGCCGCCGCCGGGCACGGTCTGACCGTACTGCCGCGCGGTTTCGCCACGGGCGTCCCGGGCGTGGCGGCCGTCCCGCTCGTGGAACCACGCGTCGTGCACCGCACCGAGCTGCTGTCCGGCGGCGCGCTGCGCGGAGCGGCGGCGGTGCTGGCACGGCAGCTGACCGCCGCCGGGCCCGAGGGCGCGTGATCCCTTGACGGGGTGTCAGTCTCACTCTTTCGTGGCTCGTCGCGCCGTCGTGCGCCGGGTAGCTGTCCTGCCGGAGGCGAACCGTAGGCCTCCCGGCGGAGGCGAACCATGAAACAGACCGCGTTGCGACCCAAGCCCAAGCCCAAGCCCGGCCAGGATCCCAAGCCCGGCCAGGAGCCGGAGCCCGGCGGTCGCCCGCCCAGCACCTCCCGGCGCCCGCACGCCGCACCTCGCCGGGCCCGGCAGCGGCTGACGGCCCTGCTGTTCGCCCTGTCGGTCGGCGCGATCCTGGTCCTGTCGGGCGTCGGACTCGGCACCATGGGCGCCACCGTGATCGCCATGAGCAAGTCGGCGGAGCTGCGCGCACGGCCCCAGGCCGCGCCGAGCGTCTCCAAGTCGCCGCTGAGTAGGGGGAGTTCGGGCCCGGAGGCCACCAGGCCGTTCCGGGCGGACACCCGGCCGGTCGGCCGGCCCGCCCTCGGCGTCGAGGTCGTCGACGCCCCCGGAGGCGGGGGCGCGCTCGTCGTGGGCGTCCATGTCCCCGGCCCCGGCTACACGGCCGGGTTGGTTCGCGGCGATGCCGTCCTCGCCCTCGACGGCACCCGCGTCGGCTCGGCCGCCGATCTCGCCCGGGTCGTGGCCGCGGCGCGTCCGGGCAGAGCGGTCGCACTCGCCGTACGACACGCGAACGGCTCGCGGCAGCGGCTGACCGCGATCCCGGGCGTCGTCCTCTGAAGCAAGACCTCTGAAGCAAGGCCCCTGAACCAAGACCAGACCTCTGAACCAAGACGCCACCAAGCCCCCTACGGGACCACCCTGAAGTGACTCGTCAGCCGCCCCTCGTCGTCCAGCACATGGAACGCCAGCCCGGGCGGTGCCTCACGGTCCGCGACCTGCTCGCCCTCCCAGGGCAGCCGCAGCGTCCACGTCACCCCGGGCCCGACGGCCAGCGGGCGCCCGGCGAACGTGGTCGCGGCGGGGGTGTGCGCATGCCCGGTGATCAGCCCCGCGATCTCCGGCCTGCGCTCCAGCAGAGCGGCGAGCGCGGCGGGCCGGCCCAGTCGGTAGGCGTCCGGCAGGGGGTGGTGCAGCGCCACCGGCGGGTGGTGGAAGGCGAGCAGCACCGGCAGTTCGCCACCCAGCTCGTCGAGCGTCTCCTCGATCCAGGCGTACGTGCCCGCGTCCAGCTCGCCCTCGTCCCGCCCCGGAACGCTGGAGTCACACATCAGTACGGCCGCGTCGTCGAAGACCTGCGCGCTGTTGACGGGCCCCTCGGCCGCCGGTACCCCGAGCAGCGCCTTGCGGTAGGGCCCCCGGCTGTCGTGGTTGCCCGGGCAGGTGAGCACCGGGAAGGGCGCCCCCGCCCCGCGCAGCCCGAGAAGGCGCGCCGCCTCCTCGTACTCGGCCTCCGTGCCGTGGTCCGCGATGTCCCCGGTCACCAGCAGCGCGTCCACCGGCCCCGGCAGCCCCCACAGCAGATCCCGCACCCGCTCCGCCCGCCGCGTCGCCCGCTCGGTGCCGTCCAGATGCAGATCGCTGATGTGCGCGAGTACGAGCATCGACGTACGCCTCCTCTTCGCCGTTCGCGTGACGGGAATGACCGTGACGCGGATGAATGGATGGAGAGCATCTAACCATTAGTGGTAATGGTTGTGGATGAATGAGCCATTAACCCCGCCGAAAGGCGTTGGCGGTGCACGCACACGCGGGCGACCATGGCCGGATGCTGAGCACCCTCCTCGCCTTCCTCGGCGCCTGCACCCTGATCGCCGCCTCGCCCGGCCCCAGCACCGTGCTGATCATCAAGGAGTCCCTGCGCAGCAGGCGCTCCGGCTTCCTGACGGTCCTCGGCAACGAGACGGGCGTCTTCGTCTGGGGCCTCGTCGCCGCGTTCGGCCTCACCGCGCTGCTCGCCGCGTCGGAGCTGGCGTACGACGTCATGCGGATCGTCGGCGCGGTGGTGCTGGTCGTCTTCGGAGTACAGACTCTGTGGCAGGCGCGCCGTGCCGACGGGCAGCCGGAGGGCATGGACGAGGCGGTCGGGAAGAGCGGCTGGGCCTCGTACCGGGGCGGGCTGCTGCTCAACCTCGCCAACCCCAAGGCGGCGATCTTCGCCATGTCGTTCCTGCCGCAGTTCGTGCCCGAGGGCGCGCCCCATCTGCCCACCATGGTCGGCCTCGCCGCGCTGTGGGCGGTCTTCGAGATCGGCTACTACGGCCTGTACGTGTGGTTCGTCGGCCGGATGAAGGCGGTGCTCTCCCGGGCCGGGGTGCGCCGACGTCTGGAGCAGGTCTCCGGGGGCGTCCTGCTGCTCCTCGGCGCGCGCCTCGCCCTGGAGAGCTGACGTCGCTTCTCCTTTGTCTCTGACGCCACGGCACAATCGGCTCGCGTGCGCTGCGGCGGAGGGGCAGGATGCTCCCCGTGGGGCCGGGCAGGCCTCGACTTCTGGGGAACTCCGAGCACACGGAGGCATGGATGACCGGCACGACCGGCGACGGGACCGCACCCTTCACAGCCGACGACTACCGGGCCCGGATGCTGCGCGCGGCGCGAGCCGCCGCGGAGGCCGGGCTCGACGGGGTCCTGGTGGCGCCCGGCCCCGATCTGGTGTGGCTGACGGGCCACCGGCCCCCGGAGACCGAGCGGCTCACGATGCTGGTGCTGCGCGACGGCGAGGACCCGGTGCTGGTCGTGCCCGCCCTGGAGGCGCCGGACGCCGAGGAGTCGCCCGGCGGCCCCGCCCTCACCCTGCGCGACTGGACCGACGGCAAGGACCCGTACGAGGCGGCCGTCCCCCTCCTCGGCCGGCAGGGTCGCTACGGCGTCAGCGACAACGCCTGGGCGATGCACCTCCTCGGCCTGCAGAAGCGGCTGCCGGACACGGCGTACGTGTCCCTGACCGAGGCCCTGCCCATGCTGCGGGCCGTCAAGGACGCGGCGGAACTGGAGCGGATGGCGGCGGCCGGCGCGGCCGCCGACCGCGCGTACGAGGAGATCCGGCAGGTCCCCTTCGCCGGGCGCAGGGAGACGGAGGTCGCCGCCGATCTCGCCGGGCTGCTGCGGCGGTTCGGGCACTCCCAGGTCGACTTCACCATCGTCGCCTCCGGCCCCAACGGCGCCAACCCGCACCACGAGGCGGGCGAGCGCGTCATCGAGCGCGGCGACATGGTCGTCCTCGACTTCGGCGGCCTCAAGGACGGCTACGGCTCCGACACCTCCCGCACGGTCCACGTCGGCGAACCGGACGCCGAGGAGCGCGAGGTGCACGACATCGTGCGCGCCGCCCAGGAGGCGGGCTTCCGCGCGGTCCGGCCGGGCGCCGCCTGCCAGGACGTCGACCGGGCCGCCCGCGCCGTCATCACCGAGGCCGGGTACGGCGACCGGTTCATCCACCGCACCGGGCACGGCATCGGCGTCACCACGCACGAACCGCCGTACATGGTCGAGGGCGAGGAACTGCCCCTCGTGCCCGGGATGTGCTTCTCCGTCGAGCCCGGCATCTATCTCCCCGGACGCTTCGGCGTACGCATCGAGGACATCGTGACGGTCACCGAGGACGGCGGCCGCCGCCTCAACGACACACCGCGCACCATGGCGATAGTGGACTGACCGACCACACAGGAGCCCACAGCCCGCATTTCGAACTCCGGACGACAACGGCGCGACCATGACCCAGGCACCGACACCCACCGCGGACACCGTCCGCCAACTGGTCCGTTCCCTCCTGAAGAACGGCGACTCGAAACGCGGCGCGGGACCGGAGGTACAGCCCGTCGCCGAGGGCGGCACGCACTCCACCTGGTGGGTCGGCAGCCGTCATGTGCTGCGCCTCGCCCAGGACCGGGACACCGCCGTACGCCGACGGCGCGAGCTGCGGCTGCGCGACCTGGTCCGCCCGCACCTCGGCGTCGCCGTCCCGGTGAGCGTGGCGCAGGGCGACTGGTCGGGCGGCCTCGCCTACACCCTCGACACCAGGCTGTCCGGCGGCACCGCCGAGGAGCACGAAGTGTCGGCGGTGGGCGAGGCCGACCTCGCGGCACTGCTCACCGGCCTGCGCGAGGTGCCGCTGCGGCAGGCCGAGACGCTCGGTGTGCCACGGCTGGCCCCGCGCTCCCTGGAGGCGCTGCGCACGGCCGCCGGGCGGGCCGCCCGGCACCTCGGCGAGGCCGACGAGTTCGTGCCCGCCCGGCTCGGCCAGCTCAGCGCGGCGACAGCGGGCCAACTCGTCGCGTCCCCCCCTGTCCTCGTCCACCACGGCCTCACCGGCGAGCACCTGGTGGTGAGCGCCGACGGCCGGGTACGCGGGGTGCTCGGCTGGACCGACACGGCGATCGGCGACCCGGCCGAGGACATCGCGGGCCTCGCCGCCGCGGTCGGCTCGCCGGCCGCCGTGCGCGCCGCCACCCTCGCCGGGTACGGCGCCCGCCCCTGCCTACGAGGCCTCTGGCTGGCCCGCTGCGACACGGTCGTCCACCTCTCCGAGGGGCTCCAGGGCCGCGGTGACGCTCCGCTTCCGGTGCTGCGGGACCGCCTGCGGCGGAGCTGGGAGCCGATTCTCCTTGAGCGGGTGACGGACATTCGGGACGAAGACGCGTGAGCGCCCTGCGGGGCGGGGTCGCCTCATGGCTCGGAGGCGCGAGTCGTGGGGCGACTGCGGTGGGACGTGGCTGATCGCGCGGTTCCCCGCGCCCCTTACGGGGCGCGACCACGCTGCCTCGCTCCGAGGGCCCAGCCACAGCCAACCGAGTGCTCACCCCACCGTCAGCACCACACAGGACTCCCCGGGCACACTCACCACCCCGTCCACCCCCGGCACCCCCACCGGCTCCCACGCCGCCAGTACCCGCGCCCGTGGCACCCCGAGCGGAATCGAGGCCGGCTCCTTGCCGAGGTTCACGGCCACCCGTACGTCACCCCGCCGGAAGGCGAACCACCGGCCGCCCTCGTCGTACGCGACCTTGATGTCCTCGAGGTCCGGGTCCGTGAGGTCGGGCTGGGTGTGGCGCAGCGCGATGAGGTCGCGGTACCAGGCCAGCACGCGCGCGTGGGGCTCCCGCTCCGGCTCGGACCAGTCCAGGCAGGACCGGTCACGCGTCGCCGGGTCCTGCGGGTCCGGCACGTCCTCCTCCGCCCACCCGTGCGCCGCGAACTCCCGCCGCCTTCCCCGCCGTACCGCCTCCGCCAGTTCCGGATCGGTGTGGTCGGTGAAGAACTGCCAGGGCGTGGACGCCGCCCACTCCTCGCCCATGAAGAGCATCGGCGTGAACGGCCCGGTCAGCACCAGTGCCGCCGCACAGGCCAGCAGCCCGGGGGAGAGGGACGCGGCAAGCCGGTCGCCCTGGGCACGGTTGCCGATCTGGTCGTGGGTCTGGGCGTAGCCCAGCAGCCGGTGCGCCGGGACGCGCGTACGGTCCAGGGGCCGGCCGTGACCGCGGCCCCGGAACGACGAGTACGTACCGTCGTGGAAGAAGCCGCCCGTCAGGGTCTTCGCGAGACCGGACAGCCCGGCCCGCGCGAAGTCCTCGTAGTAGCCATGTGCCTCGCCCGTCAGGGTCGTGCGCAGCGTGTGGTGGAAGTCGTCGTTCCACTGCGCGTGCAGCCCGAGGCCGCCCTCCTCGCGCGCAGTGATGAGACGGGGGTCGTTGAGGTCGGACTCCGCGATCAGGAACAACGGGCGCTCAACCTCGGCCCCGAGCGCGTCCACGGCCGTCGACAGCTCCTCCAGGAAGTGGCACGCGCGCGTGTCCCGCAGCGCGTGCACCGCGTCCAGCCGCAGCCCGTCGAGCCGGTAGTCCCGCAGCCACGCCAGCGCGCTGCCCAGGAAGTACGCCCGCACCTCGTCCGAGCCGGGCGCGTCCAGGTTCACGGCGGCGCCCCAGGGCGTGTGGTGGGTCTCCGTGAAGTACGGGCCGAAGGCAGGGAGGTAGTTGCCGGACGGGCCAAGGTGGTTGTGGACCACGTCGAGCACGACCCCGAGGCCCAGCTCGTGCGCCGCGTCCACGAACCGCTTCAGCGCCTCGGGACCGCCGTACGGCTCGTGCACGGCCCACAGCGAGACACCCTCGTACCCCCAGCCGTGCACGCCCGGGAACGGGCACAGCGGCATCAACTGCACGTGGGTGACGCCCAGTTCGACGAGATGCGCGAGCCGCCCGGCGGCCGCGTCCAGCGTGCCCTCGGGCGTGTACGTGCCCACGTGGAGCTCGTACAGCACCGCGCCCGGCAGCCCGCGCCCCGCCCACGGCACCCGCCACGCGTACCGCTCGTGGTCCACGACCGCGCTCGGCCCGTCCGGGCCGTCCGGCTGGCGGCGCGAGCGCGGATCGGGCAGCACGGAGCCGTCGTCCACCGAGAACCCGTAGCGCGTGCCGTCCGTCGCCTCGGCCTCGCCCGTCCACCAACCCGAACGCGCCGGATCGCGCGCCAGCGCGTACGGGGTGCCCGCGCAATGCAGTGTCACGCGCTCGGCCAGCGGTGCCCATACCTCGAAGTGCATGGAACGGTTCTCCCTCGGCTGCCGATCGTGGTCATGAGATGGCCCGTACCATCGTCCTGCAAAAGGGATCAATTCGCTCTCGGATCGGCGCTTTTGCCGTGCGCGTCGCACCGGCCGACGTCCGGGCCGCCCGTCGTACTGTCCGCAGACGGTCACCGTTTCCGGGTCTTCTGGACACTCCGGCCCGGCTGACCGACAATCACCAGCGTGACGTCGTCTTTCGAGTTCCACACCTACCCCGCGCGGCTGTCCGACGCGGAGCGCGACCGCGCGCTGAAGGCTCTCAGTGACGGCGTCGCGCTGGGCCGGCTGTCGCACGACACGTTCGTCCGGCGCATGGAACTGGCGCTCACCGCCCGCCGCTCCGACGAACTCGCGGCGCTCATCGCCGATCTGCCCACCGAGAAGCGCTGGACCCGGCTGGTGCTCGGCACCGTCGGGGCGGTCTCCGGCTTCGGGGTGAAGCTGCGCCGGGCCTGGCAGGCCGAGCGGCTCCCCAGGCTCCAGCTGCCGCACCCGGCGAGCGGCCACTCCCTGCGCATCGGCCGCGACCCCGCGAGCGGACTCAGACTCACCCACGAGACGGTCTCCCGCGTCCACGCCGAACTCACCCGGCAGGGCGGCATGTGGATCCTGCGCGACCTCGGCTCCACCAACGGCACCACCGTCAACGGTCGGCGCGTGATCGGCGCGGCCGTCGTCCGCGACGGGGACCAGGTGAGTTTCGGCCGCATGGCGTTCCGTCTCGCCTCGGAGTGAGCCGCGGCGAAGCCACCGCAAAGCTCTGGCCTGGGATTTACGCAGCGAGTTTCTCAACTCGCCTTCGGTTCCGAGGTGTTGACGTACCTTCTCGGCCATGACTGACTGTGCGTACACCATGCACACCAGGTGAACCGACGACGCCGCATCGTGGAGGTGTGCCCCCTGCCGCCACTCCTCCGCTACCCGACCGTGGACGAGCTGGCCGCCCGAGCCGCCGCACTCGTCGCCCGACATCCCCACCACGCCCGGCTCCGCCGCGTCGGCACCTCACGGGCCGGCACCCCGATGTGGCTGCTCTCCGTCGGCCACGGCAGCCGCCACGCGCTGATAGTCGCCGGCCCGCACGCCAACGAACCCGTGGGCGGCGCCACCGTCCTCCGCCTCGCCGAACGGGCCCTGGCCGACCCCCGCCACGGCGAGGACGCCGACGCCACCTGGAACCTGCTGCTCTGCCTCGACCCCGACGGCTCCCGCCACAACGAGGGCTGGCTGTCCGGCCCGTACACCCTCGGTCACTACTTCCGGCACTTCTTCCGCCCGGGCTTCCTCGAACAGCCCGAATGGCTGCCCGACGGCGCCGACGGGGCCGCCCTGCCGGAGACCCGCACCCTGCTCGACCTCCAGGACGAACTGCGGCCCTTCTTCCAGTGCTCGCTGCACGGTGTCGACGTCGGCGGTGCCTTCGTCGAGCTCACCCGCGATCTGCCCGGCCTCGCCGACGACGTCGCCCGCACCGCCGCCCGCCTCGGCATACCCCGCGAACTCGGCCCGTACGACACCCTGTACTGGCCCCGCCTCGGCCCCGCCGTCTACCGCATCCCGCCCCCGCGCCCGGGCGACCTGGCCGCCGCCATCACCGAGGCCGCCGTCGAGTCGACCTGGTACCACCCGCACGACTACGGCACGGTGACCGCCGTCGTCGAGGCCCCCATGTGGGGCGTGACGGCCGTGGAGGACGCCTCCCCGCCCGCCGACGCCGACGCCGTACTGCGTGTCGTCAGCCGTACGCTGCGCCGCGACACCCGGCTGCTGGAGTCCATCCTCGCGCGCGTGCGCCCCAGGGCGGGCGGCGACCCGGACGCGGCCCGCCTGCTGGCCCCGGTCGACGACTATTTACTGGTCGGCCCCGGCCTCGCCGACTCCTGGGACCCCGACGTCCACGACGGCGACACCCGCTCCCTGCCCCCGCTCGACATCGCCCGGCTGACCGCCCTCGCCCTCTCGGCCCGCCGCGTCGCACTGCGCACGGCCGGGCTGCTGCACCAACTCGTCACCCACACCGGGCGGGATCCGGCGGACGCGCTGCCCGAGCTCGACCGGCTCATCGACGAGTGGTGCGCCGACTACCGCGACGGCTACCGCGCACGCTGGATCCCCGTCGTGCGCCAGGCGGAGTACCAGTCGCGCGTCGTCCGCACCGCGTTCGAGCTGGCGGCCGGGCGCCACCGCCCGTGCGCGGACTCCCGTTCGAGTGAGCCGGAGTGGAGTTCGGAGGCCGCCGTGCCGTTGCATCGGGAATGACGGTGTCCACGGTGGGTCGTTCGGCCGCGGGACGGTGGGGGCTGGTCGCGCAGTTCCCCAAGCCCTGAAAGGCCAGGGCGCAGCCCGGTCTTTCCAGGGGCGCCGGGAACCGCGCGAGCAACCACGACGACCCCGCACTCGCCAAATCACCCGCACCCCCCGAGCTCTCATGCGCAGTCGGGGTCGAAGGGGCGGCAGCCCCTGGGGGATGGGACGGGTAGGGGCGGCGGGGGCGAGAAAAGCCACCCGGACCGACCGTCACGTCCCCCCGACCCGCTCCAGCAACACCACCGGCAAACCCCCGAAGAGCTCCTCCACCCGCACCCACCCCTCGAACTCCCGCCCCTCCGCGAGCACATCACCCCACCGCCCCACCGGCAGAGCCAACCCCGTATCCCCCCACCCCCCCGCCTCCACCAATCGCAACGACAACCGAGTGACCGCGGTGATCACCTCCCCGGAGCGCACAAAGGCCACACAGTGCCCTGCCCCGACCCCCTCGGCCACCAACGGCGCATACGTCGCCGACTCCCCGAACACATCCGGACGCCGCCGCCGCAGCCCCAGCGCCGCCGCCGTGATCCGCGCCTTCTCCGAGCCCCGCCCGACCGGCACGAAGGGCGCCCGATTGTCCGGGTCCACCAACGCCAGATACTCGTCCTCCGTGCCCTGGTACACATCCGGCACCCCCGGCATCGTCAACTGCACAAGAGCCGCACCGAGCGCATTCGCCCGCACATGCGGCTCCAGAGCGCCCCGCAGCCCCTCCGTCACCCGCACGCCGACCGCCGGCCCCCGCGCGACGAACTCACCCACCGCCTCCTCGTACGCCGGGTTCCGCTCCGTCCAGGAGGTGTGCAGCCCCGCCTCCCGCACATGCTTGAGCAGCGCATCCCGAAGCCGCTCTCCGGCCGCAGGTCCCAGCCCGAACGCCGTCTGCCAGGCGGCCCACGCCACCTGCGCGTCCGGCACCCCCGCATCCGCACCCTCCCGGGTCACCTCGGCCAGAGCGTCCGCCCACCGCTCCGGGCACTGCGCGAGCACCGAGATCGCCGCCCGCACATCGGCGCTGCGCTTGGTGTCGTGCGTCGACAGCACCGTCCCCGTCGCCGGCCAGTCGCGCTGCACGCGCGCGCAGTACGCGTGGAAGTCGTCGGGCGACACGGCCGGGCTCCCTGGGTTCCCGCCCACCTCGTTGGCCGACAGCAGCGGCACATACCGGTAGAACGCGGTGTCCTCCACCGACTTCGCCCGCAGCGCCGACGAGGTCTGGGCGAACCGCGCCCGGAACTCCACCTGCTCCGGCCCGTCCCCGAACCGCCCCAGCACCAGATCCCGCACGGTGTCCACGGCCCGCGCCTCCTCGGGCACCGCGAACGCCGTCCGCGCCTCGGCGGCCGCCTCCTCGGTGACGACGAGGGAGGCGTCCTGGGAGGCGTACGGCCGGTACACCTCCAGGCGTACGAGCAGCTCGCCCAGCGCGGTGCGCAGCGCCCACGGCGCGTGGTCGCGCAGCGCGAGCTCCGGGGAGCCGTCGCACAGCCGGCGCGCGACCCGCGTCAGCCGGTCGACCTCGGTGGCCAGCTCATGCGTGAGCACCCGGTACGCGGCCCGCCGTACCGTCGCCTCCCAGTGGCCGCCCCGGTCGGGCTGCGCGTCCGTGAACCGGCGGTACTGCCCGAGGAGTTCGCCCGCCCCCGCCGGATCGATGAACAGCCCGTCGATGTGCCGCAGCGCGTCGTACCCGGTGGTGCCCGCGACGGGCCAGGCCGCCGGCAGCGGCTCACCCTCCGCCAGGATCTTCTCGACGACCGTCCAGCGCCCCTCGGTCGCCTCGTGCAGCCGCCGCAGGTAGGCGTCGGGATCGGCGAGCCCGTCGGGATGGTCGATGCGCAGCCCCTGCACGACGCCCTCGTCGAGCAGCTGAAGAATCTTGGCGTGCGTCGCGTCGAACACCTCCGGCTCCTCCACGCGTACCCCGATCAGCTCGGAGATGCTGAAGAACCGCCGATAGTTCAACTCGGTACGGGCCAGCCGCCACCAGGTCAGGCGGTACCACTGCGCGTCCAGCAGCTGCGGCAGCGGCAGCTTCTCGGTGCCTTCCCGGAGCGGGAACACATGGTCGTAGTACCGCAGCTCACTCCCCTCGACCACGAACCGCCCGACCTCGTCCCCGAGGGGCCCGCCGAGCACCGGCAGCAGCACCCGCCCGCCCCCCGCGTCCCAGTCGATGTCGAACCACCGCGCGTACGGCGACCCGGGCCCCGCCCGCAGCACCTCCCACAGGGCACGGTTGTGCCGCGGAGCCATCGCCATGTGGTTCGGCACGATGTCCACGACCAGCCCGACCCCCCGCGCCCGCGCCGCCCGCGCCAGCGCACGCAAGCCTTCCTCACCCCCCAGTTCGTCCCGCACCCGCGCGTGATCGACGACGTCGTATCCGTGCGCGGACCCGGGCACGGCCTCCAGCACGGGGGAGAGATGGAGGTGCGAGACCCCGAGGGAGGCGAGGTACGGGACGGCCGCCTCCGCGGCGGAGAAGGGGAAGGAGGGCTGAAGCTGAAGCCGATAGGTGGCGGTAGGCACCGGTTCGGTGGGCTCAGGTGTCATGGAGACGTACGTACCCGCCCAGCGGCGCTCCGAGTGCCTGGACACGCAAGGCGGCGCCATCGCTTTCAGGGGCGCGGGGCCGTGCCGATGTGTGGCTCCGCCGCGGGGGCGCGATCAGCCACGTACCTCCCGCAGTCGGCACATCACCGCAGCCCCCACGGCGAGCAGCTCAGAGCTCACACAGGCCGCTGCAGCACGACCAGACTCCGGTCCACCAAAGTCATCCGCTCCCCGGCCCCCACCTTCGGACCGTCCTCCGGCACCGCGTCCTCCCGGGCCGTATCCACCACCACCTGCCACAACCGCCCATGATTGACCGGCACCACGAACTCCAACTCCTTCGCCGACGCGTTCACCATCAGCAGGAAGGAGTCGTCGGTGATCCGCTCCCCCCGAGGGCCCGGCTCGGAGATCGCGTTCCCGTTGAGAAAGACGGACAGCGCACCGGCCTGCGCCGAATCCCAGTCCCGCTGGGTCATCTCCCGCCCCTGCGGTGTGAACCAGGCGATGTCGGACAGCTCGTCATGCGTCCCCTCCACCGGCCGCCCGTGGAAGAAGCGCCGCCGCCGGAAGACCGGATGGTCCTTCCGCAGCCACACCATCGCCCGCGTGAAGTCCCACAGCTCGTGCCCTTCCTCGCCCTCCTGGGGCCACGGCACCCACGACACCTCGTTGTCCTGGCAGTACGCGTTGTTGTTGCCGCGTTGTGTGCGCGCGAACTCGTCGCCGTGGCTGAGCATCGGCACGCCCTGGGACAGCATCAGCGTGGCGATGAAATTCCGCATCTGGCGGACGCGCAGCGCCCGGATCTCCGGGTCGTCGGTGTCGCCCTCGGCACCGCAGTTCCAGGACCGGTTGTGGCTCTCGCCGTCGCGGTTGTCCTCGCCGTTGGCGTGGTTGTGCTTGTCGTTGTAGGCGACGAGGTCGTGCATCGTGAAGCCGTCGTGGCAGGTCACGAAGTTGATGGAGGCCAGCGGGCGGCGCCCGTCGTCCTGGTAGAGGTCGGAGGAACCGGTCAGCCGGGACGCGAACTCGGCGAGCGTACGCGGCTCACCCCGCCACAGGTCCCGTACCGTGTCGCGGTACATGCCGTTCCACTCGGTCCACAGCGGCGGGAAGTTGCCCACCTGGTAGCCGCCCTCGCCGACGTCCCAGGGCTCGGCGATCAGCTTCACCTGGGAGACCACCGGGTCCTGCTGGACCAGGTCGAAGAACGACGACAGCCGGTCCACCTCGTGGAACTGCCGGGCCAGGGTCGCCGCGAGGTCGAAGCGGAAGCCGTCGACGTGCATCTCCGTGACCCAGTAGCGCAGCGAGTCCATGATCAGCTGGAGCACGTGCGGGGACCGCATGAGCAGGGAGTTGCCGGTGCCGGTCGTGTCCATGTAGTAACGGCGATCGCCCGTGAGCCGGTAGTACGACGGATTGTCGATGCCCCGGAAGGACAGCGTGGGCCCCAGGTGGTTGCCCTCCGCCGTGTGGTTGTAGACGACGTCCAGGATGACCTCGATGCCGGCCTCGTGCAGCGCCCGGACCGCCGACTTGAACTCCAGCACCTGCTGTCCCCGGTCGCCCCAGGAGGCGTACGCGTTGTGCGGGGCGAAGAAGCCGATGGTGTTGTACCCCCAGTAGTTGGCGAGGCCCATGTCCACCAGACGGTGGTCGTTCACGAACTGGTGTACGGGCATCAGCTCCAGCGCGGTGACGCCCAGCGAGGTCAGATGGTCGATGATCGCGGGGTGGGCGAGCGCCGCGTACGTACCGCGCAGCTCCTCGGGAAGCGCCGGGTGGCGCATCGTCAGGCCCTTCACATGGGCCTCGTAGATCACCGTGTGGTGGTACTCGGTGCGCGGCCGCCGGTCGTCGCCCCAGTCGAAGTAGGGGTTCACGACCACCGAGCTCATGGTGTGCGGCGCCGAGTCCAGGTCGTTGCGTCTCTCGGGCGAGCCGAAGTGATAGCCGTACACCTCCTCGCCCCACTTCACCGAGCCGCTGATCGCACGCGCGTACGGATCGAGGAGCAGCTTCGCGGAGTTGCAGCGCAGTCCGCGCTCCGGTGCGTACGGGCCGTGCACGCGGAAGCCGTACCGCTGCCCCGGCATCACCCCGGGCAGATACGCGTGCCGTACGAACGCGTCCGTCTCGCGCAGCTCCACCGCTGTCTCCGAGCCGTCGTCGTGCAGCAGACAGAGCTCGATGCGGTGCGCGGCCTCCGAGAAGACCGCGAAGTTGGTACCGGCGCCGTCGTACGTGGCGCCGAGCGGATACGCCTGTCCAGGCCAGACCTGCATGGATACGACTCTTCCAGTTGTGGTGCGCCGCCGGGGCCGACTCCGAGGGGGAGTCTCCCCCAAAGTGAGGGAACCACCTAGCCCATGGCGATCGGTCGACAGGCCGTTCGAACGGTCTGAGGGGGTCGGCGACGCCCACTGGTTATGAATCCGCTCACGCCCGGCGGCCCCGTTTGGCGGAACCGTCGTGTGCTGCAAGGGGGTTGAGAAACGACCTGTCCATCCGGCTGCACCGCCACCCGCTCGCGGAGTACCCTTCCTTGATCGTTGAGTAGGGCTCGGCTCGGGGGAGCGGAAGGCGGTGCGTGGGTGGGCTCGGGAGGGCTGGAGTTGCCTCCTGGTGACGCGGGTGATGCGGGTCACGAGGGGAACTCCACAGATGTCCCACCCGGCGCGGTGTCCCTGGCACGGCCGATGGAGCGGGGATCCATCGGCCCGGAACTGGACTGGAACGCCGACGCCTGGCTCGAAGTGCGTACGCGCGCCCAGCGGGCCGGCCGGGCCTACATCTGGCTGAACCTCGTGGAGCAGCGGCTGCGCGCCGTGGTGGCCGCCGTACTGCGTCCCATCTACGAACCCGTCCACGGCGACGACTGGGTGGTCGCCGCCGCCGGACCCGCCGGCCAGGAGTGGGTGCAGCGCGCCGTCGCGGTACGCGAGGTCAGCCGCCGCAAGGGCTATCTGCTCGACCCGGCCGACGACAACACCCTCAGCTTCCTCACTCTGCCCCAGCTGCGTGAACTGATGGTGCAGCACTGGCCCTGCTTCGAGCCGTACGTCGACGAGCGGCGCGACGTGGAGCTGGCCCTGGACGAGCTGGAGGTCACCCGGAACGTCGTCTCCCGCAACCGGGCCCTGTCCGAGGCCGTCCTCGCCCAGGCCGAGCGCGCCTCGGCGAAGCTGCTGGAGATCCTCGGCGCGGGCAGCGACGTGCCCTCCGCCCGCCGGCTGCCCGTCGACGCGGTCGAGGACCTGGTCGGCGAACGGTACGCGGACGTCGTGGGCGTCCACCCCGACCGGGTCCGGCTGCTGCGCCAGTTCCCCGCCGAGGACCTCTTCGGTGGGGCCCGCCGCCTGGACGTCATCGGCATAGGACTGAACCTGCTGGTGCAGAACTTCTCGGGGCGACGGCTGGTGCGGCTCGCCGAGTCGGGGTGCCGGGTCCGGCTGCTGTTCCTCAACCCGGCGTCCAGCGCGGTGAAGCGACGTGAGCGCGAACTCGGCATCAAGCGGGGTGAGTTGAGCCGCGCCGTGGAGATGAACATCCTGCATATGCGCCGGGTGCGCGCCCAGCTGCGCGACCCCGGCGCCTTCGAGATCCAGGTCTTCGACGAGACGCCCCGCTTCACGGCCTACCTGGTGGACGGCGACGGCTCGGACGGCATAGCGGTCGTCCAGACCTATCTGCGCCGGACACGCGGCATGGAGGCCCCGGTGCTGGTGCTGCGCGGCGGCA
The DNA here is from genome assembly GCF_030294945.1 of Streptomyces graminofaciens. Lineage (NCBI taxonomy): Bacteria > Bacillati > Actinomycetota > Actinomycetes > Kitasatosporales > Streptomycetaceae > Streptomyces > Streptomyces graminofaciens. The sequence goes on along the minus strand of NZ_AP018448.1, from coordinate 3,807,119 downwards.
GCCGGGTGCTCAAGGCGGACGAGAACGGCGAAACGGGCCTTTTCGATACGTATCGCGAGGAGTTCGAGGTGGCTTGGGCGGATTCGCGGCCGGTGTCGTGAACCACCTCCGAGCAGACAAGCGGAATGCGGCCCTCGGATTGTCAGTGGTACATGGGATGGTGGAGGCAACTGGGGGAAAGCACCACCAAGAAGGGGGGCCAGCATGGGTTGGCACCGACAGCTGCTGATCGGCTTCGACCTGGAGACGACCGGGACGGACCCGCGCGAGTCGCGCATCGTCACCGGCGCGGTGATAGAGGTCAAGGACGGGGAGCCGCTCGGCCGCAGGGAGTGGCTGGCCGATCCGGGCGTGGAGATCCCGGCCGACGCGGTCGCTGTGCACGGCATCACGAACGCCCGCGCTACCGCCGAGGGCAGTCCGGCCGACCAGGTCGCCGACGAGATCGCGGACGTCCTCGTCTCGTACTGGAAGACCGGCGTCCCGGTGGTGGCGTACAACGCGGCCTTCGACCTCACCCTGCTCTCGGCGGAGTTGCGCCGTCATTCCCTGCCGTCCCTGCGTGAACGCCTCGGCGACCTGGACCCCGCTCCGGTCATCGACCCGTACACGATCGACCGCTCCGTCGACCGCTACCGCCGGGGCAAGCGCAACCTGGAAGCGGTCTGCGCCGAGTACGGCGTCGCCCTCGACTCGGCCCACGACGCCACGGCCGACGCCCTGGCCGCGGCCCGCCTCGCCCGCGCGATAGCCCACCGCCACCCCAAGGTCGCGGCCCTCGGCCCGGCGGACCTGCACCGCCGCCAGATCGAGTGGTACGCCGAGTGGGCGGCGGACTTCCAAAACTTCCTCCGCCGCAAGGGCGACGAAACAGCGGTGGTGGACGGCTCGTGGCCCCTGCGGGAACTGGCGGACAAGACGGTCTGAGCGCTGACCGGGCTCTGGCTCGGCCTGCGGCTGACCCTGCTCTGGCTCGGCTCGCGAGCAGGCGTATCGCGGGGAAGCCGACCGTCGTAGCTGCGGGCTGTCCGTCGCGGAGCGGGGCAGACGGCCTGCCCGTCTCAGCTGCGGGCAGTCGTGCCGCCAGGGCGGCACGGGTGGGCGCGGCGGCACCCCGTGAGCGCCGGGCCACGTGACCCCGCTGTTCAGGGCAGCGAGCGGTGCCTGATCCGGGCCTGGTGCGGAGCGGCAGGGCTCAGAACGGATACCACCGCACCGCCTCGTCCCCGTCCCGCAGCGAAGCCACCCTCCGCTCGAACTCGGCCCGCGCCTTCGGGTTGCTCGGCGCATGCTGTGCCACCCACGCACAACTAGCCGTCTCCCGAGCCCCACGCAGCACCGAGCAACCCTCCCACTCCCGCACGTCCCACCCGTACGCACCCACGAACGCCTCGTACTCCGCACCCGGCAACCCGTACCGGTCACGGGACAGAGCCATCACCACCAGGTCGTGCTCGCGCAGGTCGAAGGAGAAGGTCTCCAGGTCGACCAGCACGGGACCGTCCGGCCCGATGTGCACATTGCGGGGCAGCGCGTCCCCGTGGATCGGCCCCGGCGGCAGCTGCGGGACGAGCGCGGCCGCGGCCGCCGCGAAGCCGTCGCGCCGCTCCCGCAGACAGTCCGCGTCGGCCGGGTCGATCGCGTCACCGGCGAGCCGCAGCCAGCGTTCCACACCGCCCAGCAACTCGCGGGGCGGCAGTTCGAAACCGGGGGAGGGCAGGGCATGGACCAGCCGCAGCAGTTCGGCCAAATCACGGGGCCCGGCGGGGCGTACGGAATCGGGGAGCCGGTGCCACACCGTCACCGGGTGTCCCTCCACCAGCAGCGCCTCGGACTCGGCCGCGCGCACCGCGGGTACGCCCGCCTCGGCCAGCCAGGCGGCGATCCGCAGTTCACGGCGCGCCCGGTCGAGGAGTTCGGCGTCGCGCCCCACCCTGACCACCAGGTCACCGGCGGCGAACACCGCGTTCTCGCCCAACGCGAGCAGCCGCGCGCCCTCGGCCGCACCGGGCAGCACGCCCGCCGCGGCCAGTACGTCCCGCGCCCGTGCCTCGTCCATCCATCGCCTCCGCGTCCGTGCCGCCGACACTCCCCACCGGGACGTCGTGTTCACGCCATACGTCGGCCAGTCTCGCATTCGCACAGGTCGGGGGAGGTGCGCGGTGCCTTGACGGCCCCGCACGCCCTCAGGACCATGACGGAGGCCGCGCGGTCGACCGCACCCGTACAAGAGCCTCCTGATCATCCCTAGCCACTCGAACTTCCACATAAGGAGCCGATGGCATGACATGGGCGACCGGAACCGGAACCGGAACCGGAACCGGGAGCGGGACCGGTACCGCGACGGCGAAGCGTCCGCGGCCGGAGAGGCGGCGTGCCGCGGGGGCGGACCGGGAGCGGCGCCTCGTCGATCACGGCGCCTGGTTCCTGGTGCTGCCGGCGCTCATCCCGATCCTGGCCCTGAGCGTCGGACCCCTGCTGTACGGGATCGCGCTGGCGTTCACCGACGCACAGGCGGGGCGGACGGAGCCCACGCAGTGGATCGGCGCGCTCAACTTCCGGGATCTGCTGCACGACACGCTGTTCTGGGAGTCGTTCCGGATCGGCCTGCTGTGGGCGGTCGGGGTGACCGTGCCCCAGTTCCTGCTCGCGCTGGGCCTCGCCGTCCTCCTCGACCAGCGATTACGGCTGCGCTGGCTGGCACGAGCCCTCGCCATCGTCCCGTGGGCGATGCCCGAGGTGGTCGTCGGCATCATGTGGCGGCTGGTCTACAACCCGGACGCGGGCATCCTCAACGAGAGCCTGCGCGATCTGGGCCTCGGCGACGGCCGGGACTGGCTGAGCGGACTGGCCACCGCCCTGCCCGCGGTCATCGTGGTCGGTGTCTGGGCGGGCATGCCCCAGACCACGGTCGCCCTGCTCGCCGGTCTGCAGAACACCCCGCGCGAGCTGCACGAGGCGGCGGCGATGGACGGCGCCGGCGCCTGGCGCCGCTTCCGTACGGTCACCTGGCCCGCCCTCAGGCCGATCGCCCTCGCGATCACGGCGCTCAACCTGATCTGGAACTTCAACTCCTTCGCCCTGGTCTACGTCCTGACGAACGGAGGCCCGGGCGGCCGTACGCGCCTGCCCATGCTCTTCGCCTACGAGGAGGCCTTCCGCTACGGGCAGTTCGGGTACGCGGCGGCGATGGGGTGTGTGATGGTCGCGCTGATCTCGGTGATCCTCGCGTTCCATCTGGTCGGCCGGCTGAGGCGGGGTGAGGACGCGTGAGGACAAGCGGAGCGGCCCGGATCGGCCAGTACACGGCCCTCCTCGGATATCTCGTCTTCCTTGCCTTCCCCCTCCTCTGGCTGATCTCCATCGCCTTCAAACCGCCCCGTGAGCTGGGCAGTCCGCATCCGACCTGGATCCCTGAGAACCCGACCCTCGACAACTTCCGGCAGGCCTTCGACGAGCAGCCGCTGCTCGACGCCGCGCTCAACTCGCTGGTCGCGGCGCTCGGCGCGGCCGTCGTGGCCGTACTGATCGCCACCCCGATGGCGTACGTCATGGCCAGGCGCCGCACACTGCTCTCCCGGGCGGCGACGGGCTGGGTGGTGGTCAGCCAGGCGTTCCCGTTCGTGCTGGTGATCATCCCGCTGTTCCTGGTGCTGAAGAACCTCCGCCTGATCGACTCCGTGCCCGGCCTGATCATGGTGTACGTGGTGTGGGCGCTGCCGTTCGCGCTGTGGATGCTCGTCGGGTACGTAAGGGCCGTGCCGACCGAGTTGGAAGAGGCGGCGGCGGTCGACGGGGCGGGGAGGGTGCGGACGCTGGTGTCGGTGATCGCGCCGCTGCTGGCGCCGGGCATCGTGGCGACGGCACTGTTCGCGTTCATCACGGCCTGGAACGAGTTCTTCTTCGCGCTCGTGCTGCTCAAGACGCCGGAGAAACAGACGCTGCCGGTCGTCCTCACCCACTTCATCGGCGCGGAGGGCGTGGCGGACCTCGGCCCGCTGGCGGCTGCGGCCTTCCTCGCCACACTCCCCTCGCTGGTCGTCTTCGCGATCATCCAGAAACGGATCACGGGCGGCATGCTCGCCGGGGCGGTGAAAAGCTGATGCGCGCACGCTGGCTGACGGCCTTGGTGCTGTGCCTCCTGATGAGCGCCTGTACGGGCGACGGCGGCGGATCCGACGACGACCGCGGCCGTATCACCCTCCGCTTCCAGTCCCTGGCCTGGCAGGACGAGTCCGTCGCGGTCAACAAGGAGCTGGTGAAGGAGTGGAACGCCACTCACCCGGACGTCGAGGTCGAGTACGTACAGGGGAGTTGGGACAGCGTTCACGACCAGCTGCTCACCTCCTTCGAGGGCGGTGAGGCGCCGGACATCATCCACGACGCCTCGGACGACCTCGCGGACTTCGCGTACGGCGGGTACCTCGCCGATCTGCGCGAGCTGCTGCCCGAGCGGCTGAAGTCGGACATCCCGCAGCGGAGTTGGGAGACGACGACGTTCGGGGACGGGGTGTTCGGGGTGCCGTTCCTCCAGGAGCCGAGGGTCCTGATCGCCAACGCGAAATGGCTGCGGGAGTCCGGTGTGCGCGTCCCGACCACCGAGAAGCCGTGGACCTGGGAGGAGTTCCGGGAGGTCGCCGAGGAGTTGAGCGGCGACGGCACGTACGGGGTCGCCTGGCCGCTGAAGGAGCCGGTGTCGGCGACGCTCAACCTGTCGTTGTCGGCGGGCGGTCAGCTGTTCCACCGGGGTGCGGACGGCAAGGTCGAGGTGCGCTTCGAGGACGCCGACGCGGTGGTGCCGGAGACCGTGCGCGCCGAGGTGAACACCGACCGGAGCGCGCCGGGCACGACGCTCGGCAGCGGGGGCTCGGACACGCTGCCCGGTTTCTTCGGCGGCAAGTACGCGATGGTGCCGCTCGGCTTCTCGTACCGTCAGCAGATAGTCCAGCAGGCGCCCAAGGGTTTCGACTGGCAGGTGCTGCCCGCGCCGGCGGGGGCGGAGGGGCTCACCCAGGGGGTCAGCCCGCAGACGCTCTCCATCGCGGAGGACAGCGCGCACAAGGAGGAGGCCGCCGAGTTCATCGACTTCCTGCTCCGGCCCGCGAACATGGTCCGCCTCGCCCTCGGCGACTGGATGCTGCCGACCGGCACGGAGGCGTTGAAGGACCCCGCGCTGCGTACGGCCGATTACGACTGGGCGACCGGCACGGCCCTCGCCGAACACCTTCGCTCGGCGCCGGCGCAGTCCGTACGCGGCTATCCGGAGTGGAAGGACAAGGTCGCCACGCCCGCCTTTCAGGAGTTCTACAGCGGGGCGATCGGTCTGGCGGAGTTGCGGGAGCGGTTGGTGGGGGACGGGAATCTGGTGTTGGCGCGGTATCAGCGGTGAGAGGTGGGCGCGGCGCAGGGTGTGCGGGGGCGAAATTATTGGACGATACGTATCGTCTCGTTTAGCGTGGGGCGCATGACCACCCACCCTCCCCACATCGCCATGTTCTCCATCGCCGTCCACGGCCATGTGAACCCGAGCCTCGAAGTGATCCGGGAACTGGTCGCCCGGGGGTACCGGGTCAGCTACGCCATCCCGCCGGCCTTCGTCGAGAAGGTCGCCGAGGCCGGCGCCGAGCCGAAGATCTGGCACTCGACGCTGCCCGGCCCCGACGGCGACCCCGAGGCCTGGGGTACCACCCTCCTCGACAACGTCGAGCCCTTCCTCGACGACGCGATCCAGGCCCTGCCGCAGCTGATCAAGGCGTACGAGGGCGACGAGCCGGATCTCGTGATCCACGACATCGCCTCCTACCCGGCCCGCGTCCTCGCCCACCGCTGGGGCGTCAAAGCCATCTCGCTCTCCCCGAACCTCGTCGCCTGGGACGGCTATGAGGAAGAGGTCGGCGAACCGATGTGGGCCGAGCCGAAGAAGACCGAGCGCGGCCAGGCGTACTACGCCCGCTTCCAGGCCTGGCTGGACGAGAACGGGGTGGGCGCGGACCCGGACTCCTTCGTCGGCCGCCCCGCCCGCTCCCTCGTCCTCATCCCCAAGGCGCTCCAGCCGAACGCCGACCGGGTCGACGAGGCCGTGCACACCTTCGTCGGCGCCTGCCAGGGCGACCGCGCGGCGCAGGGGGAGTGGCGGCGGCCCGCCGGCGCCGAGAAGGTGCTGCTCGTGTCGCTCGGCTCGGCCTTCACCAAGCACCCCGCCTTCTACCGCGAGTGCGTCAAGGCCTTCGGCGACCTGCCGGGCTGGCACACCGTGCTCCAGGTCGGCAAGCACGTCGACCCGGCGGAGCTGGGGCCGCTCCCGGACAGCATCGAAGTGCGGGACTGGGTACCGCAGCTGGCGATCCTCAGGCAGGCCGACGCCTTCGTCACGCACGCGGGTGCCGGCGGCAGCCAGGAGGGCCTCGCCACCGCCACCCCGATGGTCGCCGTACCGCAGGCGGTCGACCAGTTCGGCAACGCCGACATGCTCCAATCGCTCGGTGTCGCCCGCCACGTACCCATGGAGGAGGCGGACGCGCGGACACTGCGCGAGGCGGTCCTCGCCCTCGTCGGGGATCCCGAGGTGGCCCGAAGGCTCGATTCGATCCGGCGGGAGATGGCCGGGGAGGGTGGCACCCGACGCGCGGCGGATCTGATCGAGGCGGAGCTCTCTACGGTGAAGCGTGAGGAAAGCGAGTAAACCGAGGCAAGCGGGACGGTTGCACTCTGATCGTGAAGTCCCGGCATATTTTGGGTAACGGCGAGATCACTTAGTAACGCTCGGGTAACGCCCGCCCCTCGGGGCAGAGTCGTCGACTCAGGTACATGGTTCGACCGTTACCCCCTTTCAAAGGTTGTGCTCGGCGCTTCTTGTACCTCGGATGAACGACTTCCAAGCTGGGCCTGAACTCCCATCGAACGCCAGGAAGTTGACCCCATGCGCCGAGACATACCCGACCTCGCAGAGGTGCGCCGCATCACGCAGAAGAAGCGCGATGCCTGGTGGACCGTGCTGCTCGTGGACCCGGTGGCCACACCGCTCGTGCGGCTCACCGCGAAGTACACGAGGATCACGCCCAACCAGCTGACCTGGGGTGCCTTTGTGCTGGGCCTGGTCTCGGCGGCCTTTTTCGCGCTGGGTGACTGGCGCTGGCTGGTCGCCGGAGCCGTCGTCTACCACCTGAGCTTCATCCTCGACTGCATGGACGGCAAGGTCGCCCGGCTCACCGGTCAGGGCTCCGTGTTCGGGGCCTGGCTGGACTTCGTGTTCGACCGCATCCGGGTGGCGGCCTGTGCGGTGGCCCTGATGGCCGGTCAGTACCACCGCACGGGTGACACCCTCTACATCTGGCTCGCCGCCGCCGTCATCGGGCTGGACACCCTCCGGTACATCAACTCCCTGGAGATCTTCAAGATCCGCCACTCCATGCGGAAGCAGATCAAGGCCCGGGTGAGGGCGGCCCGCCGTGCCGAGAACGCGCGCGAACTCGCCTTCATGGAAGACCTGCTGCGCGACAACCCCGAGGCCGACATCGAGCAGGACCTGGAGAAGGCCGCCGCTGTCAGCCCCGATCACCTCGACCGCCCCGGGTACTCCGAGAACTCCGAAGGTCCTGAGAACCCCGACGGAACGGCCACGGAAGACGCCGCCGATACGCCGAAGGCCCAGGTCGTCGACCTGCACCAGGAGTTCCGCCAGAAGTTCCCCGCCTATCTGCGCGCCCGCTCCTTCCTCCTGCGCCACCGCATCCGCCCGCATCTGATCAGCGGCATCGAGTTCCAGATGGGCGTCTTCATGATCGGCCCGTTCCTCGACACGGTGATCGAGGCGACCGTCGTCTCCGGCGCCATGCTCCTCGTCTTCGAACTCGCCATCATCTACAAACTGTTGCTGTCGACCCGGGACTTCACCCGCACCATCGACTCCTTCGACCGCGACGACGTGACCAAGGCGGCCTGAGGGCCGTCCACGCGGGACAGCAGTGTGGCCGGGGTGCGCGCGCACCCCGGCCACCCGCGTGCTCACCAGAGCCCGGCTCAGACCCGTACGGTCTCCTCCGTACGACCCTCATGAGGCAGCGGCTCCGGCTCCGGCGACTCGTCGTGGGTGAGGTCCGGCAGGCGGTTCAGCCACTTCGGCAGGTACCAGTTGCGCTCGCCGAGCAGGGCCATCACCGCCGGGAGGAGTACACCCCGGATGATGGTCGCGTCGATGAGGACCGCGGCCGCGAGGCCCACGCCCATCTGCTTCATGGACTGCATGGACAGCGTCCCGAAGATCGCGAACACGGCGACCATGATGACGGCGGCGCTGGTGACGACCCCGGCCGTGGTGACCACACCGTGCTGGATCGCGTCCTTCGTCGTACGACCCCGCAGCCGCGCCTCACGGATCCGCGAGACCACGAACACGTGGTAGTCCATCGACAGCCCGAACAGGATGACGAAGAGGAACAGCGGCAGCCAGGTGATGATGGCGCCGACGCCCTCCGCGCCCACCAGCGAGGCGCCCCAGCCGTGCTGGAAGACCGCGACGAGGATGCCGTACGCGGCGCCGACCGACAGCAGGTTCAGCACGATCGACGTGACCGCGATGGTCAGGGAGCGGAACGACAGCAGCATCAGCAGGAAGGCGAAGACCACGACGAAGGCGAAGACCGGGGTCACCGAGCCGACGAGCTGGTCGTTGAAGTCCTTCGAGCCCGCGACCTGCCCGGTGATCGGCGCCTCGACGCCCTCGACCCTGCCGAGCGTGGCCGGCCGTACCTCGTCGCGCAGCTTGTCCAGGCTCGCCCCGGCCCTGTCCAGGTCGGAGCCGCCCACCAGCGGCACATACACGAACGCCACGTTCTGCGCGTCGTGCACCTTGATCTCGACCGGGCCGCGCGAGGCGCCCGAACTGATCGCCTCCGCACGGAAGTCGGCGAGGGCGCCCTTGACCTCGGCGGAGTCGATGTCCTTCGCCTTCACGATCACCTCGGCCGGCTCGGAGCCGCCCGGGAAGGCCTCGTTGACCCGGTCGTACGTCTGCACGATCGGCAGCGAGTCGCCGAACTCCTGGTCCAGGGTGAGGTTCTGCGTCTTCATGCCGAGCGCGGGCGCCGCGATCGCCAGCAGCACACCACAGGCGACGACGAGGGAGACCGCGGGCCTGGCGAGCACGACCCGCAGGACACCGGTCCAGAACCGGCTTTCCCCGCCCGCGGTACGGCCGTTGCCGTTCTTGCGGCGCTTGTCGGGGTGCAGGAACGGTATCCGCCCCTTCTCCACGCGCTTGCCCAACAGCGACAGCAGCGCGGGCAGCACGGTCACCGAGCCGACCATCGCGACCGCCACGACCATCAGCGAGGCCAGGCCCATCGCCTCGAACTCGGCGAGCCCGGTGAAGAGCATGCCCGCCATCGCCACGCACACGGTCACACCGGAGACGATGATCGCCCGGCCGCTGGTCGCGGCGGCGATCCGCAGCGCCGTCTCGGCGTCCCGGCCCGCGGCCCGCTCCTCGCGCTCCCGGCGCAGATAGAACAGGCAGTAGTCGACACCGACGGCCAGCCCCACCAGCAGCATCACCGAGTTGGCCGCGTCGGTCATCGGGACCAGATGGCTGACGATGCCCATCAGGCCCATCGTCGCCGCGATCGCGGTGATCGACAGCGCCACCGGCAGCAGCGCCGCCACCACCGCGCCGAACGCGATCAGCAGAATGCCGAGGGCCACCGGTACGGCGGAGAACTCGGCCGTCTGGAAGTCGTCCCCGAAGGCGTCGTCGAACGTCTTGTTCATGCTGGCGCCGCCGATCTCCTCGATCCGCAGCGTCTTGTGGTCGTCCCGCACCCCCTCGACGGCCTTGAGCACCGGCTCGATCCGCTCACCGGCGGTCTCCGCGTCGCCCTTCACATCGAACTGCACAAGAGCGCTGCGACCGTCCTTGGAGATGGTCTTCGTCACGTACGGCGAGGTGACGTCCTTGACCTCGCCGGTGCCGTCGACCGCCTCGACGACCGCGTCCACGGCGGCCCGGAACTCGGGGTCCGTGGCCGTGAGCCCCTTGTTCTTCGCCTGGACGAGGACGGTCTCGCTCGCCGGTTCCTCGATCCCGGCCTCCTCGATGATGTGGGCGGCCGTACTGGTCTCGCCCTTCAGCTGGTCGCTGTCCTTGACGTCGGCCCGGCCCACCGCCGAGCCGATCCCCATGGCGAGGACGACGAACAGCACCCACACGCCGACGGCCGCCCATCGGTGCCGGGCACTCCAGCCGCCGGCCCGGGCGGCGATTCCCCGCACCCGTACGTCTCCGTTCCCCATGACGGGCAAGCCCCCTCGTGAGCGGTGGCGACCCCCTGCCGCCACCTTTCGTTTCGAAGGTATGAGCTGGATAAACTCATCTCATCGTGCTGCCCGGTGAGCCTCGGACCTCCGGAATCATCCCCTCGGAGGCCACGGTCTCGGCATCAGGGAGGACAGCGACCCCCTACACGTATCCGCATCCCTCGGGGCCACGACTCAGGGTGCGCGGCCGCCATCAGCGACGGAGCCGCCTTATCGTGACCCCATGACGACGTACGCGGCGCTCCTGCGCGGCATCAATGTGGGCGGCAAGAAGAAGGTGCCGATGGCCGAACTCCGGGCCCTGCTGGAGGGCCTGGGGTACGCGGGGGTGGCCACGTATCTCCAGAGCGGCAACGCGGTCTTCACCACCGACCCGGGTGACGAGGAGTCCCTCGCCACCGGCATCACCGCCGCCATCGAGAAGCACCTCGGCTTCACGGTGGATGTCCTGGTCCGCGACCACGCCTACCTGGAGGCCGTACGAGAGGCCTGCCCCTTCCCGGCGGTGGAGCTGGAGGGCAAGCAGCTGCACGTCACGTACTTCTCGCACCCGGTGACCGCCGACCGCTTCGAGTCGATCGACCGACAGGCGTTCCTGCCCGAGGAGTTCAGACTCGGCGACCGCGCGCTGTACCTGTACGCCACGGAGGGCCTGGGCCGCTCGAAACTGGCGGAGACACTGTCGAAGCCACGCCTGACGAAGGGCTTGATCGCGACGACGCGCAACTGGAACACGGTGGTCAAGCTGGCGGAGATGACGAGGGCTACCGGATAGGGCCGCCTTCAAGGGCTGTCGCGTTTGTTCAAGAGGACCGGGCGAGCTGTCCCTAGCGTGAGGTGCATGAAGAACCACGACATGCATCCGTACATGGCCGAATGCGCCGCCGAGGCGGCCCGTGTCGCACGGGGCGTCACGGCGGCGCAGCTCCCTCTGCCCACGCACTGCCCAGGCTGGGACATCCGCACCCTGGTCAACCACTGGGTCCTCTACACCTCGCACGGCCTGGAGCACCGCGCCCTGCGCAAGCCCCTCCCCGAGGAGCTGACCGAGCGGGACTTCACCGCCGACCCGGACTGGGCCGAGGCGTACGCCGCCCAGCTGGACCGGGCGGTCGCGGCCTGGGCCGACCCGGCGATGTGGGAGGGCGAGATCGACCTCGGCATGGGTCCGCTGCCGGCCGCCGACCTCGCCGGGATGATCATCAAGGAGACGGCGGTGCACGGCTGGGACGTCGCCACCGTCACCGGCCAGGAGTTCCGCGTCTCCGAGGACGCCGCCCGGCTGATCCTCGACGTGGTCGCGACCCACGGCGACCTCTACCGCCAGTACGACGGCTTCGCCGACCCCGTACCCGTCCCCGCCGACGCGCCCGTCTTCGACCGAGCCCTGGCGTCGAGCGGCCGGAACCCGAGGCAGCAGGCCGTCAGCAAAGTGGACCACTGAAAACTCCAGGATTGGATCAGCCACCTGAACCAATCGGCGACTACGGTCGACACCATGACCAGCACCGCCGCAGCCTCCGCCCCCAACCGCGTCGACTTCTACTTCGACCCCGCCTGCCCCTTCGCCTGGATCACCTCCCGGTGGCTGCTGGAGGTCGAACGCGAGCGCCCGCTCGACCTCCGCTTCCACCCGATGAGCCTGTACCTGCACAACATCGGCAACGAACTCCCCGACTGGTAGCGGGAGTTGGTGGACAGGTCGATCGGCCCGGTGCGGGTCGCGGTGGCCGCCGCCGAGCGGCACGGCGAGAAGGTCCTGCGTGACCTCTACACGGCCTTCGGTACCCGCATCCACGAGCGGAAGGCCGAGTTCGGCGAGGACTTCGACGCGGTGATCGCCGACTCCCTCACCGAACTCGGCCTCCCGGCCGACCTCGCGCCGCCGCGCACGATCCGGCGTACGACGAGGCCGTGCGCCGGACCCACGAGGCCGGGGCCGAACCGGAGTCGGGCGGATACGTGGGCACGCCCACCGTCCACGTCGACGGCACGGTGTGGTTCGGCCCCGTACTGCGGGCCGTTCGCGAGGACCCCGGGCGGCCGAACTCTTCGACAGCTTCCGGGTGCTGGCCGGCCACCCCGACTTCTTCGAGCTCAAGCGGACCAGGACCGGGGCGCTGAGCTTCGACTAGTTGATGCAGGCCATCCAGGCCGGGTAGCTGGCGCTGGGACCCACGTACAGGGCCGCGCAGGCGTGGCCGTTCTTCTTGGTCGCCTTGGTGACCTCGATGTAGGAGTCACGCTTGACCGTGGGGTACTTGTCGTTGTGCCAGGTCTTCTGGTTGGTGACCGTCAGCCGGGCCTTGAAGGAGCTCTTGTTGTAGCTCTTGACCGAGGCGACGAACTGGTTCGTCTTCGCGCCCGCGTTGCCCTTGGTGCGGTAGGTGATGCAGACCTTCACGTTGTGCCGCTCGTCGCACTTCTGCGTCTTGAGCTTCTTCGCCGCGGCGGCCTGCGTGGTGACGGCCGTGGTGGTCGAGGCGCTCGCCGCAGTGGCCGTGCCGGCCAGGACGGGCGTGGCCGAGGCGATCAGGGCCGCCGTGATCAGGCCCGTCGTCGCAGTGGTCTTCAGTCGCACAGTTCTTTCCTCCCGTTGGGTGGTGCACTTGAATGCTTTCGCGTAATCAGGTGCGCTACAAGGGAGTTGAGGTGTATCTGGGGCAAATGTGGCCTAAGATGCAGTGTCCAGAAGGGCAAGTCCGGACGCGGCCGGACGCCACGCGCGCAGCGCGGCCGTGTACCGGTGCAGCAGCAGTGCGGCCAGTTCGGGGGAGGGGCCGAGGACCTCGGCCAGGACGTCCGCGCCGGCCTCGGCCGCGCCCGTGGCGATACGGTCCGGCAGCCGGCCGGGAGCGATGACGTACGGCGCCACGGCCACCCGTTCGCAGCCGAGCGCCCGCAGCTCCCGTACCGCGTCCTCCGTGCGGGGAAGGGACGCGGAGGCGAACGCGGGTCGCACGGCGCACCAACCGGTGTGCCGCCACTCCCGCGCGATTGCTGCGATCACCGCGATCGCCTCCGGGTCCGTGGACCCCGCCGAGGCCAGCACGACCCCGGTCGAGGACTTGTCGGCGGGGCTCAGCCCCGCCTCGTACAGCCGGCGTTCGAGCGCCATCAGCAGCAGCGGCGACGGGCCGAGCACCTCCGTCTGCCGGATGCGCAGCTGCGGCGGCGCGTCACGCAGGACCGCCGGGATGTCCGCCTTGGCGTGGAAGGCCCGGGTCAGGAGCAGGGGGAGGGCCACGACGTCGCGTACGCCCTCCGCCGCCAGCTTTTCCAGCACGCCTTGCACGGACGGGACGTTGAAGTCCAGAAAGCCCGTCTCCACGCGCAGCCCCGGTCGCATCGCCCGCACCCGACGCACCAGGGCGTGCACGGTGGCGGCGTGCCGCGGGTCGCGGCTGCCGTGGGCGATGACGAGGAGTACGGGGCTGCGCATGGGGAGACGGGCTCTTTCGGATCTCTCGGCTCTGTTGCTTGTCAGGTTGTCCCTACTGGGTTTCCGGCCTTCTCTCAGTTCTTCACGAGGAGGCCGCGGCCGCGCAGGATCCGCCGCTCCAGGGGGCTGAAGATCAGCAGGTCGATGGCGACACCGACGAAGAGGATCAGGATGATCGCCTCGAAGACCACGGCCATCGAGTTCGCGTTACGGCCGACCTCCAGCAGGGCGCCGAGGCCCAGACCCAGGTCGGGCGAGGAGGCGATGATCTCCGCCGCCATCAGCGAGCGCCAGGAGAACGCCCAGCCCTGCTTCAGACCCGCCAGATAGCCCGGCAGCGCGGCCGGCATCACGATGTGCCAGGCACCCTTCAGCCCCGTCGCGCCCATCGTGCGGCCCGCCCGCAGGAACAGCGGCGGCACCTGGTCGATGCCGGAGACGAGACCGTTGGCGATGGACGGGACCGCGCCGAGCAGGATCACCGCGTACATCATCGAGTTGTTCAGGCCCAGCCAGAGCACGGCCGGCGGCACCCACGCCACCGACGGCAGCGACTGCAGACCGGACAGGATCGGGCCGATCGCCGCGCGCACGAACTTCACCCGGGCCACCAGCAGACCCAGCGGCGTACCGATGGCGATCGCCAGCAGGAAGCCGAGCAGACCGCGCGAGATGCTCGTCCAGACGTACTCGAGGAGCTTGCCCTCGAGCCAGGCCTCCTTGAACTCGTTGCCCACGTCGGCGGGCGACGGCAGCTTGGTGAGGTCGGTGACGATCTTCAGCGAGATCAGCGCCTGCCAGACCACCAGCACCACGAGGATGGCGATGATCGGCGGCAGGATCTTGGTGCGGGCGGTGACCCGGAACGGAGTGGCGCCCGTGACCCCGATCTCCAGGGCGTCCAGACCGGCCTCGAGACCGACGATCGTGTGGTTGCCCGCGGCCCGCGCCTCGGAGGTGTCCGTGAGGCCCGTCGTCTTCGTGTCACTGCTGGCCATGACGGCGGATCTCCTCACGCAGTTTCTCGGTGATCTCGATGGACAGTTCGGCCACGGGCGCGTCCTCGATACGGCGCGGCTGCGGGATGTCCACCCGCCACTCCTGGGCGATGCGACCCGGACGGGAGGACAGCAGGATGACCCGCTGCGCGAGCCGTACGGCTTCCCGCACGTTGTGCGTGACGAACAGGACCGACAGACCCGTCTCCTCCCAGATCCGGGTCAGCTCGTCGTGCAGTACGTCGCGGGTGATCGCGTCGAGCGCCGCGAACGGCTCGTCCATCAGCAGGAGACGGCTCTCCTGGGCCAGGGCGCGCGCCAGCGCGACACGCTGGCGCATACCACCGGACAGCTCGTGCACACGCTTGCCGTACGAGCCGTTCAGCCGAACGAGTTCGAGCAGTTCCTCGGCGCGGTCGCGCCGGTCGTTCTTCGGTACTCCCCCCAGCTTCAGGGCGAGTTCGATGTTCTTGCCCGCGGTCAGCCACGGGAACAGGGCGTGCTCCTGGAACATCAGAGCGGGGCGCCCGTCGGTCGTGATGCTGCCCTGGGACGGGGCGTCGAGCCCCGCCACCAGGTTCAGCAGCGTCGACTTGCCACAGCCCGAGGCCCCCAGGAGGGTGACGAACTCGCCCGGCGCGACATCGAGGGTGATGTCGTCCAGGACGAGTTGCTGCCCGGTCGGCCCGGCGAAGGACTTCGATACGTGCTCGATACGGGCGGCGTGCTCCACTGCCTCGGCGTTGTCGGCCTTGGCGAGGGTGGTGGCCATGGTCGTCACCTCCTGGGGACTCGTCGGTCTACCGGGTTACTTGACGCCGAGACCGGCGTCGTCGACCTCGGACTCGCCCTCGGACTTGAGGACCTTGTTGAGGATCGTCAGGTCGTAGATGCCGTCGAGCTTCGGGTCCTCCAGCAGACCGGCCTTCACCGCGTGCTCCGCCTCGGTGTTGAGGGTGGCGGCCAGCGGGTCGTTGGTGAACTGGATCGACTTCCACGCCGGGTCGAGGACGTCGGCCGGCAGTTCCTTGCCGGAGTCCACCTTGAGGCGCGCGTTGGCCGCTGCCTTCGCCTTGGCCGGGTCGGAGTTGATGAAGGCGTTCGTCTTGACCGCGCCGCGCAGCACGGCCTCGACGACCTTCGGGTGCTCCTTCAGGAAGTCCTGCCGCACGATGATGTTCGTGATCACGAACTTCTTGTCCGGCCACAGGTCGGCCTCGTCCAGCAGCACCTTGGCGCCCTCGGCGACGAGCTTGGACGCGGTCGGCTCCGGCACCCAGGCGCCGTCGATGGAGCCGGACTTGTAGGCGTCAGGGGTGATCTTGTTGTCCGTACGGACCACGGAGACGTCGCCCTTGCCGCTCTCGGCGTCGACCTTCCAGCCCTGCTCGGCGATCCAGTTGAGGAACGCCACGTCCTGGGTGTTGCCGAGCTGCGGGGTCGCGATCTTCTTGCCCTTGACGTCCTTCAGGGACTTGATCTTGTCCGGGTTGACGACGAGCTTCACACCGCCGGAGGCCGAACCGCCGATGATGCGCAGGTTCTTGCCGGCGGACTTGGTGTAGCCGTTGATCGCGGGGGAGGGGCCGATCCAGCCGATGTCGATCGACTTCGAGTTGAGCGCCTCGATCTCGGAGGGCCCGGCGTTGAAGGTCGTGTACTTGGCCTCGGTGGCGCCGAGTTCCTTCTGGAAGATGCCCTCCTGGTTGCCGACCAGGGCGGTGGCGTGGGTCAGGTTGCCGAAGTAGCCGATCTTGACCGTGTCGAGGCCTTCGATCTTCTTGGCGCCGGCGGCGACCTTGGGGGCGTCGTCGTCCTTGGCCTCGGAACCGTAGCCGCAAGCGGCCAGGGCGAGCAGCGGGAGTGCGGTGATGGCCGCGAGGGAGCGCCGGAAGGCGGCGGAGCGGTTGGCAGGCACGGGAGGTGTTCCTCTCGTTGGCCCGGCGGTCACGGCCTTTCGGGGCGTGGCCGGGGGGTCAGGAAAACGGTCTTCGTCGCAGCCGGGACGTCGGGTGGGGGGACGGGGCGCGCAAGCAGTGCGCGTACGTCATCGCACACATCGCGCGACTCCGCCCTGCCCGCTGCCGAGGGCGCCGCTGCCGACCCGGCCGCCCTCCTTCGCGAACGTCGCGTAGTAATCCACGGGGGTCATGTCAGAAGTCCCACCCGTCGTCCTCGGACTCGTCCTTGACGGGCTCCGGGGAGGCGAACGACTCGCCGACCATGCCGGCGGTCAGCGTCGTGCCGTCCGCCGGGTCGATCAGGATGAACGAGCCGGTGCGGCGGGAGTCGGCGTACGAGTCGACCGGCAGCGCCTCGGCGGTGCGGATCTTGACCCGGCCGATGTCGTTCGCGACGAGCTGTCCCGGGTGCGGGTGCAGGGACAGGTCGTCGAGCGTCAGGCGGGACGGGATGTCCTTGACGATCGCCTTGACCGTGCGGGTGCCGTGCTTGAGGAGCACCCGGTGGCCCACCGTCAGCGGCTGGTCCGCCACATGGCAGACGGTCGCCTCGATGTCCTGCGTGGTCGCCGGCGCGTCCTTGCTGGGCACGATCAGGTCGCCGCGCGAGATGTCGATGTCGTCCTCGAGGAGGAGGGTCACCGACTGCGGGGTGTAGGCCACCTCGACCGGCTTGCCGAGCAGGTCGATGCCCGTGACCTTCGTCGCTCGGCCCGACGGCAGCACGGTCACCGGGTCGCCGACGCGGAACGTACCGGCCGCGATCTGCCCCGCGTACCCCCGGTAGTCCGGGTGTTCGGCGGTCTGCGGACGGACCACGTACTGCACGGGGAGGCGGGCGTGGCAGTGCGCCAGGTCGTGGCTGACCGGCACGGACTCCAGGTGCTCCAGGAAGGTCGGGCCGCCGTACCAGTCCATGTTGGCCGACGGCTCCACCACGTTGTCGCCGGCCAGCGCCGAGATCGGGATGGAGGTGATCTCCGGGACGCCCAGCTCGGACGCGTACGCCGTGAACTCCTCGGCGATCGCGGCGAAGACCTTCTCCTCGTACCCGACGAGGTCCATCTTGTTGACGGCGAGGACCACGTGCGGGACGCGCAGCAGCGCGGCGATCGCGGCGTGCCGGCGGGTCTGCTCGACGACGCCGTTGCGGGCGTCGACCAGGATCACCGTCAGCTCGGCCGTGGAGGCACCCGTCACCATGTTGCGGGTGTACTGCACGTGGCCGGGCGTGTCGGCGAGGATGAACCGGCGCCGGACCGTGGCGAAGTAGCGGTACGCCACGTCGATCGTGATGCCCTGCTCCCGCTCGGCCCGCAGACCGTCCGTCAGCAGCGCGAGGTCGGGACCTTCCTGCCCCCGCGAGGCCGACACGCGCTCCACGGCCTCCAGCTGGTCGGTGAGGACCGACTTGGAGTCGTGCAGCAGCCGCCCGACGAGCGTGGACTTGCCGTCGTCGACGGAACCGGCGGTGGCGAACCGCAGCAGGGTCGTGGCCGAGAGCTCCTCGGCGGTGATCGTGCTCATGCTTAGAAGTACCCCTCGCGCTTACGGTCTTCCATCGCGGCCTCGGACATCTTGTCGTCGGCGCGGGTCGCGCCGCGCTCGGTCAGCCGGGAGGCGGCGATCTCGGCGATCACGGCGTCCAGCGTCGTGGCCTCCGAGTCGACGGCACCGGTGCAGGACATGTCACCCACGGTCCGGTAGCGGATGAGGCGCTTCTCGACGGTCTCGCCGTCCTTCGGCCCGCCCCACTCGCCGGCGGTCAGCCACATCCCGGCCCGCTGGAACACATCACGCTCGTGCGCGAAGTAGATCTCCGGCAGTTCGATGCCCTCGCGGGCGATGTACTGCCACACGTCCAGCTCGGTCCAGTTGGACAGCGGGAAGACGCGGACGTGCTCACCGGGCGCGTGGCGGCCGTTGTACAGGTTCCACAGCTCGGGGCGCTGGCGGCGAGGGTCCCACTGCGAGAACTCGTCCCGCAGCGAGAACACCCGCTCCTTGGCGCGCGCCTTCTCCTCGTCGCGACGGCCACCACCGAAGACGGCGTCGAACTTCTCCGCCTGGATCTTCTCGGTGAGCGGCACGGTCTGCAGGGGGTTGCGGGTGCCGTCCGGACGCTCCTTCAGCACACCCCGGTCGATGTAGTCCTGCACGGAGGCCACATGCAGCCGCAGGTTGTGCTGGGCCACCGTACGGTCGCGGTACTCGATGACCTCGGGGAAGTTGTGCCCGGTGTCCACGTGCAGCAGCGTGAAGGGGACCGCCGCCGGGGCGAACGCCTTCAGGGCCAGGTGCAGCATGACGATGGAGTCCTTGCCACCGGAGAAGAGGATGACCGGCCGCTCGAACTCACCCGCCACCTCGCGGAAGATGTGCACGGCCTCGGACTCGAGGGCGTCCAGGTGGGACAGGGTGTACGGGGTGCCGGTCTCCTCGGAGACGGCCGCGACGGTCGTCGTCATGCCAGACCCCTCTCGGTGAGCAGCTGGTGGACCAGGGCCGCGGACTCCGCCACGGTCTGGTCCTGCGATTCGATGCGAAGGTCCGGCGAGGCGGGCGCCTCGTACGGGTCGTCGACACCGGTCAGCCCCGAGATCTCCCCCGCGGCCTGCTTGGCGTAGAGCCCCTTCACATCGCGTACGGAGCACACCTCGACCGGCGTGGCCACATGCACCTCGACATACGCGGCGCCGCTCGCCTGGTGGCGCTTGCGGACGGCCTCGCGGCTGTCGGCGTAGGGCGCGATGACGGGCACGAGGGCCTTGACGCCGTTACGGGCCAGCAGGTCGGCGAGGAAGCCGATGCGCTGCACGTTGGTGTGCCGGTCGGCGCGGCTGAAGCCGAGGTCCGCGGTGAGGAACTCGCGGATCTCGTCGCCGTCGAGGACCTCGACGAGGTGGCCCTCCGCACGCAGTCGGCCCGCGAGCTCGTAGGCGATGGTGGTCTTGCCGGCACTCGGCAGACCCGTGAGCCAGACGGTGGCTCCGGTGGCTCCGGTCGTCACTTGGTTCTCCTGGTTCTTCACAGGAACGGGGTCGTTGCTCTTCGTGGGCACGGTCGCGGTCACAGGTGCAGCCCGCACTCGGTCTTGCCGCTGCCCGCCCAGCGGCCGGCGCGCGCGTCCTCGCCCTCGGCGACCCGCCGGGTGCAGGGGGCGCAGCCGACGGAGGCATACCCGTCCATGAGCAGCGGGTTGGTGAGCACGCCGTGCTCGGCGACGTACGCGTCCACGTCGTCCTGTGTCCAACGGGCGATCGGTGAGATCTTGACCTTGCCGCGCTTCTCGTCCCAGCCGACGACGGGGGTGTTCGCCCGGGTCGGGGACTCGTCGCGGCGCAGGCCCGTCGCCCACGCGTCGAAGCGGGTCAAACCCTCTTCGAGCGGCTTGACCTTGCGCAGGAAGCAGCACAGGTCCGGGTCGCGGTCGTGCAGCTTGGGACCGTACTCGGCGTCCTGCTCGGCGACCGTCTGACGCGGGGTGATCGTGATGACGTTGACGTCCATCACGGCCTCGACCGCGTCCCGGGTGCCGATGGTCTCCGGGAAGTGGTAGCCGGTGTCGAGGAACACGACGTCCACGCCGGGCCTGGCCCGGGAGGCGAGGTGCGCGACCACGGCGTCCTCCATGGAGGAGGTCACGCAGAAACGCTTGCCGAAGGTGTCCACGGCCCACTGGAGGATCTCCAGGGCCGAGGCGTCTTCGAGGTCACGGCCGGCCTGCTCGGCGAGCGCCTTGAGTTCGGCGCGCTTCACCGCTTCCGGGCCGGTCGCGTCCTCCAAGGACGCGGATGTATCGGAATCCGCCTGAACGGTCGTCATATCTGATCCCCTCCGCTGTCGGCTCGCTGAAGCCCCCGGGCCAGCAGCCCGAGGAACTTCAACTGGAAGGCTCGATTGCAGGCTCCGCATTCCCACGCGCCATGTCCCTCTTCGTTCGGGCGCAGGTCCTCGTCACCGCAGTAGGGGCAGTGGAAGGGGGCGGCTCGCTCGCTCACGAAAGGGCCTCCTCGGTGGCGCGCCCGGCCCAGGTCGCGAACCGCTCGCCGTCCTCGCGCTCCGCCTCGAACCGCTTGAGGACGCGCTCGACGTAGTCGGGCAGCTCCTCGGCGGTCACCTTCAGACCGCGCACCTTGCGGCCGAACCCGGCCTCCAGGCCCAGCGCACCGCCCAGGTGCACCTGGTAGCCCTCGACCTGCTCGCCCTGGTCGTTGAGGACGAGCTGGCCCTTGAGACCGATGTCCGCCACCTGGATACGCGCGCAGGCGTTCGGGCAGCCGTTGATGTTGATGGTGATCGGCTCGTCGAAGTCCGGGATACGGCGCTCCAGCTCGTCGATCAGCGAGGCGCCGCGCGCCTTGGTCTCGACGATGGCGAGCTTGCAGTACTCGATGCCGGTGCAGGCCATGGTGCCGCGCCGGAACGGGGACGGCTTGACCGTGAGGTCCAGCGCCTCCAGGCCGGAGACGAGGGAGTCGATCTGGTCCTCGGTGACATCGAGCACGATCATCTTCTGCTCGGCGGTGGTACGGACCCGCCCGGACCCGTGTGCCTCGGCGAGCTCGGCGATCTTCGTGAGGGTGGTGCCGTCCACGCGGCCGACGCGCGGGGCGAACCCGACGTAGTACCGGCCGTCGTTCTGCTGGTGGACACCCACGTGGTCGCGCCAGCGCTGCACGGGCTGGTCCGGCGCGGGGCCGTCGACGAGCTTCCGCTTCAGGTACTCGTCCTCCAGCACCTGGCGGAACTTCTCGACGCCCCAGTCGGCGAGCAGGAACTTCAGACGGGCGCGGGTGCGCAGCCGCCGGTAGCCGTAGTCACGGAAGATCGAGATGACGCCCTCGTAGACGTCCGGGACCTCGTCCAGCGGGACCCAGGCGCCGAGCCGCTGCCCGATCTTGGGGTTGGTGGACAGACCGCCGCCGACCCAGACGTCGAAGCCGGGGCCGTGCTCGGGGTGGCGGACACCGACGAAGGCGACGTCGTTGATCTCGTGCGCCACGTCGAGCAGCGGCGAGCCGGAGATCGCGGACTTGAACTTGCGGGGCAGGTTCGAGAAGTCCTTGTTGCCCACGATCCGGCGCTGGATCTCCTCGATGGCCGGGGTGCCGTCGATGATCTCGTCCGAGGCGATCCCGGCGACGGGCGAACCGAGGACGACACGGGGCGTGTCACCGCAGGCCTCGGTCGTGGACAGCCCCACGGCCTCGAGCCGGTCCCAGATCTCGGGCACGTCCTCGATGCGGATCCAGTGGTACTGGACGTTCTGCCGGTCGGTCAGGTCGGCCGTGCCCCGGGCGAACTCCTGCGAGATCTCACCGATCACCCGCAACTGCCGCGTGGTCAGTCGGCCGCCGTCGATGCGCACGCGCAGCATGAAGTAGCTGTCGTCCAGCTCCTCCGGCTCCAGGATCGCGGTCTTGCCGCCGTCGATCCCGGGCTTGCGCTGGGTGTACAGCCCCCACCAGCGCATACGTCCACGCAGGTCGTTGGGGTCGATCGAGTCGAAGCCGCGCTTCGAGTAGATCGTCTCAATGCGTGTCCGCACATTGAGACCGTCGTCGTCCTTCTTGAACTGCTCGTTGCCGTTGAGCGGGGTGTGGTGACCCGCGGCCCACTGTCCTTCGCCACGGTGACGGCTCACCTTGCGGCGGGGCGTGGCGGAGTTCTGCGGGGTGGCGGCCATGGTTGTTACGTCCTTCGGGACAGGCGGGAACGCGGCTCAGACCTGCGCTTTTGGGCGCGTTACGGCATGCGTGCCGGGCATGCGCGTCATTGCGCAGGCGAGGCGGTGAGGGGAAAGCGGCGGTGCTGGGGCTGACTCAGCTCGCCGGACAGATGGCGCTGGACATGCGGCCGAGGTCGACGTGCCGCCGACTCACCAAGGCAATTCCAGTTCCAGACATGACGGAAGCGTGTCATGGCTCTTTAGACTCAGTCCACCTTCATCCGCATGATGGACAGGGTTGTCTCGAATGGCGAGACAGTGTGATGTGGGTCATGGTGGTGGGGATGAAGGGGGGAGTGACGGACCGCCTACGCCCCCGGCCAGGGCCCGGGTGCCTGGACGTCGGCCTCCTCCTCCACCTTGGTGTCGAAGAGTTTGTACCCGCGCCGCTGATAGTTGGCCATCGCGTGTTCGCCGTCCCGGCTGCAGGTATGCAGCCAGACCCGCTTGGTGGGCGGCAGTTGCGGCCACCGCTCGGCGAGGTCCCAGGCGCGGGCGGTTCCGTACGACAGCAGGTGCCCGCCGATGCGCCGCCCCCGGAAGGCGGGGATCAGCCCGAAGTAGACGATCTCCACGACCCCGTCGTCCTGTGGCTCCAGCTCCACGTACCCCGCGGGCGTCCCCCGGTCGTATGCGACCCAGGTCTCCACGCCCGGACGGCTCAGGTGCTCCTGCCAACGGGCGTACGACCACGACAGCCGGTCGATCCAGAGGATGTCGCCGCCGACGGAGGCGTACAGGAAGCGGCTGAACTCGGGGGAGGGCACCTCGGCGCGGGCGATCCGGACCTCGTCGCCGTCCGGGGCGGCGGCGGGGAGGAGGTCGCTCGGGGAGGTCTGCTCCAGGGACCAGGTGGTGACAGGGCTGCTGCTCATGGGGCCCAGGGAATCACGGGGGTGGGGCGGGCTCCAAGGTCGGGCCCGCCCCGGGACTGCCGGATCACCGGATCACTGGTTGAGGGTGTCGCCGATCGCGGACCACCGCACCGCGTACAGCACCCGCTCCGGGATCGCGTCGGTGAGTGTCCACAGCTCGCGGGTCTCGGGCCAGTAGGAGAGGGCGGAGGTGTGCAGCCCCCAACAGCTGTACGACTCTTCGTCCGACGCCTCTCCCGGCGCATCGTCCGGGCCGGCGGTGGTGCACTTGGCGGCCTTGGCGCCGTCCTCGTCCTGACGCCAGAGAGTGCCGGGCGCGTCGGGGTCGGCGGGGGCCTGGCCCACGTACCAGTCGCCGTCGTGGGACAGCACGCCCTGCACGCCGCCGGCCTTCGTCCTGTACGCCTCGCTGGGGTCGACGACGCCCCGGGAGTCGGCGGCGAGGGGGCCGGCGCGGTGGTCGGCCCCGGGGGCGAGGTCGTAGCGCCAGATACGGGTGGGTTCCTCACGGTCGGGACCGGACGACTCGCTCGCGACCAGGCTGTGCGGGGTGGAGGTCCGGTCGAGGGACAGGGAGGAGAGACAGGGGACGCCGTCGCCGTCCCGGGAGTCACACGTGCCACCCGAGCCACGCGTGCCGCTGGGCAGGCTGTAGGAGCCGACGGCCGGCAGCACGTACCGGTAGTGATGGGCGGACCAGCCCTCGTCGACCTTCCCGATGGCGTCGCTGTCGGTGACACCGGCGCGGAGGATGAGGTCGAGGTCGAAGACGTAGAGCGCGTTGTCGTGCTGGCCCGCGGCCCGTGCCGTGACGATCAGCTTGTCCTGGTACCAGACCATGCCGCCGAGACCGGACCGGACGGCGCTGAAGTCCTTGCCGCCGTCCTCGGGCGCGACGAGGAGGACGTAGCGGTAGATGAGATTGCCGGGGTCGTCGGCGTCGACGAAGGCGATACGGGCCAGCCCGTCGTCTTCGCTGTTGTGATCCTCGGTGTCGCTGTTGTCATGGGTCCAGCCGGCCAGGACGACCCGGTCGTCGCCCCACTGCCCGTCGCTGTCGGCATCACCGGAAGTGGTGACGGACTGCGGATCCCACTTCTCGTTCACGGCGTCGGCCGCGTCCCAGCAGTACGCCCGGCTCGCCCTCGGCTCGACGGGCAGCGCGGCCGTCTCGGGCGCCTCGCACTCCGTTCGGTTCCGCATGGTGTGGTTCGCGCTCCGCAACACCTCGTGGACGCCGACGCTGCCGCCCATCCGTGTGGTGAGGGTGTCGAGTGTGGCCTGGCCGGTGAGGTTCTCCCGCAGGCGGAGGTCGTGCAGCTCGTCGGTCGAGGTGATGGAGTCCAGCGGGCCCGGGGTGTCGCCCCCCACGGCCTGGGAGGTGCTGATCAGTGTGGCCGCCGCGGTGAGCGCCAGCGCGGTACCCGCCAGGGACGCGCGCAGCGCACGGCCCCTTCTGCGTCGACGGTGCCTGCCGCGGTGCTTCATACCAACCTCCCGTGGACGGCCAACTGCCTCTCATGATCAGAACGTTGACGGAGGAGCAGGTGGGGTGGCCTGGGATGGATGCTACGTCAGTGGACCCCGGGCCGGGCCCCGGACCGGGGAAATGCAGGGAGAACCCTCAATGTGGGGAGTGTCCGTTTCAGCGGGGGATGAGGGGGAGGGCGGCGCGGATGGACTCGGCGGGGTCGCAGGTGGGGACGCCGAGCTGGGTCAGCCAGTCGTGGGCCTGGTGGATCGGGATGTGCATGGACTGTGCTTTCCTGACCAGGGATTGGAAGTCCATCTCCTGCGAAATCGACAGGCGCCGGTTCGGGCTCTCCATGAGCAGTTGTTGTGCGCTTGCGAGAGACAGTCCTTGCGGCAGGTCCGAACACGACGACTCGACTCCGTGGGCGGCGAGCCGGGCCGCGATCTCCCTCGGATGCATCAGCAGGTCCTGCGCGGCATGGATCAGACGGGCGAACGGCATGACGTCGTGTGTGGTTACACCGTCCCAGGACAGCGCGCCGTCCGCGGTGAACAGTTCGTGGTCCAGGTCGGTCATAGGGTCCGGTGCGCGCAGTGGCACACGGATGCCGTACTCCTCCAGTCGTGCGATGAGGTAGGGGAGGGAAAAGGTCCTGGCTGCCTGGAACAGATGTTTGTACGCGACGGGGCGTCCGGGGCGCATCGGAGGAACGGCGGAACCGAACAAGTCTGACTCGTGCCTCTGCCCTGTGAACAGGAGCCGGTCCCTGGCGTCGACCACCTCGGGGATCGGCGTGGTGGTGAAACCGAGACGTACATACACGTCCATGGCCTCGGCCGGGGTGATCAGCCATCGGTGGGACGCCAGCAGAATGTGTCCGGGTGGTACCGGCAGAGCATACGAGAGCCAGGGCGGACGTTCGTCCAGATCTTCGCTCAGCAGTTGGAGGAGCTCTGTCGTGGGCGAAGGCGGCAGGTCGGTCCATTCCGTGCACAATCCGCATCTTGTGAGACGTTCGCGCAAGTCCGCGATGCCGACACCGAGTTGCTCGGCCGTGCTGACCAACTGCCCGGGGTGGACCCGGGCCTCCGGTGAGAACCAATCCGGTTCGAACTGGAACAGATACGAGGACAGCACTTCGTCCCGGGCGACCTTGACGGCGGTCGAGTACACCGCTTCCGGAACCTCCGTACCCGCGCGGCGTAGATCCGAGACCACGGCCGTGACACTCACCCTCGCTTCGGTGGCCTGGGACACCAGGCCCGACACGGTGATGTCCCGGGTGCCACGGAAGCCGGGCGACCGCTCCATTTCGCCGACCACCGCTATCACCTGCGCGGGGCGTACGGGCCTGTCCGGGAAGACGTCGGGCGGCAGGTCGATCAGCCTCAGCCGGGCCGCGCGCAACGCCGTGTCGCGTGGAGTCCTCATGAGGTCCGCGGCGACGGCGACCACATCCAAGGGATCTCCGTCGTAAGCCCCTTTGATGCCCACCCTCGATTCCAGCAGTGCCTCATCGGAAGGAAGAGCCGGAAGCACGGTGTCGAAGGCATCGAGGTCGGGGCACAGAGCGGTGAGCTCGGCCAGCGCTCCGGGCAGCCCATGGGCGAGGAGGCGCCAGAGATAGAGGTAATCGGGGAGCTGGGCTTGAGGGCGGCCGTGTGCTCCTTGGAGGAGTGACCTGTCTGCCGGAAGACAGCCGATTCGTGCGGCATTGGCCTTCACAGGCATGTCGCGGAACCGGGTGCCGCCGCCGATGCACTCGCCCGTGACGAGGTCGGCGAGCACACGACTCTTGCTCGCCACGCCGCACAGCCAGCTGAAGCTGAGCGGTCCGTTACCGGCCGACACCAGGTGACCCACCGCGTCCCGGAGGATATCGTGCACTGTGCCGCGGAGATCGTCGAGCACCTGAGACCGGTCCGCCGACAGTCGCTCCGGTGAGAAGGCGCCGGACAGATTGACTACCACTCCGCTCAATCCCGACCCTTCCGACGAGAACACGCCCCCGCGAACCGTCGGCTGTACGACGAGCCCGTCGACGAGGAGACCGCCGCCGTCACCGCACCAGATCACCTGTGCCCCAGCGGGAGCGTCGGGCCATGGCAGTTGTCCGCCGGTCGCATCGATGCCGAAGCGTTCGCCACGGGGCTGCCTGCGGTCGATCAGCACACGTGGCACCCACTCGGCGGACTCGCTCCCGTGCCGAGCTGTCGTACGGAACTCCGCGATCCCCAAAAGCCGTTGCAGCACATGAGGACTCGACCACGCCGCCCCATCCTCGCCGTCGAGCTCCTCCTTGTGGTCGCGCAGATACAGCCGTACGACAGACCCCGGCTCACTTCCTCGCTCCGCCACCCGCACAATCCGAAACAGATGCCCCGGCCCGAAGATCGACGCCTCCAACACCGGCCCCGGCGTCCCATCCATCCCCATCCGGCACGTAGTAACCCGGATCTCATCCGCCAGCATGAAATAGCTCAGCACGCCGATCCCGAAGCGGCTGTTCGGATAAAGCGTCACCGGCGGATCGAGGCGAGCCCACTGCGCCCGCTCCTCCTTGAAGTCCGGCTGTTCGGCGAAGCGCGCGCCCGCGTTCGAGAACACGCCCCGAAGCTCCGCCTCCCCCATCCCGATGCCGTTGTCGCGGCACTCCACGTACTCGCGGCCGTCCTCGTCCACGGCCTGCTCGAAGACGATCTCGCCCTCGTACGTGTACGACGCCGCCGTGTGCGTCCGGTCCAGGTACTCCGTGCGCGCCCGCCGGTACCGGCACGCGTCCAGCGCGTTCTGGTACAGCTCTCGCACCGCCAGGTCACGGTCCTTGTAGAGCTGGACACCCATCAGCAGGTCCCGGATGCGGCGTTCGTCGAGGCGGAAGCTCGCCCAGCCCATGAAGGCCCCGTCCGACGGGCACACCCCGTCCGCCGAGAGGCGGCTCGGGAGCACCGGCATCGGTTGGTTCACCCGTTCCCGTGCCGTCCGGCTCACCGCGTGCAGCGTCTCGTCGGCCCGCACCACATACGCCCGCAGCCCCTCGATCACCGCCTCGTGCGCGCACTCCGCCCGCAGGACCGGCAGCTCCGCCGAACCACCCCAGCTCGACCCTTCCAGCGCGGACCGCAGCTCGGCCAGGTCCACCGCATGCGGAATCCCCAGGTGCTCCGCCACGATGTCCGGCAGCGCGGTCATCTCCACCGACACCGTGTACGCCAACGCCGTCAGCAGCACCAGCCGCTGGTCACGGACCCGCTGGTGGCCGGGGCCGCGCAGGCGGTCGTCCGCTAGGAGCGTGTCCAGGTACTCCGGGTTGCAGACGTCCGGGCCGCGCCGTAGCCCGTGCAGCAGGCGGCTCAGCCGGCGCGGATCCAGGGCCTCGCCCAGAGCCGTGGCCGGTTCGCCGAGCGCCTCCAGGAGTTCCGCCACGGGGTCCTCACCCGAATAACCTTGCACCAGCCAGCGATGGAACAGCCACCACCCGATCGCCGCCTCCGACTCCCGCCGCAGCAGCGCCCGTTGGACCAGCAGCCCGTATCCGTCCGTGAAAGCCTCGAAGCCCGCCCGCTCCGAACCGTGCGGGGCGGCCTCCTGCGGGTCCAGTTTCCAGGGCTGGACAGCCAGCCGCCGCACGGCCGTCCGCAGCGCGTGCACCCGGTACAGGTACGGCGTCAGGATCAGCAGTGCTGCCTCCGCCGGGTAGAGGTCCAGGCCCGGGGTCTCGCCCGGTTCGCCCAGCAGCCACTCCACCCGGTCCGCGAAGCGGGTCGCGAACTCCGGCTCCTGCCACGGGTCTTCGCGCAGTGAGCCCTCCGCCTCGTCGCGCAGTGATGCCAGCCGCCCCGCCACCGACGCCGCCAGCTCCCGGTACTCGCCGACACCCCGGCTCGACGGCACGTGCTGCCAGACGCTCGACGAGCGCGCCCGCCCGGCCCACGCGTCCTCCTCGCCACGGGCCGCCTCGGCCACCGGCCCCATCACCAACTGACCGATCGAGTGGGCCTGGATGAGAGGACCCGCCACCGACCCACCGCTCACCACATTGCCCGCGCCGGGCCCCTGCTCCATGCCGCTCCCGTTCTCCACCCGTCACTTACCTTTGAGCCCGCTCCACCCACGCCTGCCCGCCCGCCGCCGCCCGCGCCCGTACCACCCCCGGCGCCACCGAGTGCGGCAGCAGGTCCAACGGGGCCTCCGGGAGGAGGACTTCGACCTCCGCGCCCTCGGTGAAACGGTACGGCCGATGATCCAGGAACGCGCCGAGGTAGCGGCGTACGCGGGACATCTCGGCGCGGACCGTGACCGTGCGGGCGGGGTCGCCGAACATGTCGTCGGCCAGGGTCGAGGCGCTGCGGCCGTCGCGGTGGAGGGCGAGGAGGTAGAGCAACTCGGCGTGACGGGGGGTGAGTTCATGGGTCCAGGAACCCGTCTGGCCGGAGACGGTCACGGTCCAGCGGCGTGGGTGGGAGACGTCGAGGAGGATGTGCGGGGCGGTGAGGGGCGGTTCGGGGTCGCCCGTGGGGTGTATCAGCCAGCCGCCGGGGAGCGGCTCGACCGAGCAGAGGCCCAGGGCCGGGAGCCAGCAGCGCCCGGGGGCCAGGGATTTGGGGAGGGCCAGTCGGTTGGTGTACGGCATTCCCGTCACCGCGGCCGTCCAGCCGTTCTTGTCCACCGCGACCGCCCGGCCGTCCATGCGGGCCAGCACCGGCGCCGCCACCGCGCGCAGTTGTTCCAGCGAGGTGAGGTGGAGGTCGCGCAGCCGGGCCTGGGCGAGTTTGGCGACCGAGTCGACGAGCGCGAGCGTGCAGGGGTGAAGGGTCTCCAGGGGGCCGCTGACGTCGACCACGCCGAGGAGGCTGCCGTCGCGCGGGTCGGTGATCGGGGCGCCGGTGCAGGTCCAGGAGTGCAGGGCGCGTACGAAGTGCTCGGAGGAGTACACCTGCACCGGGCGGCGGGAGACCAGCGGGGTGCCTATGCCGTTCGTGCCGACCGTCTCCTCCCGCCAGTCCGCGCCGACGCCCAGGCCCTGCCCGTCGGCCTTGCGGAGCACCGAGGCGCTGCCCTCGCGCCACAGCACCCGGCCGTCGGCGTCCGCGACCAGCATGATGTGCTGCGCCGTGTCCGCCAGGGACAGCAGGCCTTCGCGCAGGACGGGCAGCGTGTGGCGGAGCCTGGACGTCTGGCGGCGGCGCTCGACCTCGTCGCGGCTGAGCAGATCGGTACGGAAGTCGTGGTCGGGGTCGATGCCGTTGTGGAGCATGCGGCCCCAGGACTCGCGGATCGCGGGGCGGGGAGCGAGTTTCGCGCGCCCTCCGCCGAGGGTGGAGGCGCGCATCTCGTCGAGCACCCGCGCCGCCCGGGCGGCGTCCGTGGCGGTGAGCCGCGTGACTTCCATCGGCGAGTGCGGCACTCGTTCCTCCCGGCAGGACCGTCCGTCCCTCGACCCGTGGCCGAGGAAAGTCCGGAACTGCGTGACCGGCGTTGACTGCGGGGTTCATAGTCTGCCGCTCATTCGGCCACGGAGGGACACACTCCGGCCACAGAGCGCTGACGAGTTGCAACCCCCTGCAACTCTGGCGGACCGCTCCACGCTGCTTGAAACTTGTTCAACGTCGCCCTGTGCGACTTGTGCGCTCCCGTACGTCAGGGGCCAGAAATGCGGGGGTGGTGCCGTGTCGGCGCAGCACCACCCCCGCGCGCAGCACCCCGCGCGCCGCACCACCCGCCGCACCACCCGCCGGACCAGCCCCCGCCGGGGCCGGCCCCGGTCAGCTCACCGGTCGCGCCCGTTCCACCACGGCGGCCAGATCCAGACTGTGCGGCAGTGTCCCGAAAGCCGTGCCCCAGTCGCCGCCCAGCCGTGAGGCGCAGAACGCGTCGGCGACCTCCGGCGGCGCGTACCGGACCAGCAGCGCGCCCTGCAGGACGAGGGCGAGGCGCTCCACGAGCCGGCGGGCGCGGGCCTCGACGCCGTCCAGGTCGGCGAGTTCCGTCAGCAGGTCCTTGATGGCCCCGTCGAGGCGGTGGTCGGCGCCGCGCGCCCGGCCCACCTCACGCAAGTACGCGTCCAGCGCCTGCGGTTCACGCTGCAGGGCCCGCAGCACGTCGAGCGCCTGGACGTTCCCGGCGCCCTCCCAGATCGAGTTGAGCGGCGACTCGCGCAGCAGCCGGGGCATGCCCGACTCCTCGACATAGCCGTTGCCGCCGAGGCACTCCAGGGCCTCGGCCACCGTCGGCGTGCAGCGCTTGGTCAGCCAGTACTTGGCGGTAGGCACCGCCAGCCGCAAAAACGAGCGTTCGTTCTCGTTGCCCGCCTCCGCCGCGTCGTACGCCGCCGCCAGCCGCATAGCCAGCGTCGTGGCCGCCTCCGACTCCAGCGCGAGATCGGCGAGCACGTTGCGCATCAGCGGTTTGTCGATCAGCCGCCCGCCGAACGCCTCCCGGTATGTGCAGTGGTGCACGGCCTGCGCCACCGCCTGCCGCATCAGTGAGGCCGCGCCCAGCGCGCAGTCCACCCGCGTCACGGCCACCATCTCGATGATCGTGCGCACGCCCCGGCCCTCGTCCCCGACGCGGCGCGCCCACGTCCCGTCGAACTCCACCTCGGAGGAGGCGTTCGACCGGTTGCCCAGCTTGTCCTTCAGCCGCTGGATCCGGAACACGTTCCGCGTGCCGTCCGCCAGCACCCGCGGCACCAGGAAACAGGTCAGCCCGCCCGGTGCCTGCGCCAGCACCAGGAACCCGTCCGACATGGGCGCCGAACAGAACCACTTGTGCCCCGTCAGCTCGTACGTCCCGTCCTCGGCGAGCGGCCGCGCCACCGTCGCGTTCGCCCGTACGTCGCTGCCGCCCTGCTTCTCCGTCATGCCCATACCGAAGATCACCCCGGCCTTCAGGGCGGCGGGACGCAGCTCGCGGTCGTAGATCGTGGACGTGAGCCGCGGCTCCCACTCGGCGGCGAGCACCGGGTCGGAACGCAGCGCGGGCACGGCCGCATGGGTCATCGACAGGGGGCAGCCGTTGCCCGCCTCCACCTGCGTCCACACGATGAACCCGGCGGCACGCCGCACATGCCCGCCGGGCCGCGCCCAGGCCGCCGTCAGCCCCGCCGAGACGCCCTTGCCGAGCAGCCGGTGCCACGACGGATGGAACTCGACCTCGTCGATCCGGTGGCCGTAGCGGTCGTGCGTCCGCAGCTTCGGCGGGTTCTCGTTGGCGAGGGCGCCCCACTCCTGCACCTGGGAGGAGCCGGCCGAGCGGCCGAGACCCGACAGCTCCCCGCGCGCCTCGTCGAGCAGATCTGGGGCCAGATGCCGGTCAACGGCCTCCGTCAGGACCCGGTCGGCGGTGAACACGTCATAGCCGACCAGGGGCGGAGCCTGGTTGGTCACTTCATGGGTGCTGGCTGCCATGCCAGGAACGTACCCTCCGGTACGGCGGGGGGCACACGCACCGCCGGGCCCCGTCCGGAAAAGGCGCACGGGCATGCCGGGCGGAAGCCGGATCGTGGCCGGGCCGCGGTACCAGGAGGTGAGGGCGGCTCGCCTGGCCGGATACCTTTAGGGCGTGCAGCCAGCAAGCCACTCACCCGAACGACCCGAGAGCCCCCACGGGCGTCTCCACCGCGCGCGTGCCCTCTACCGGAACGTCTCCAAGCGCAGGACCGCCTGGCTGCTGCTGAAGGACACCGTCAACTCCTGCATCGAGTACCGCATCCTGGGTCTCGCCGCGGAAGCCGCGTTCTTCACCCTGCTCTCCGTCCCGCCGCTGCTGCTCAGCCTGATCGGCCTGCTCGGCTACGTCGACGACTGGACCGGCGCGGACACCATCGCCAGCCTGGAGCTCAACCTCCTGGAGGCCTCGCGCACCGTCCTGTCCGACAAGGGCGTCACCGAGATCGCCCAGCCGATCCTGGACGACGTGATGAAGGGCGGCCGCCCCGACGTCATCTCCATAGGCTTCCTGATCGCCCTGTGGTCCGGCTCCCGCGCGGTGAACGTCTTCATCGACACCATCACCGTCATGTACGGCCTCGACGGCGTCCGGGGCATCGTCAGGACCCGTCTGATGGCGTTCCTGCTGTTCGTCGTGGCCCTGCTGATCGGCTCGGTCGCGCTGCCGCTGATGGTCGCCGGGCCCGACGCGGTCGTACGGATCGTGCCGTGGTCGACGACCGTGGTCCAGGTCCTGTACTGGCCGGTGGTGATCGTCCTGTCCATCGTCTTCCTCACGACGCTCTACCACGTGTCGGTCCCGGTCCGCTCCCCGTGGGTCGAGGACGTCCCCGGCTCCCTGGTCGCCCTCGGCATGTGGGTGCTCGGCAGCTTCCTGCTGCGGATCTACCTCAGCAAGACGGTCGAGGGAGCGACGATCTACGGCTCCCTCGCCGCGGCCGTGGCCGTACTGCTCTGGATCGGCGTCTCCGCCTTCGCCGTCCTGGTCGGCGCGGCCGTCAACGCCGCCATCGACCGCGTCTGGCCGGCCGCCGCCACGGCGGCCGCCCGCGCCGCCAACGAACGCCTCCGCGAGGAGCAGGCCGCCGAGTACGTCGCCCGGGCGGCCGCCGCCCGCTCCTACGACCCCGAAGACCCGGACATGCCGTCGGAGTTTCCGGAGCGCTGGTCACGCTTCCTGCCGCCGGAGGATGTCACGTCGAGGCTTCGGTCCCCTGCGAAGAGTACGAACAAGCAGGACGACGCCTGATCCTGGTTGCCGGGTGCGGGGTCGTATGTGGTTGCTCGCGCCCACGCGGCGGAGCCGCCCATCGATACGGCCCCGCGCCCTGAAGAGCTGGTGCGTACCCTGGTTCGCATGTACTCGGAGCGGCCCTCCCGGCTGACCGGCGCGGTCGTGTGGAGCACGACCCCCTCCGCCCCCGGCCCCGAGCGCGTCCTCCCCGACGGGTGCATGGACCTCCTCTGGCACGACGGGCGGCTGCTGGTCGCCGGGCCCGACACCCGGGCGTACGTCACCGGAGGCGGCCGGTGGTACGGCATCCGGTTCTACCCGGGCACCGCGCCCGCCCTCCTCGGCGTTCCCGCGCACGAGCTGCGGGATCGGCGGGTCGAGCTGGGTGATCTGTGGTCGGCCTCGCGTGTACGGCGGCTCACCGCGCAGGTGAACGCGGCCCGTGACCCGGCCGTCGGTCTCGAAGAACTGGCCCTGGCGCGGTTCGCCGATGTCGGTGGCCCCGATCCGTCGCTACGACGTGTCGTGGCCGCCCTCGGCGCCGGGCGCCCGGTGGCCGTGGTCGCCGATGAGCTCGGGATGGGGGCGCGGCAGTTGCACCGCCGGTCGCTCGTCGCGTTCGGGTACGGGCCGAAGACCCTGGCTCGTGTTCTGCGGCTGCAGCGCGCGCTCGCGCTCGCCCGGGCCGCCGTGCCGTTCGCGGAGAGCGCGGCCAGGGCCGGATACGCCGACCAGGCCCATCTCGCACGTGACGTACGGGAGTTGGCGGGGCTGCCGCTCCGCGAGCTACTCGGCCGTGGTGGCTGACGGCAGCGGTGCGAACAGGTCGACCCCGTTGCCGTCCGGGTCGTTGATCACGGCGTATCTCTGCCCCCACACCGCGTCCCACGGCTTCAGTTCGCCGCGGTACCCGGCGGCCACCAGCTCCTCGTACACCGCGTCGACCTCGGCGGGGCTGTCGCAGAGCAGGGCCAGGCCCGCGCCCCCGCCGGTGCCCGGGCGGTACTCGGGGTGGAAGGAGCGGACCGTCTCCTCGGTGTCGAGCAGCAGGCGCAGACCGCCGGGCAGCGGGGCCTCGGCGTGCCGCTGCCGCTCGGAACCCTCGGGAAAAGCGAATCCGAGACGGCGGTAGAAGGCGACGGAGGCGGCCATGTCGGAGGTCACCAGGCCGATGGCGTCGAGTCGTGGAGTCATACGGTCACCGTAGGCGGGCAGCCGTCGGCCGGTCTTGAAGGAATCGGACACCGCTGGCGGACACCACCGTCGTCACCGCCGTCGGCCGTAGCCCTCGCCTCACGGACGTCCCGCCGCCGTAAGTACCGGAACGGTCGCTGAGGCTCACCTGTGGAACAACTGTGCGGCAGGATGAGGGGATGATCCGTTCCGCTCGTACTCTGCTGCCCCTGGCGATCCTGCCGTTGCTGCTGACGGCCTGCGGTACCGAGAGGGTCGTGGTCGCGGAGCGGGAGCCGCCGCCCGTGCTCGACCGGGTCGAACTCGACGCCCGCGCCCGGAGGATGGGTATCGCGCCGGAGCTCATCTACGCCACCGAGTCGCCCGGCTTCGGTCTGGCCCGGCAGTCCGTCGGGGTGTACGGCGGCGACGGCTTCTCCGCCGCCTACTGGTCCCGGGACCGTGGCGCCCAGCTGTTGCTCCTCGTCGACCGGGGCACGATGACGGCCGACAGTTGCCCGGAGCAGCCGATCGGGCAGGGCGCGGGCGGGGCGGCGAAGGTGACCTGCGAGCGGGACGGCGAGCTCTGGTACCGGACCTCGGCGGGGGAGCACGAGTACGCCGTACCGGAGGACGGCCATGTGGTCCGGATCAGCGCGGGCACCGCCCTGGTCGACCGTGACGTCCTGCGGGCCGCCGCCCGTGCCGCGCACCGCCCGGCCGACGCCGAGCTGGCCTTCCTCCTGCCGCACATGCCCCCGCCGCCGCCCGGGGAGCCGATCGAGCGCGGCGATCTGCCGTCGCACGGGGACGGGGCGCCGAACAACGACGTGGGGGCGTCGGGCTGAGGCCCCGGGGCGGCCGTCCGCCCG
This sequence comes from Streptomyces graminofaciens, assembly GCF_030294945.1. NCBI lineage: Bacteria > Bacillati > Actinomycetota > Actinomycetes > Kitasatosporales > Streptomycetaceae > Streptomyces > Streptomyces graminofaciens. The sequence continues at coordinate 3,771,597 of NZ_AP018448.1, read as the reverse complement.
ATTCGCATCGAAATTTTCGGTCCCCGAAGTTCGTCGGGGGCGGCCCGGCACGGAAATAGGCTCGGATCATGTCTTCACCCTCTTCCGCGCGCGTGCTCGTGTACTCCCGCACCACCGGCTACCGCCACGACTCCATACCGGCCGGCGTCGCCGCCGTACGCACCCTCGGCTTCGCCGTGGACGCCACCGAGGACCCGGCGGCCTTCGAGGGCCCCCTCGACGCGTACGCGGCGGTCGTCTTCCTCTCCACCAGCGGCGATGTGCTCACCGACGCGGGGAAGGACCGGCTGAGGGCCTATGTCGAGGACGGCGGCGGGTTCGTCGGCGTGCACGCGGCGGCCTGCACCGAGTACGACTGGCCGTACTACGGCGAACTGCTCGGCGCCCGCTTCTCCCGTCACCCCGCGTACCAGCCGGGCAAGGCGGTGATCGAGGACCGGGATCATCCGGCGACCCGGCATCTGCCGAACGTCTGGGAGTTCACCGACGAGTGGTACGACTTCCGGGCCAACCCGCGCGGCGCGGTGCGCGTGCTCGCCACCGCCGACGAGTCCTCGTACGAGGGCGGGGAGATGGGCGAGGACCATCCGCTGGTGTGGTGCAAGGAGCAGGGCCCGGGCCGGGTCTTCTACACGGCCCTCGGGCACGCGGCAGAGGCCTACGAGGACCCGGAGTTCCTGGAACACCTGCGGGGCGGGATCAGCTGGGCGGCTGCCCGCCCCGAGGGCGTGCGCGGTTAGGGCGTGAGCTGTCAGGGCGTCGGCGTCGAGCCGAACGCCGTCATGAAGCGGTCGCGGAACTTGTCCATCCGCCACTCCGGGGCGTCGGTGGCGGGCTTGAGGCCGTCCGTCCAGCCCCAGTCGGCGATCTTCTCCAGGACCTTCGGGTCCTGGGCGACGATCGACACCGGCACATCGTGGTTGGGCTTCTCGCCGGTGACCGTCTTGTTGGGCTGGTGGTCGCCGAGGAAGATCAGGACGGTGTCCTTGCCGCCGTACTTCTTGACGTAGTCGACGAGGCTCGTCACCGAGTACTGGATGGACTTGCGGTACTCGTCGCGCACGTCCGACGCGTTCTTCCAGACCTCCTTGGGGTCCTTGCCCTCCGCCTTCTGCTGGGCGTGGTAGATCGAGCCGTCACCGATCTGGTCCTCGGGGATCGTGCTCGGGATGGGCGCCCAGGGGTTGTGGCTGGAGGTCAGGATGATCTCCGCCATCATCGGCTTGCGGCCCTTCTTGCCGTGCTCCAGCTGCTCGAACGCCTTCAGCGTGTACTGGTCGGGCATGGTCGACCAGCTGAACTTCGGACCCTTGTAGCCCAGTTCGTCGGAGTCGTAAATGTGGTCCAGGCCGAAGAACTTGCCCTCCGGCCAGGCCATCTGGGTGCCCGGCACGATACCGACCGTGCGCCAGTCGCCGGTGCGGCGGAACGCCTCCGTGAGGGTGAGGCGGTCGCTCACGACGAGGTTGTTGTACCGCGACTGGTTCTTGATCCACAGCCCGGACAGGAACGTGGAGTGGCCGAGCCAGCTGCCGGCGCCCGTGATCGGGGAGCGCAGCCAGCCGCTCTGGGAGGCGAACCCGGCGTCCTTCAGCTCCTGGGTCTTCTGGGCCAGCGTCTCACCCAGCGGCTCGCCCATCTGCGGGTCCTCGATCGCGGAGCGGCCGTAGCTCTCGATGAACGTGATGAAGACGTCCTTGCCGCGCAGATCGGTCAGCAGCTGGTCGGGCGGGGTGTCGGCGAAGGCGTCGACCGCCGACTGCTTCGCGAAGGCCTCACCGTCCCGCAGCCCCTGGCGCACCGACTCGACGCGGTTCTCGACGATGGTCGCGGCGCTGTGCGAGGCGATCGGCACACCGCCGGACTCCAGGGTCAGGGTCGAGCAGGTGATCCACGCCGTGCCGAGGACGAGGAGCGTACGGCTCGCGGTGTGGCGGTTGCGGACCATCAGCCGGCTGATCCGCACCAGCGCCAGGGTCATCAGGACGGGCAGGGCCAGCACGAGCAGGATGACGCCGACGGTGGCCACCATGGCCGTCGTGTTGCCGAGCGAGTCCTTCATGAACGACTGGGCGTTGTCCAGCAGGATCCAGTCGAGCACGAGGTCGAAGGGCCGGTCGAGGGTCCAGCGCGAGCCCATGTCCAGGATTTTGACGACGACCAGCAGCCCGAGCAGCACCCCCATGACCACCGTCGCCGCACGCCGCGCCTTCGGCGGGAGCGCCAGCAGCAGCGCGGCCCCGAGGATGCCCTCGGCGGGGAGCCGCAGGAAACGGTCGAACGTGATCTTGCTGAGGTCGCCCGGGACCAGCAGCGCGAACAACACCAGGGCGACAGCGATCCCGGTGACCGTCCAGGCCAGGGTGCGCGCGGCGGTGGGGTGCTTGGCACGCCAGCCGGAGGGGGTGGTGGGGGTGGGGTCGGGGTCAGGGGCGGGGGAGGGGGCGGATCCGGGTTCGGCCGCGGCTTCGGTCTCTGCTTGGGCCTCAGCCACTGCCTCTGCCTCTGCCTCTGCCTCAGCCCCGGCTTCGGCTTCGGTCTCAACTTCGGTCGCGGCCCTTTCCGAGGCGGAGTCACCAGTGGCAGGGGCATCAGAGGCAGCCTCGTCAGAGGTCGGCTCGGCCTCGGCTTCGGCCTCGTCCTTGTCGGTCGTGACCTGCGCCTGCGCCTGCTCCTGCGCCTGCTCTTGCGCCTCGTCCTTCGGCTCCGGAGGGGAGCCCTCCTCCGGGGTGGCGGCGTCGTCCGATGCCGGAAGCTGCGGAGAGCGTATGTGCGACAACCCGAAGGTCCTTCCCTGTGGAGCATGTGGAGCTCAGTGCCGTTGGAACCGCAGTCTCACCAGCGCGGCCGTCATTATGCGTACGGTCTCGTGTCGCCCGCCGTTCACCCGTTTTCCGGCCCTTGGCAACCACTTGACCGAACCGCGACGCTTCAGCTCCACACCCTCCCACCCCTGGCTCAAGCGGAGCTCGGCGGCCCCGTGCTCGCCCGTTCCACCAGTCGCGTCGACAACTCCGTGCGGATGCCCTCCGGTTGTTCGCCGTCCATCATCCGCACCAGTAAACGCATGGCCGTCGAGGCCATCTCCGACAGCGGCTGGCGGACGGTGGTCAGGCCCGGGGTCGCCCAGCGGGCCTCCGGGAGGTCGTCGAAACCGACCACGCTGATGTCGTCCGGAATCCTCAGCCCTCGCTCGGCCAGCGCCTCGTACACACCGAGCGCCATCTTGTCCGAGCAGACGAAGACCGCGGTCGGCGGCTCCGGCAGGTCGAGCAGTTGGAGCATCCGCCGATGAGCGGTCACCTCGACGAAGTTGCCGTGCCGGACGTACTCGGGGCGGTACGCGACGCCCGCGGCGGTCAGCGCCGAGCGGTACCCGGCGACGCGCGCGCTGCTGCACATCTTGCGCCGGTACCCGGCGATCACCGCGATCCGTTCGTGCCCGAGGGCCAGCAGATGCTCGGTGGCTGCCAGCCCGCCCTGCCAGTTGGCCGCGCCCACCGACACCACGCCCGGCGGCGGTTCGAGCACCGGATCGATCAGTACGAAGGGGATGCGGTGCTGGGCGAGCCAGGTGTACTGGGAGGGGCTCAGCTCGGCCAGGTTGAACAGCGCACCCGCCGAGCCGCGAGCCGTCAGCTTGTCGAACCAGCCGCGCTCGGGCCGCGCGCCCCGTGTCCGGGTCAGCCCCGCCGAGACGACCACCTCCAGGCCCGCGTCGTGCGCCGCCTGCTCCACGCCGTGCAGCACCGCGCCCGACCAGGAGGTGTCCAGCGAGTGCACCACCAGGTCGACCATGCGCGGCGGTTTCGACGCCTCGAACCGGGGCCTGCGCACATAGCCGAGCCGGTCCAACGCCTCGGTGACCCGGCGCCTGGTCTCGGGGGCGACGTCCTCGCGTCCGTTGACGACCTTCGAGGCCGTGGGTACGGAGACCCCGGCCTCGCGCGCCACCACCGCCAGCGTCGGCCCGGCCGTCGCGCTCCCGCCACGCACCATCGCGACTCCACTCCTTGGGCCCCGTCCCGAGGGCCGGCGAAATTTTCGAACTGCTTCGCTTGCGCGACGGAGACACCACCGCATAGCAAGCGCTTCCTAGCAAGCGCTTCCTAAGGTAAACCCCAACTCCACACGGCGTGAAGAAGCGGGAACCGGCCGGACGAGCCGAACGGCACTTGCGACCGCACTTGCGAAATGCCGGGCGGTGGGGCTGGGCATGCCGCTTCGGGCCGGTCGGGGTGCAACGGCCGCCCGCGTACGGCTGGTGACGTACGGCCGGGCCGCGATGGGCGGGCGCACGGCATGTGGGCGGCCCACGACGGGCGCGGTCGTCCCGGACGTACGGCAACCGGCGTTCGTGAAGGCACGGCAACCGGCGTCCGTGAACGCACGGCAACTGCGTACATGGCCGCGTTGCTCGGCGCACGGAACCGCTCCGACGGGGCGCGGGACGCGCTCGGCCGGGCGGCGGTCCTGATCCGAAGGGCAGGCGTACCGCACAGGGGCGGGCGGCGACGGGCGGCGACGGTCGGCGGTACGGCCGGTCGGCGACGGATGGCCACACGGCTGGACCCCCACGAGCGAGCGCACGGTGGCGCGGCCGGCACACGACCGGCCCCGTACGCCACCGGCCCCGTACGCCACCGGCGCCGCGTGACACCAGTGCCCCGCATGTCACCGGCCCCGTACGTCACCGGCCCCGTACGTCACCGGCCCCGCATGTCACCGGTCGTGCGGGCCACGCCGGGCCGGGCCAGTCCGGCGACACCGCGTACGGCCGTACCGCGCCCGACGGTCGTAGGCCACACGGCCCGGCACGTCACCGGCCGTACCCAGCGGCGCCCGGCCACGCAAGTCCCAGCGCCCAGTCACGCAGGTCCCGGACCCGGGCATCCCCGGCCCGGACACCTCACCCGGGCATCCCCAGCCCGGACACCTCACCCGGGCATCCCCAGCCCGGACACCTCAGCCGGGCATGCAACCGAGCCGGAAGCCGCCGAAGTCCGCCGTGAACTCCGCGGCGACCAGGTCCTGTGCGTGGATGCCCGCGAAGGCCCCCGTGAAGCGGAGCTTCGAGCCGTGGTCGTCGGAGAGCCTGCTGAAGTCCAGAGGCGGGCCCACAGGCGTGCGCACCCCCTCGCGGACGTACCAGAAGCGGGCCTCGGCGCCTTCGACGCTCGCTCCGAGGACGACCGGGACCCCTGCCTCGACGTCCACGACCGCCACCTGCCGGGCACCCTCCTCGTCGTGTTCGAGGAGGCTCAGTACCGTCCGGCCCTCGCCCCGCCACTGCTGGCCGCGCTGTGGCTCGCCCTCCGGTTCGGCCCAGGTCAGGTCGAGGCTGAGGTACGACGCGGTGTTGTACCGCAGGGTCAGTCCGGCGGACTCGCCGAAGGTGCGCGGGCGGGCCTCGACCGTGACCTCGACCTCCGCCCGGTGCTCGGTGATCCGCTGGGCCAGCAGGCTCTGGTCCCACAGGGACTCGGGGCCCTGGCGGCCGCGCAGCCGGATCCAGCCGGGGCGGGCGGCGGTGTCGGCCCAGGAGGGGTCGGGCGCCGCGCGCAGGGTGCTCCACGGCCAGGTCAGGGCGCCCTCGGCGTGTACGGCACCCCCGTCCCGTACGGGCGAGGGCCGGTCGGCGGGATCGGCGACCGTCGGTACCTCCACCTCGACCGCAGGGTGCCAGCCGCCCTGGCGCAGTCGGGGCCAGCCGTCCGTGTCCCAGACCACCGCCTGCACGGCCGTCTCCCGGCCCAGTGGGCAGCGCATGCCGTGCTCGGTGTGCAGCGGGCGGGCGGCGAGATGGCTCAGGAACCACTCGCCGGTCGGCGTCTGGACCAGTTCGGCGTGCCCGGCCTTCTGCAGGAGGACCTTCGGGTCGTCCCTCGTCGTCAGCAGGGGCAGTTGGTCCAGCTCGTACGGACCGGTGAGGGAATGGCTGCGGGCCACCCGCGCGCCGTGCTCGAAACCCGTGCCGCCCTCCGCCAGGACCAAGTAGTACCAGCCGTCGCGGACCAGCAGCTTCGGGCCCTCGATGAGGCGGTCGTGCTGGAGGAGGAGATGGGTCTCGCCGAGTGGGCGGAGGGTCTCGCGGTCCAGTTCCGTCAGGACGATCCCGGCGAAGCGGTTGCCGCCGGGGCGGTGGTCGCTCTGCATGTTGAGCAGCCACAGCCGGCCCTTGTGGTGGAAGAGGGCGGGGTCGAAGCCGTGACTCGCGACCCGGCGCGGGGCCGTCCACTCGCCGTCGACATGGGTCGCCGTCGAGATGTACGTGTCCAGGTCGAAGTGGCGGCTGCCGACCGAGCGGACGATCGCGTAGACCACCCAGAAACGTTCCCCGTCCCAGCTCAGGGAGGGGGCCCAGATGCCGCCCGAGTCGGGTGTCCCGGCCAGCGAGTCGCCGGGGGCCGCGCCGCTGACATGGCCGGCGTACTCCCAGTGCGCGAGGTCGCGCGAGCGGTGGACCGGGATCGTCGGGAACCACTCGAACGAACTGGTCGCCACGTAGTACCACTCATCGACCCTGATCAGGGAGGGGTCGGGGGCGAAGCCGCGGATGACGGGGTTGGCGGCCACGGTCACGAGCGCGGGCTCCTGGTGCTGTCGGATCGGTGGCGGTCACTTCAGGGCCCCCATCGTCACGCCCGTCCGCCAGTAGCGGCGCATCGCCGTCATGATGATGGCCAGCGGGACGATGGAGAGCAGGGCGCCGGTCAGGACGAGACTGGTGAGGTCGATGCCGGACTCCGCGCGTTTGCCGGACCAGTTGTACAGGCCCAGGTTGAGCGTCCAGTTCTCCTGGCCGCGCAGGACGGTGAGGGGGAGGAAGAAGGCGTTCCAGGTGTTGACGAAGGCGAGGAGGAAGACCGTGGCGCCGCCCGTCGTCATCATCCGCAGCACGATACTGAAGAAGATCCGCAGCTCACCGGCGCCGTCGATGCGGGCCGCCTCCAGCAGTTCGAAGGGGATCGTCGCCTCGGTGTAGACCTTCGCCAGATACACGCTGAAGGGGTTGATCAGGCAGGGGATCAGCATCGCCCAGGGCGTGTCGACCAGGCCGATCTCCGAGAACATCAGGTACAGCGGGAGCGTGAGCAGGGCGATCGGGATGAGGAACGAGCCCACCACGCACGCGAACACCACACCCCGGCCGGGGAAGTCGAAGCGGGCGAGGCCGTAGCCGGTCGCGAGGGCGATCAGTGTGCTGCCGAGGGACCCGACACCTGCGTACAGGAACGAGTTGGCGGTCCAGCGCAGGAAGACGCCGTCCTCGTAGGTGAACAACTGATGCAGGTTGTCCCAGAGGTGCATGCCGGAGAACCACAGGCCGTTGCTCTGGTAGAGCCCCACCCGGTCCTTGGTGGCGGCGACGATCAGCCACCACACGGGGAACAGGCTGTAGACGCCGGCCAGGATCAGGCCGAGCAGGATGAAGCGCTGGCCGCCGCGCCCGCGTGAGGCGGCGTCCGGGCTGGTGATCCGTCGTACGGGAGGCACGCCGGACCTCCCGGATTTCCGGCTTTTCCCGGACTTCCTGGGGGAGTCGGTGGTCGTGGTGGCCATCAGTCGACCTCCTTCGCGGTCAGCCGGTAGAAGAGGAAGGAGGAGACGCCGAGGATCAGGGCGAGGAGCACCGACAGGGCGGCGGCGTAGTGGTAGTTGCCCGCGTTGAACGCCTGGTTGTAGATGATCATGATCGGTGTGAAGCTGTCGTCGACGGTCTCCGGGGTGATGTTCCGGAACAGCGCCGGCTCGTTGAAGATCTGCAGCATCTGGATGATCGACAGCAGACCGGTCAGGACCAGGGCGCCACGGACGAACGGGATCTTGATGCTCAGCGCGATACGGGCCTCGGAGGCGCCGTCGAGGCGGGCGGCCTCGAACAGCTCGCGCGGGACGCCCTGGAGCGCCGAGTAGATGATCACCATGTTGTAGCCGATGCCGTGCCAGGTCAGCAGGTTGCCGATGGACGGCCACACCATCGAGGGCGAGAAGAAGTTCCAGTCGAACCCGAAGAGGTCGCCGATCGGGGTCAGCGGGCCCACCTCGGGGCTGTAGAGGTTGATCCAGACGATCGCCGCGACGACACCCGGGATCATGTACGGGATCAGCAGCACGATCCGGAAGCGGTTCGCCGCCTTCGAGGTGAGCGCGTCCAGGAACAGCGCCAGGACGAGGCTGACCAGCAGCATGAACGGGATCTGCACGCAGGCGAACAGCACCACCCGCAGGATCGAGCCCATGAACGCCGAGTCGGTCAGCCCGAGCTGGTAGTTGTCGAGCCCGGTGAACTCCCGGGTCGCGCCGCCGAGGCCGAGCCCGGACTGCTTCTCCTGGAACAGCGACTCGTAGACGGCGTACCCGATGGGCACCAGATAGATGAAGACGAAGCCGAGCTGGAAGGGCACCGTGAAGGCGGCACCCTTCCAGCGCTGGGAGCGAACCATGGGGACTCGCCTCAGCCCTTGACGTTGATGCCGCGCGACTTCAGGTCCTTGACCGTCCACTCCTGCATGTGCGCCAGCAGGTCGGTGACCGTCTGCTTCTTGCTGACGACCTTGCCCCACTGGCTCTGCAGCTCGGTGAACATCGCGGTCCAGTTCGGGCCGTAGACCCAGTCGGTGGTGACGGTGCCCAGGCTGTCCGTGACGACCTTCTTGGCCGGCTCGTAGTTGTCGCCGAGCAGCTTCTCGGAAATCGCCTCGGCGACGTAGGACTCGCTGTCGGCCAGGCCCGGCATCACGCCGCTGCCGGTCTCCGGGCTCGCCATGGACTTGACCGCGCCGGAGTCCGTGGACAGCCAGAGCGCCGCCTCGGCCGCCTGCTTCTTGTACTTGCACTGCTCGGTGACCAGGTTCATGCCGCCGCTCTGGTTCGTGCCGGCGGGCGTCTTCGCCGCCTCACCCTTGTACGTCGGCCACGGCGACAGCGCCCACTTGCCGAAGGAGTCGGTGAAGTTCTGCACCATGCCGGACATCTGCCAGGTGGAGATCTGGCGGGTGACCGTGCCGCCCTTGTCGTAGTTGCGCTGCACGGCGGCGTAGTCGGCGAAGGAGAGCTTGGAGTTCAGGTCGTTGTCGATGATCCCCTGGATCACCTTGGCCGCCTTCAGGCTGCCCTCGTCCTGGAAGTCCACCTTCCAGGAGTCGCCGTCGATCGCGTACCAGTGCGCCCCGGCCTGCATCGCGAGCACCTCCAGGGTGCTCGGGTCCTCACCGGCGTAGTTGGTGATGTGGATGCCGTGCTTCTTCAGGACCTTGCCCGCGGCGATGAAGTCGTCCCAGGTCTGCGGCGCCTTCAGGCCGTACTTCTTGAAGACGTCGGTGCGGTAGATGGTGAAGGCGGGCGCCGAGCTGGTGGGTACGCCGTAGACCTTGCCCTGGACCTGGACACCGGCCCACGCGCCGGCGTTGAACTTGTCCTTGCTCGACCCGACGTACTCCGTGATGTCGGCGAGCGCGCCCTGCGAGACCCATGTCGTCACATACTCGGCGGTGTTCTGCACCAGACAGGGAGCGTTGCCCGCCTTCACCGCGTTGCTGAGCTGCTTCTGCATGGTCAGCTGGTCGGTGACCTTGGTGTACTTCAGCTGGACGTCCTTGTGGGCGGAGTTGAACGCCTTGACCAGGTTCTCCTGGCCGTTGGCCCAGCCCCAGAAGGGGAGGGTGACCGGACCGGAGGCCGAGGAGTCGCCGTCGTCGCCGGAGCCGCCGCACGCGGAGAGCAGACCTGTGAGCGCCAGACCCGTGACGGCGATACGGGCGAACCTTCTCCGGGGGCTGAGGGAGTTCATCGTTCGGTCATCCTTCGAGACGTGGAGATCGCGGGAAGAGGGGGAGCGGGGGGCGGCTCGGTGGAGCGACAGCGAGCGAGGCGAAGCCGTCAGCTCGTGTGTCGGAACCTCTGCGGAAGGTGTAGTAAACGGTTGCTGTGAAACGTAGGTTGCCATGAGCGGGTCGCGCAAGGGTGCGGCGGCAAAATGTTTCGGGGGATTGTCTGGGGGATTGCCGGGAGGCGGTGAGCGGCCTGCTGATCAGGTGATTGACGGCGCAGGTCAGGGGTGTGTGGAGTGCGGCGGAGGTCGTCCGGAGGGGGTGGTTCACGCGGAAGCGGGGGAGCGGAAAACGGTTACGCAACGATGATCGTCAGCAGGGTTCGCACCACGCCCCGGGTCCACCCGACAGCCGGTTCCGACATCTGCTCCTGTCGCAGGCCGCAGCTCATCACGTCGTTCACCCTGTAACGCTTTTCGCGCCTCGCGCCAAGAACAAGTGAAACCTTGAAGGGCCCCAAGAACCTCCGGCAACGAGGACCGGCGAGCCCCCGACGAGAAGGAGACGCCTGTGGAGGACGCGGAGCGGTTACAGGGTGGGCCCGCCGAGGCGGTACGCGACCCGCAGCTCTTCGAGGAGTTCTATCGGCGGCACGTGGACGCGGTCATGCGTTTCGTGGCCCGGCGGGTCGACGACCCGCACACCGCGGCCGACCTGACCGCCGAGATCTTCCTCGCCGTCCTCGACTCGGCCCGCTCCTACCGGCCGCGCCTCGGCAGCGAGACGGCCTGGCTGTACGGCATCGCACGCAACATCGTGTCGTCGGAGCGCCGCCGAGTCGCCCGGGAGACGGAACACAATCTGCGGATCTCCGGGCGACGGTTGCTGGAGGCCGACGACATCGCCCGTATCGAGGACCAGATCGACGCGGAGAGCCCCGGGCGGCGCGCCCTGGCCGCGCTGGCGAGGCTTCCCGAAGGCGAGCGGGCCGTCATGGAACTGATCGCGGTGGACCAGCTCACGGTCACCGAGGCGGCGGCCTCGCTGGGCATCCGCCAGGTCACCGCCCGGGTGCGACTGCACCGGGCGCGCAAGACCCTGCGGGAGGAGACGGACGCCAGGGCCGCGGAAAAGAAACCCGCGGCCGTACAGGCCGGTTACACCGGAGCGGGGACGCCGGACGCATCACTGCTGCACGTCGCGAGGGGAGAAGCATGAGCGCGGGGAGGTTCGAGGACCGGTTGCTGGACGGGCTGAAGAGGGAGATCGAGCTGCGCGAGGCGGAGGCCGAGGCGGCCGGCGCCGGATCGGGCGAGGGCCGGGCGAAGGCTTCCGTACGCGGTCTGTCCGCTCTGCTCACTCCACGACGGATCGCCGTCGTCGCGACGGCCTGTGCGGCGGCCTGGCTGGCCGCGGTGGCCGTGCCCGGCGCACCGGCCGACTCGAAGGCGTACGCGGTGGAGCGCAACGGCGACGGCAGCGTCCGGCTCACCGGCAAAGGCCAGGACATCGGTGTGGCGGACCAGCGTGAACTGGCGAAGGAGGTCCGCCCGTGGGGCATTGAGGTGACCATCGACGTGCTCGCTCCCGGCTACGTCTGCGACCGGAGCGAGGTCACCTCCGCGTTACCGGCGGTCGATGAGCAGGGCAACGTCGTACCCATCATCCCGATGGAGGCGCGCTGGGACGTCACCCTGCGCCGGGGCAATGTGCTTGCTTTCGAGAACACCAGGGGCGACTCCCGGCCGCGAGCGGTCGAGTTCTACAAGACCAAGAGCGAGGCCGAGCCCTGCGTTCCGAGGAAGGTCACCCTGCCGGACGACTGAGGGCGCGCCGGAGCCCGGCACGACGACACCTGTATCGCCCGCGGCCTCACCGCAGAGGACTGGACCCACCCGATGAAACCCCCACCCCTCGTACACGCATCCCTGATGTGGTCACTCTCCGCACGTAAGTCATTACCCATGGCATCCGCCCTGGCTGGTCCGTCGCGGATGGGTTGGCTGGACGCGTTGCGCGGCATCGCGGCACTCGTCGTGGTGTTCGACCACTCGTCGTACACCTTCATGGCGGAATTTCGGCGCGAGCTGATGCCGCACTTCAACACCAGCCGGTACGGCATCATGGTGTTCTTCCTGGTGAGCGGCTACATCATCCCCGCGTCACTGGAACGCCGGGGCTGCGTCCGGACGTTCTGGATCGGGCGGATCTTCCGCGTCCACCCGCTGTGGGCGGCCGTCGTCACCATGGTCCTCGCCCTCGATCTGTGGGGTGTCGCGGAGCGTCGTGACTTCGAGGGGCAGAGCGTCGGAGCAGTGGCCGTCGCCCACGTCACCATGCTGCAGGAGCTGCTGGGGACGCCCAGTCTCCTGCTCGTCCTGTGGACGCTCTCGTACGAGATGGCCTTCTACCTGCTGGTCGTCGCTCTCTTCACGGTCCGCCTCCACCAGCGGTCGGCAGCGGTCGCCGTCACCCTCGCCGTGCTCGCCGCCGTGAGCGTGACGATAGGGGTCGTGCTGCCGGCCTCCGCACTCTCGGGCAGGGTCGGGACCGGCACGCTGATCGCATCGGCCTCGGTCGCCATGGTGGTCGCCATCTGCTGTGCGAGCTCCACGTCGCCCGCACTCCGGGTGTTCGGCGGCCTGTCGGGCGGCGTGCTGGCGCTCGTCCTGGTCCCGCTCAACGGCACGGTCCCCATGTGGGAGGGCCTGGTGATCCTCGCCGTGATGTTCCTCGGCACCGCCGTCCACCGGGCCGAACACCGTCAGATCACGTGGTGGCATGCGGCGGGCACAGCCGTCGTCGTGGTCGCCTGCGCCGTGGCTAGCGCGTACCGGTACGGCGACGGGGACCATTTCACACGGCGCGGCTGGATCGTGGCCTTCCTGCTGGCCGTGCTCACCTTCGGTGCCGGGATGGCGGCGCGCCGTCGGCACATGCCTCGCGGACTGACCGGGCTGGGAACGATCAGCTACTCGGTCTACCTGGTGCACCCGGTGCTGCTGACGGTGATCGACGGCTCGATCGGCCGGTGGCGGCGGGACGACCTCGTGCTCGAAGTGGCCTTCTTCGCCGTGCTGCTGCCCTTGTGCCTGCTCACCCACCGTTACATCGAAGCGCCGGGCCATGCGTGGGGCCGCAAGCTGGCCCGCCGTGTTCAGCCACCATGACGCGTGCCCGTACCACGGCCGGCCCTCCCCGCGGCGAACGCCGACTCATCTGTCTCCGGGGGGCGCGCCCGCGGTACAGCTCAGGCCACCCGAGCCAGATCCGTATGACGCACCTCGTGAGCCGGCGCCAGTCCCGCGCCCAGGCGTTCCAGTTCCTCCACGACCGTGGCGCCGAGGCGTTCCAGCTCGTTGCCGAGGGAGCCCGCGATGTGCGGGGTGAGGAAGACGTTGGGCAGGTTGTAGAGGGGGGAACCGATCGGCAGGGGCTCGGGCTCGGTGACGTCCAGGATCGCGGTCAGGCGGCCCGAGAGCAGCTCGTCGGTGAGCGCCCCGGGGTCGACCAGCGCCCCGCGCGAGGTGTTGATCAGTACGCCGCCGTCCTTGATGAGGGCGAGTCGGCCGCGGTCGAGCATGCGGTACGTCTCCGGGATGTCCGGGGCGTGCAGGCTCACGATGTCGCTGCCGCGCAACAGGTCCTCCAGGCCCGTCGACCGGGCGCCCAGCTCGGCGGCTACGGCGGCGTCGACGTACGGGTCGTAGAGGGAAACGTCCAGGTCGAAGGGGCGCAGCAGCTCCAGCAGGCGCCGGCCCACGCGGGAGGCGCCGATGATCCCGACCCGGCGGCCCACGTTGCCGGTGGTCGCGGTCTCGGCGGGGGAGGGGTAGGTGTGCGTCTGCCGGAAACGCTCGCGGTGGGCGAAGACGTCCTTCCCGGCGAGCAGGATCATCGCCAGGGTGTACTCCGCGACCGGCAGCGCGTTGCCGGCCACCGCGCTGGAGACCGTGACCCCCCGCTGCCACAGGGCCTCGCCGACCAGCGTGCGCACGGAACCTGCGGCGTGCAGCACGGTACGCAGCCGGGGTGCCGCCGCCAGCACCTCCGCGTCGAGATGCGGGCAGCCCCAGCCGGTGATCAGGACCTCGGCATCGGCCAGCGCCGAGGCGGCGGCGGGTTCGGCGAAGTCCGTGACGACGAGCGCGGGGTCGAGCTCGGCCACCTGCCGCAGCCGCGCCATCAGCGACGGCGGGAACAACAGGGGCAGATGCACCGGATCCATGGCGAACACGGCTCGCGGCGGCTGGGCGCTGGGCATGACTCTCCTGGAGCGATGAGGGGCAGGGCTGGGGCTGTCGTCGAATTCCCGTCTGCCGCACGGCGCCATGCACGCCCTCTCGCCGCACCGGGCGACGACAGGCCTTGGGGCTCGACGAGGCAAACGATTTAAGAAAACGTCTTCTACCGTAGGGCTGTCGTGGAGGGCTGGTCAATCGTCGGACAAGCGGTTCCCGGGCTGAGCGGCGGCCATCCGCGATCTCCCCGGTCGAAGTGCGTGCCGAGCGGAACCTTCGTGCTCGTACGGGGTCATTCGTCTCCCGTTCCCCTGTGTTCGGCCGCTGAACAGGGAATTTACCGATTCCGCGCCCCCACTGGCCGGCTACCGCCGGGTGTGTTTCCCGCGCAGGGGAAGTTGTGCGGAGTTTTCGAAAACTCGCCGACACCCTTGACGCCGTTTGAGGACAGGAACAAGCTCTGCCCCGTTACGCGATAGAAACCGGTTGTTGCCGCCAGCGGTGGCCGGTTGTCGCTTGTTGCCGCAGAAGGTGAGGCGTCGATGCAGACCCATGCCGGTGCTCCCCCGAGCCGCCGCCGATTCCTCGCCCTCTCCCCGGAGCCGATCGAGCGGGGGCAGCAGGACATCGGCGTCCGGATGTCACGGCCGGGCCGCCGCGCGAGCCGGAGGAGGCCGCGATCGTCGGCTACTGCGGCTACGCGACGATCTTCCGGCGGGTCTTCCTGCCGCGGTCCCGGCCGGTGCTGTCCGCGAGCTTCGTGATCGCCTTCACCTGCACCTGGACCTGACCTGGGGCGACTGCATCGCACCCCGACTTCTGCTCTCCACGAAGCAGCGCCACCCCCGAGTCCCGCCTCCCATAAGGAACGTGCTCATGAACGACGCCCAGGGCTCCGGCCTGTCCCGGCGCACCCTCCTCCAGGCCGCGGGCGCGACCGCCGCCGCGTACTCCCTGATCGGCGCCACGGCCGGCACCGCGAGAGCCGACGGCACCCCCGAAGTCGCCGACAAGCTGGTGGTGTACCCCATCCCGAGCGGGGTCCCGACCAACACGAGCTTCGCCGTCAAGGCCCGTACGCCGGGCGGCGAGTGGCAGACCGTGCCCGTCTACCGAGCCCGGGCGAAGCAGATCAACGCGGACACGGGCAGCGGTCCCGTCTTCAACTCCTCCGTCGCCACCTTCGACTTCAAGGGCACCGTCGAGGTCGCCGTCACCTCGTCCAAGGGCGCCATCGGCACCGCGCGGATACGCCCCCTGTCGTACGACACGGAGTTCACCGTCGACGGCGCCACCGTGAGCTTCACCCTCACCGAGCCGCGCAACCTCTCCCTGGAGATCGACGGCGAGAAGTTCGACAACCTCCAACTGCACGCCAACCCGATCGAGACGAAGTGCCCCGACCCGGACGACCCGGACGTCATCTACTTCGGCCCAGGCCTGCACAAGACCACCGACAACGTGGTGAAGGTGCCCAGCGGCAAGACGGTCTACCTGGCCGGTGGGGCGGTGCTGACGTCCCGGATCGAGTTCCATGACGTGCAGAACGCCCGGCTGATCGGCCGCGGCGTCCTCTACAACTCGCCGAGCGGTGTCCTCGTCGAGTACTCGAAGAACATCGAGATCGACGGCATCCTCGTGCTCAACCCGACCAGCGGCTACTCCGTCACCGTCGGCCAGTCCCAGCAGGTCACCGTACGCAACCTGCACTCCTACAGCCACGGCCAGTGGGGCGACGGCATCGACGTCTTCTCCAGCGAGGACGTGCTGATCGACGGCGTCTGGATGCGCAACTCCGACGACTGCATCGCCATCTACGCCCACCGCTGGGAGTACTACGGCGACTGCCGCAACATCACCGTCCGCGACTCCACCCTCTGGGCGGACGTCGCGCACCCCATCAACGTCGGCACGCACGGCAACACCGACAAGCCGGAGACCATCGAGAACCTCGTCTTCAGCAACATCGACATCCTCGACCACCGCGAACCGCAGATGGACTACCAGGGCTGCATCGCGCTCAACCCGGGCGACAGCAATCTGCTGAAGAACGTCCGAGCCCAGGACATCCGGGTCGAGGACTTCCGCTGGGGCCAGCTGATCAACATGCGGGTCATGTACAACAAGAGCTACAACACCTCCGTCGGACGGGGCATCGACGGGGTCTTCATCCGGAACCTGACGTACACGGGGACGCACGCCAACCCGTCCGTCATGGTCGGCTTCGACGCGGACCACGCCATCCAGAACGTCACGTTCCAGAACCTGGTCATCAACGGCAAGTTCATCGGCAACGGGATGAAGAAGCCCGGCTGGTACAAGTTCACGGACATGATGCCGGCGTATGCCAACGAGCACGTACTGAACACCCGGTTCCTGAACTCGACCGAGGCCACGGCCGACGCGGCGCCCGAGATCACCAGCCCGGACAAGGTCACGGCCACCAAGCACCAGGTCTTCAATCACCTGATCACGGCCAGCGGGCTGCCGACGAGGTTCGACGCCGAGGGGCTGCCGAAGGGCCTGGTCATCGACACCGAAACCGGTCTCGTCTCCGGGTCCGCCAGGGACCACGTCGGCTCCTTCACGGTCACTATCTCGGCCACCAACAGCGTGGGCACCGCGAAGCAGGACGTCACGCTCACCGTCGCGCACGCGTGACCCCTCACCACGGAAACAACCAGGAGACACCCGTGCTTCCCCTCAGCCGACGGTCGTTCCTCGGCGCGGCGGGCTTCACGGCCGTGGCCGGAGCCGGACTGCTGTCCGCCTCCACCACGGCCGCCCGGGCCCAGGCCGCCGCCGAAGCGGCGTTCACCTTCCGACACCCCGGCCTCCTCCACTCCGAAGGGGACCTCGACCGCATGAAGGCCGCGGTCGCCGCCAAGAAGGCGCCGATCCACGACGGCTATCTGGCCCTCGCCGCCCACGCCCGCTCGAAGTCCACGTACACGATCCAGAACACCGGCCAGATCACCTCCTGGGGCCGCGGCCCCACCAACTTCCAGAACCAGGCCGTCGCCGACTCGGCCGCCGCCTACCAGAACGCCCTGATGTGGTGCGCGACGGGCAACCGGGCCCACGCGGACAAGGCCCGGGACATCCTCAACGCCTGGTCGGCGTCCCTGACGACGATCACGGGCGCCGACGGCCCGCTCGGAGCGGGTCTCCAGGCCTTCAAGTTCGTCAACGCCGCCGAGTTGCTCCGCCACACCGGCTACGACGGATGGGCGGACCCGGACATCGCCCGCTGCGAGCGCTCCTTCCTGGACGTCTGGTATCCGGCGGTCTCCGGATACATGCTCTACGCCAACGGCAACTGGGACCTGACGTCCATTCAGACCATCCTGGCCATCGGCGTGTTCGGCGAGGAGCCCACCCTCTTCGAGGACGCCCTGCGCTTCGCGGCGGCCGGCGCCGGCAACGGCAGTGTCCCGGGTCGTGTCGTCACCGCCTCCGGCCAGGGCCAGGAGTCCGGCCGCGACCAGGGCCACGAACAGCTCGCGGTCGGCCTGATGGGCGACGCCGCCCAGGTCGCCTGGAACCAGGGCGTCGACCTCTGGGGCTACGACGACCACCGCGTCCTTGCCAACGCCGAGTACGCCGCCCGCTACAACCTCGGCAACGACGTCCCCTTCACCCCCGACCTCGACCGCACCGGCAAGTACCTCAAGACCACCGTCTCCGACAAGGTCCGCGGCACCCTTCCCCCGGCCTACGAGATGTACTACGCCCACTACGCGGGCGTCCGCGGCCTCGATGCCCCGTACACCGAGGCGGCCGTCTTCCGCGGCACGGGCGGCGCCCGCGTCGTCGAGGGCAGCAACGACGACCTGCCCAGCTGGGGCACCTTCACCTTCGCCGACACCGAGGCACCCGCGCCGACCGCGCCCACGGCACCGGCCGGCGTCACCGCGACGGGCGAGGACAGGACCGTCACCGTGGCCTGGCTGCCGTCCGCGTGGGCCGCTTCGTACACGGTCCGGCGCTCCACCCGCCCCGAGGGCCCGTACGAGGAGGTCGCCACCGGCGTCGAGAAGCCGACGTACACGGACACCGGCGTACGCCCCGGTCGGACGTACTACTACAAGGTCGCGGCCATCAACTCCCTCGGCAGCAGCGCCGATTCGGGGGTCGTCGCAATCGCCGCCGGGCTCCCCGAGCCCTGGTCGAGCCGTGACATCGGGGACGTGCGGCTCCCGGGTTCCGCAGCCTTCGACGGCGAGCGGTTCGTGCTGACGGCGAGCGGTACGGCGGACACGTACCGGACGGCCCATGTGCCGCTGCGCGGAGACGGCACGGTCACGGCACGCATCGTGTGGCCGCTGAGCTCCCAGTACTCCAAGATCGGTGTCACCCTCAGGGCCGCCCTCGACGCCGACGCCGCGCACGCCTCGATGCTGATCCAGGGGCTGCCGCTGCACACATGGAGCGGGGTCTGGACGGTTCGGGAGGAGGCCGGGGCGTCGGTCTCCGCGACCGGCAGCACGCCCGTCCCGCCCGCCCAGCAGCGGGCGATCACCGTCGACGCGGCCTTCCCGATCTCGGACCTGGGCAAGCTGCCGGAGTCGGCGACCCCGCTTGAGGCGCCGTACGTCGAGGGCGCGGGCGACGGCTACCGCCTGCGGGCGCCGTACTGGGTGCGAGTCACCCGCAAGGGCCGCCGCTGCACCGGCGCCATCTCGCCGGACGGCGTCCACTGGACCGAAGTCGGCACCACCGAGGTCGAGTTGGGCCGCACGGCCTACGCCGGGCTCGTCCTCACCTCCTGCCTGGGCGTCGACGAGGAGTACGCCGAGACCGGCACCGGCGCCTTCGACCACGTGAGCGTGGTGTCCGCGTCCCGGGGCGAGGTCTGGTGCGCGCCCCGCCCGACGCGCAGGGCCACCGATCTACGGGCGAGGGCCGGTGCCGACGCGGTCGAGCTGGCCTGGACCGACCCGGACCTCTCCGCCCGCTACAAGGTGCTCCGGTCCACCGACGCCGACGGCCGTTATGAGACGATCGCGACCGGAATCGGCCCGATCGGCTTCGGCACCCGCATCCGGTACGCGGACGCCACCGGCACCCCCGGCACGACGTACCACTACGCCGTCGCGAAGACGAACAGCGGCGGACGCGGCCCGCTGTCGGAGCCGGCCGCCGCCGAGATGCCGACGCCCACCGCACCCCGTCCCACCTCGTCCGAAGCGGTGTTCGCGAACAAGGGCGTGCCGTTGCGGCATCTGCTGCGCGCCTCGCACGAGCCCGTACGGTTCACCGCGACCGGCCTCCCCGACGGCCTGCGCATCGACGAGCGCACCGGCCTGATCTCCGGAACCCCCACCCGGACCGGCGAGTTCACCGTCACCACCACCGCGGGCAACGCGGCGGGCGACACCACCGGCACCCTCACCCTCGCCGTGGGCACACCCCCGCCCACCCCCTGGACGTACGGCGACCTGGGCGACCCCGTCCTCGACGACCGCGTCTTCGGCACCCTGGGCGTGGTCGCGATCCGCACCCCCGGCAGCACCGCGTACGAGGAGGACGGGACCTTCGTCGTCCGGGGCGCCGGAGTCGACCTCACCGTCAACAACCAGGGGATGACAGGGCAGTTCGTACGGCAAACCGTCAACGGCGACTGCGAGATCACCGCCCGTCTCGACTCCCGTACCGGCGCCACCGCCGACCGGGTGGGCCTGCTGATGGCGAAGTCCCTGTCGCCGTTCGACCAGGCCGCCGGGGTGATCGTCACCGGCGGGACCACTGCTCAGCTGATGCTCCGCAAGACGGTGGCGGGAGCATCCGCCTTCTCGGGCACCACGACCGTCCAACCGCCCCTGCTGCTGCGGCTGAAGCGGACCGGGACCGTCTTCGCCGCAGCGGTGTCCACAGACGGTGGTGTCACCTTCACCCCCCTCGCCGAGGGAGAGATCCCCGGCTTCGGTGACGCCCCCTACCACGTGGGCCTGGTGGTCTGCTCCCGCAGCCAACCGGTCCTCGGCACCGCGCGATTCAGCGAGGTGAGCATCACCCCCACATAGATCTCCATTGGATCGGAGACGCACGAATGAGCCGCACCTCCCCCCACGAGACGCCCCAAGATGGCTTCACAAGCGGCAAGTTGAGCCGCCGCGGTCTCCTGCAGACCGCCGGCGGTCTCACCGCCGCGCTCGCCCTGGGCTCAGCCTCCGCCGCCCCCACGGCGGAGGCCGCCCCGGCCACCTTCACCCACCCGGGCATGCTGCACGCCTACGGCGAACTCAACCGCGCCAAGGTGCGGGTCGCCGCCGGCACCGACCCCTGGCTCTCCGGCTGGAACCGGCTGACCGCCAACTCCCACTCCGCGAGCACCTGGACCCCCAACCCGCAGACCACGATCATCCGCGGCGGCACCGGCGAGAACTACGGCATCCTCTACAACGACCTCCACGCCGCCTACCAGAACGCACTCCGCTGGAAGATCGCCGGCACCACCGCCAACGGCGACACGGCGGTCCGAATCCTCAACGCCTGGTCGGCCACCCTGACCGGCGTCACCGGCAACGCCGACCGGTTCCTGGCCGCCGGGATCTACGGCTACCAGTTCGCCAACGCCGCCGAACTCATGCGCGGCTACAGCGGGTTCGACCTCGGCCGGTTCAAGACGATGATGCTCGACGTCTTCTACCCGCTCAACAACCAGTTCCTGAACAACCACAACGACGCCTGCATCACCAACTACTGGGCCAACTGGGACCTGTGCAACATGAACTCGATCCTCGCGATCGGGATCCTGTGCGACGACGGCGCCAAGTACGACCAGGCCGTCAACTACTTCAAGACCGGCGCCGGCAACGGCTCCATCGCCCACGCCGTCCCCTACCTCCACACCGACTCCGCCGGCTACGCCCTCGGCCAGTGGCAGGAGTCCGGCCGCGACCAGGGGCACAGCATGATGGGCATGGGCCAGATGGGAGCCTTCTGCGAGATGGCCTGGTCCCAGGGCGACGACCTGTACGGCTACGACGGCAACCGGTTCATGAAGGCCGCGCAGTACGTCGCCAAGTACAACCTGGGCAACGACGTGCCCTTCACCGCTTACACCTGGGGCAGCGGCCAGAACTGCTCCCGCCAGACCCACACCGCGATCTCCTCCGTGAGCAGGGGCCAGGTCAGGCCCGTCTGGGACCTCATCTACTACCACTACGGCCGCCGCCGGGGCCTGGACGTCCCGTACATCAAGGCCATGGCCGAGCGCGTCCGGCCCGAGGGCGGCGGCGGTGACTACGGCTCCACCAGCGGCGGCTTCGACCAGTTGGGATTCGGCACGCTGCTGTACGCGAAATAGCCGATCCGCGGTGACCTGCGCGGGAATATCCGGAGGTGGTGCCATGCTCTGACGTGAACGACGGTTCACGAGCCGGTGTGAGGAGCTGGTGGGCGGATGACGGCAGACCGAACAGGACCCGTGGTCCGGACGCCCCACGGCGACGTACGCGGCACCTATGAGGACGGGGCCGGATACGGGAAGATCGCGGTCTTCCGCGGCGTTCCGTACGCCGCCCCGCCCTTCGGCCCTCACCGGTTCCGCCCGCCCGTGCCGCCCGAGCCCTGGGCGGGCGTGCGGGACGCCGTCGCCTTCGGGCCCACGCCTCCGAAGCCGCCGTACTCGCAGGCGTTCGCCCGCTATCTGTCGGACCCCGTCGTGCCGGGGGACGACTGCCTCAATCTCAATGTGTGGACGCCGGAGCCGGGCCGAGGGGCCCGGCTCCCGGTGCTGGTCTGGATCCACGGCGGTGCGCTGACCCGGGGTTCGTCGGCGGTCCCCGTCTACGGCGGCGGCGCCTTCGCCCGCGACGGCGTGGTGCTGGTGTCGCTCAACTACCGGCTGGGCGTGGAGGGTTACGGCCTCTTCCCGGACGCCCCGGCCAACAACGGACTGCGCGACCAGCTGGCCGCGCTGGAGTGGGTGCGGGACTCCATCGCCGAGTTCGGCGGCGACCCGGACCGCGTCACGGTGTTCGGGCAGTCCGCGGGCGCCATCAGCATCGGCGCGCTGCTGGCCGCCCCGCGCGCCCGGGGCCTGTTCCGCCGGGCCGTGCTGCAGAGCGGCCCGCCCGAAGCCTTCGACCGTGACAAGGTCCGGCGCATGGTCCGCCGGATGGCCGCCCGACTGAAGGTCCCCGCCACCGCCGAGGCCTTCGCCGCCGTCGACCGCGCCGCGCTCGCGGAGGCCCAGGCCGAGGCCGGCAAGCTCAGCAGCCCGGTCCTGGGCGGCCCCGCCTTCGGCCTGGTCGTCGACGGAGACCTGGTCCCCACCGACCCCCTGGCCGCCCTGACCGGCCAGGGCGCGTCCCGTGACGTCGACCTCCTCCTGGGCTGGACCCGCGACGAACACCGCCTCTGGCTGGTCCCCGGCGGCCTCCTCGAACGCGTCGACCGCCTCGGCTCCGTCGCCCTGGCCGGTGCCCGCGCCCGCTGCCGCTGCGGCCCCGAGGTCCCGCGCGGCTACCGCGACCTCCACCCCGACAAGAGCACCGCCGACCTGGTCGGCCGGCTCGTCACCGACCACCTCCTGCGCGTCCCCCTGCACCGCCTGGCCGACGCCCGCCTCGGCCACGCCCCCTCCTACGTCTACGAGTTCGCCTGGCCCTCCCGCCTCCCCGGCCTCGGCTCCTGCCACGCCCTCGAACTCGGCTTCGTCTTCGACACCGGCGCCACCGAGGCCTCCGCGAAACTCGCGGGCGAGGAGGCACCCCGCGAACTGGCCACCACCATGCACACGGCATGGGTGCGCTTCGCGACGGACGGCGACCCCGGCTGGCAGCCCTGGGACGCCACCCACCCCGTACGGATCTTCGACGAGGGCGAGGACGGGGGTGGGGACGGGGACGGGGACGGGGTCGTCCACGGCCCGTACGACCGCGAGCTGGCCCTGTGGGACGCGGACGCCCGGAGGCCGCCGATCACCCCGGCGTCCTCCGGCGTGCCCAGACGGGGCACGGCAGCACCGCTGGCGGCGGTACGCCGCTTCAGACGAGCTCCCTAGGGCCTGTCGCCCTAGGGCGTGTTTCGAAAGTCCCGTCTGCCCCGCGAGGCCTGGCACGGCACCTCGCCGCGTTGTCGGGGTCGTCCGCGTACGCCCAGTACGCGGACGACCCTCCGCCTTGCGATGCACCGCACCAGACGCCGCGGGCCCCGCCCTCCGGGCGGACGACGCCACTTTCGAAACACGCCTTAGGCCCCCTGACCTCGGCGCGGCACATCCCAGCGGGCCAGTTCCCGCAGCCAGGTCGCCGCCGTGGTGTCGGACGGTGCCCGCCAGTCGCCGCGCGGCGAGAGGGAACCACCGGCCAGGACCTTCGGCCCGTTGGGCATGGCCGAGCGCTTGAACTGCGAGAACCCGAAGAAGCGGCGGCAGAAGTACTCCAGCCAGTGCCAGATCTCCGGCAGGTCGTACGCCGTCCGCTCGGCCTCCGGGAACCCCGGCGGCCAGGCGCCCGCGTCCTGCTCGCGCCAGGCGTGCCAGGCCAGGAAGGCGATCTTCGACGGCCGGAAGCCGTGGCGCAGGATGTGGAAGAGCGTGAAGTCGTGCAGCGCGTACGGGCCGATCTTGGACTCCGTGGACTGCAGCTCCTCGCCCGGCACCAGCTCCGGGCTGATCTCCGTGTCGAGGATCGCGGCCAGTGTCTCGTTGGTCTCGTCACCGAACTGGCCACTGCTGATGACCCAGCGGATCAGATGCTGGATGAGGGTCTTCGGCACGCCGGAGTTCACGTTGTAGTGGCTCATCTGGTCGCCGACGCCGTAGGTGCACCAGCCGAGGGCCAGCTCGGACAGGTCGCCGGTGCCGAGCACGATGCCGCCGCGCTGGTTGGCCAGCCGGAACAGGTAGTCCGTGCGCAGCCCGGCCTGTACGTTCTCGAACGTCACGTCGTACAGCGGCTCGCCGGACGAGAACGGGTGGCCGATCTCCTGGAGCATGAGCCGTGCCGTCGGCGAGATGTCCAGCTCGGCCGCGGTCACGCCGAGCGAGCGCATCAGCGCGTGGGCGTTGCCCTTGGTGTGCTCGCCGGTCGCGAAACCCGGCAGGGTGAAGGCGAGGATGTCGCTGCGGGGGCGGCCCGCGCGGTCCATGGCCCGGGCGGCGACGATCAGCGCGTGCGTGGAGTCGAGGCCGCCGGAGACACCGATGACGATCTTCGGGCCGCCGATCGACGCCAGCCGCTGCTGGAGCCCCGCGACCTGGATGTTGTAGGCCTCGTAGCAGTCCTGGGCGAGGCGCTCGGGGTCGGCCGGCACGAACGGGAACCGCTCGACCCGGCGGCGCAGCCCGAGATCCACGGCCGTCGGCGGGTCCAGCCGGAACGGGATTTCCCGGAAGTCACCGGTACGCCCCGCGTGGGTGCGGCGGTTGTCGTCGAAGGTGCCCATCCGGTGGCGGGCCTGCCGCAGCAGATCGAGGTCGATGTCGGCCACCGCGTACTGCTCGCCCTGCGGGAACCGGTCGGTCTCGGCCAGCAGCACACCGTCCTCGTAGATCATGGTCTGGCCGTCCCAGGACAGGTCGGTGGTCGACTCGCCCAGACCGGCCGCCGCGTAGACGTACGCGGCGAGGCAGCGGGCGGACGACGAGCGGCACAGCAGCTTGCGGTCCTCGGCCCGGCCGACCGTGATCGGGCTGCCCGAGAGGTTGGCGAGGACGGTCGCCCCGGCCAGCGCGGCCTCCGCGCTCGGGGGCACCGGCACCCACATGTCCTCGCAGATCTCGGCGTGCAGCACCAGACCGGGCACGTCCTCGGCGGCGAACAGCAGATCCGTGCCGAACGGGACGCTCTCGCCGCCGACGCGGATCGTGCCGCCGCGCTCGTCGTCGCCCGAGGCGATCTGCCGACGCTCGTAGAACTCGCGGTAGTTCGGCGGATACGACTTGGGCGTGACGCCGAGGATCCGGCCGCGGTGCACGACCACCGCGCAGTTGTAGATCCGGTGGCGGTGGCGCAGCGGGGCGCCCACGACGAGCACCGTCAGCAGATCGGCGGACCCCGCCACCACGGCCTGGAGCGCCGTCTCGACCTCGTCGAGCAGCGCGTCCTGCAGCAGCAGGTCCTCGATCGAGTACCCGGAGAGGCAGAGCTCGGGGAACACGGCGACGGCGACCCCCTCCTCCGCGCAGCGGCGCCCCTGGCTCAGAACCGCCTCGGCGTTGGCCTGCGGCTCGGCGATGGCCGCGTGGCCGGTACACGCGGCGACCCGTGCGAAGCCGTGCTGATAGATCGACGAGAAGTTCACCGTGCGAAGTGCCCCTTTCCGGCAGCTCCTGTGACCGAGCGGCTGAATGCGTCGGCCGGTACCTATGAGTATGAGCCGGTGAGATCAGCGGACGCGGACCGGCCACTCGACTCGAAGCGGCGCACGTGGGGCGGAAAGGGCCCGGTGCTCAGCCCAGCGTCTCCGCGATCCCCGAGATCCCCTCCGGCCCCACCCGGCAGCACCCCCCGATCAACCGAGCCCCGCCCGCCCGCCACCCCTCCACCTGCTCAGCGGCGAACGTCGACCGCCCGGCCCAGACCCGAGCCTCCGCATCCCAGACCTCCCCGCTGTTCGGGTAGACCACGACCGGCTTGCCCGTCACTCGCGCCGCGACCTCGACCGCCCCGTCCACATCCTCCGGCGCGCAGCAGTTCACCCCGACCGCGACGACCTCGTCCACCCCGGTCACCAGCCCGAACGCCTCCTCCAGTGACTGCCCGGCCCGCGTCCGCCCCCCGGCCACCGTGTACGACAGCCACACCGGCACCCCGAGCCCCCGAACCGCCCGCAGCAACGCCTCAGCCTCGTCGGTGTCCGGAATCGTCTCCAGGGCCAGGACATCGGGCCCGGCGGCGGCCAGCACCTCCAGCCGCGGCCGGTGGAACTGCTCCAGTTCCTCGACGCTCAACCCGTACCGCCCCCGGTACTCGGAACCGTCCGCGAGCATCGCCCCGTACGGCCCCACCGAAGCGGCCACCCACATCGGACGCGCGACCCCCTTCGCCCGCGCCCGAGCCGCCGCGTCCCGTGCCAGCTCAACGCTCATGCCGAGGAGTTCGGCAGCCCGGGCGGAGTCGATCCCGCGCTTGGCGAAGCCTTCGAACGTGGCCTGGTAGCTGGAGGTGATCGCCACGTTCGCGCCCGCCTCGAAGTAGGCGAGATGGGCCTCGGTGATCGCCTCGGGCCGTTCCGCGAGCAGCCGCGCGGACCACAGTTCGTCGCTCAGGTCGTGCCCGGCGGACTCCAGCTGGTTGGACATCCCGCCGTCGAGGACGAGCGCACCGGCGGCGAGGGCATCGGCGAGGGAGATGAGGGTGGTGTCGCTGGTCATACCGACGACGGTAGTCGACGTCCGGAGTGGACCCGCCGTCGAGTGTGACCAGTGCATGAACAGATCGCCCACCATGTGAAACACCGGGATACGATCTCGGCCACCTCCCCACCTCCACCTGCCCACCTCCACCTCCCCACCTCCACCTGCCCGCCCCGCCAGCCCCACGGGAACCGCCATGACCGCCACCAGCACCCCCGAGGCCACCGAGCCCGAGCCGACCCCGGCCGCCGAGTCCCCCGGCGAGGGCAAGGACGCCTCTCCCGGCCGCAAGTTCGGCCTCGCCGCCGCCACCGCCCTCGTCATGGGCAACATCATCGGCGGCGGCATCTTCACCCTCCCCGCAGCCGTCGCCCCGTACGGCACGGTGAGCCTGCTCGCCTTCGTCATCCTCTCCGTGGCCGCCGTGCTGCTGGCCCTGCTCTTCGGCAGGCTGGCGAAGCGCAGTCCCGTCACCGGCGGCCTGTACGTCTACCCGCGCGACGCCTTCGGGCCCTTCGCGGGCTTCCTGTCGGCCTGGTCGTACTGGACGATGTGCTGGGTCAGCATCGCCGCGCTCGCCGTCGGTGTCGTCGGCTACGTAGATGTGCTGATACCCCTGGGCGACAGCAAGGCGGTCCTGGCGCTCGTGGCCCTGGCGGCCCTGTGGCTGCCGGCCGCCGCGAACTTCGCGGGCACCCGCTATGTCGGGGCCGTGCAGATCGTCTCCACGGTCCTGAAGTTCGTACCGCTGCTGCTGGTCGCCACCATCGGTCTCTTCTTCATCGACACCGACAACTACGGCGCCTTCAACTCCTCCGGCGAGAGCGTCCCCGGCGCGATCGCCGCCTCCGCCGCGCTCCTCCTCTACAGCTTCCTCGGTGTCGAGTCGGCCGCCGTCAGCGCGGGCGAGGTCCGCGACCCCGAGCGCAATGTGGGCCGCGCCAGCGTCCTCGGCACGCTCGCCTCCGCCGTCGTCTACATCCTCGGCACGGTCGCCGTCTTCGGTCTGGTCCCGCACAAGGAGCTCGTCGAGTCGGGGGCGCCCTTCGCCGACGCCGTGAACTCGATCGCCGGCGGCAGCTGGGGCGGCACGGTGATCTCGCTGGTCGCCGTCGCCTCGATCGTCGGCTGCCTCAACGGCTGGATCCTGCTGAGCGCCCAGATGCCGTACGCCGCCGCCCGCGACGGCCTCTTCCCGAAGCGGTTCGCCCAGGTGGGCAAGGGCGGGGTCCCCGGCTTCGGTGTCCTCGCCACCGCGGTCCTCGGCACGGTCCTCATCGTCGTGAACTACGCCGACAACCCGGACACCGCCTTCCGCGTCCTGGTCCTCGTCACCACGTTCACCGGCTGCGTCCCGTACCTGCTGTCGGCCGCCGCCCAGCTGTACTGGCTGGCTCGCGGCACCCGCGAGCGTGTCCGCCCCGCCGGGCTGGTCCGTGACCTGATCGTCGCCGCCCTCTCCTTCGGCTTCTCCTTCTGGCTGATCGCCGGCGCGGGCTACGCGGCCGTCTACCAGGGCGTGCTGTTCCTCTTCGCCGGCATCCCGGTGTACGTGTGGCTGCGCGGACGGCAGGAGAGCTCCGAGGAGACCCCCGCCCCTGCGGAGACCGCCGCCACCGTCTAGGGCGTGTTTCGAAAGTGGCGTCGTCCGCCCGGAGGGCGGGGCCCGCGGCGTCTGGTGCGGTGCATCGCAAGGCGGAGGGTCGTCCGCGTACTGGGTGTACGCGGACGATCCCGACAACGCGGCGAGGTGCCGTGCCAGGCGTCGCGGGGCAGACGGGACTTTCGAAACACGCCCTAGCCGTACGACACGGGTGGGCGGTCGCCGACCCCCGTACGACGACCGCCCACCCGTTTCCCGCCGACGCTCACCCGGCGGCAGCGTGCCGCCCGCCCCGCCGCCGGCCGCCCCGGCGCCGCCTGGTCACCGGCACCAGCAGTCCTCCGAGCAGCCCGGCCGCCAGCGCGTACGGCCACCAGCCGAGCCGGCTGTCGGCCGAGGCGGCGGTGTTCTGCGTACGGGTGACCTGGTGGTCGGAGCCGGAGCCCGCGGCGGCCTTCGCGGTCGGTGACGCGCTCGCCCCCACCGCCGTCAGCACGACGTCGTTGCCGTCGCCGCCCTTGTAGCTGATCCGGTACGTGGTGTCGGCCAGCTTCGCCTTCGCGCCCTCGCGCAGCCCGCTGAACGCACCGGCGTTCTTGCCCTTGCCCTTGTGGTCGATCACGGTGACCTTCTCGCCGGGCCCGCCGACGGCGGCCAGGGCCGCGAAGTCCAGCTCCCCGGCCAGCTTCACCGCCCCGCTCACCTTCAACGGCTGCTCGCGCAGCACGAGTTCGCCCCGCTCGGTCTGGGTGTAGCCGCCGGTCACCGTGAGCCCGGCCACGATCACGCCCTCGTTGGTCACCGCGCCCTTGACCGTGCCCTTGCCGGACAGCGACTTGGTCACCCGCAGCCCTGCCGTGCCCACATCGAGCTTCGCCCCGGCCGTGGTGAGCCGGATGGTCCTGCTGTGCGCCAGAGTCGCCCCCGAGCGCAGCGCGAGCGTGCCCTTGGTGACGGTCGTCCTGCCCGTGTACGTCACCCCACCGCCCGTCAGTGTCGTCGTCGCGGTGCCCGACTGGGTGAGCGAGCCGCTGCCGCCGATCTTCGACAGTGTCACGGGGGTCGAGACGTTCCGCACGACCAGCGAGCCGTTGTCGACCACCTTGTACAGGTCGCCCTTGGTGTACAGCCCGCCGTCGCCGCCCTTCTTCCCGCTGCCCAGCCGCAGCACGGCGTTCTTCTCGATCGTCGTCGAGCCGTTGTAGAACTGCGTGGCGGCGAAGGTGACGTCGTTGCCCTTCGTCCCCTTGACGACGATGTCCCCGGCGCCGGGCGCGGACAACGTGTCGTGGAACCGGCCGCCGCCGATGGGGGCGCCCAGGGTCACCGGCCCGTTGTAGTCGAAGGTCAACAGGGAGCGGGACCGGGCCGCGAGCAGGTTGATGTAGACCGTCTTGGCGGTCCCCGGCATGAAGATCTTGTTGGTCGTCCCGTCGCCCCACTGGACGTTGGCGCCCTTGATGTTGGTGCCGCGCTTGTTGACGTTCTTCCGTGCGGGCGTCCAGTTCAGGGCGGGGTCGCTGAGCGAGGGGTTGCTGTCGCCGCCCCGGTCCGTCCAGCTGTACTGGCCGGTGAGGATCACCTTGCTGCCCGGCCGCGACTGGACGTTGATGTCGCTGCCGTACTCGCGCTGGTAGAAGTCCATGCCCTGGGTGACGGTCTGGCCCAGCGGGGTGTCCACGGTCCAGGTGCCCTGGTTGAGGACCTTGCGCACGCGCGGCAGCGAGGTCGCGAACTCCGGCCGCCCGGCGTTCACCTGCGTGCCGTTGTCGATGACCCCGGTGAAGGGATGGGTGCCGGACAGGTCCCAGGTGCCCCAGAGGAACCTCGGCTGGGTGACCAGGCCGGAGCCGCTGATCGTGCCCAGGTTGTAGTCGACGTTCTTCAGGGACAGCCGCAGGGTGCCGTCGACCCGGATGTTGTTCTGGTTGAGCCGGAACGCCGGGGTGTTGTACGGGTAGTGGCCGATGACTCCGGTCGAACCGCTGTCGCCGTACTGAAGGGTCGCGCCCTTCGCCACGGTCACGGCCGGCGGGTCCGGGTTGGTCACGGTGACGTACGGGTGGTTGCCGCCCAGGGTCTTCACGCTCTGCCGCTGCCGGGACTTCGGCAGGGTGAAGTCGCTGTTCCTGGTGAGGACCAGCGTGCCGGTGCCGCGCACGGTGAGCGTGCCGGTGCCGCTCAACACGCCGTCGTACGTGGTCGTCCCGGACGGCACGGTCACCACCGTGTCCCCGGCGAG